>JARYMK010000017.1 GCA_029907165.1 Anaerolineae bacterium
CTGGAGTTCCAGGAGCCGAGCGGGGGCTTCTTTGACGACGCGGAAGACCAGGTTCTTGAGTTTGGGCGCGCCGCCCCAGTAGTTGGGGTTCGCCACCAGCGTGATGTGGTCGTCGGGTACCCATTCCTTGAGCATGAACGGGCCGGTGCCGACGGGGTTCTTGAACAGGTCTCCACCGCCGTTGAACTTCTTGATGACCTCCGGGCTCAGGAACGAGAAGGCGTTGAAGGCCAGTTTCTGGGTGAAGGCGACGTCCGGCCGGTTCAGGTAGATCTTGACCGTGTAGTCGTCCACCTTCTCAATGTAGCGGATCAGGCTGTTCTTGGTCGGGTCGGGCGCAGGGATTGCCGCAGCGGGAGGCGCTGCCAGCCACTTCTGCTCCAACTGGGCGATGATCCCCTTGTCCATGACCGCCTTCAAGCCCTTGTTGATGGCCTGCAGGATTTCGGGCGCGTTCTTGCGGACGGCGATCCCGTAGAACTCGTCGGTGAAGGGCTTGCCGACCGCTTTGATCCTGCCCGCATACTTGGCCACGTAGCCGGTTACCAGCGGGTTGTCGGCGACTACGGCGTCAATCTGGCCGTTGATGAGGTCCAGGAAGGCCAGGTCCACGGTGTCGTAGTTCTTCAGCGTGGCGCCCTTGATTTTCTCCACCTCAATGGCGCCGGTGGTGCCCAGTTGAGCGCCCACCACTTTGCCCGCCAGGTCCGCCGGGCCGTTGATGCGGGTCTCATCCGCGCGCACCGCGATGAGTTGGCCGGCGTTGTAGTACGGATCCGAGAAGTCAAACTGCTGTTTGCGCTCCTCGGTGATGGTCATCGCCGAGCACGCAGCGTCGTACTGGCCCGCGGCCATGCCCGCCAAGAGCGAGTCCCACGCCACGTTGACGAACTGCACCTCAAACCCCGCTTCGGCAGCGATGGCTTTCATCAGGTCAATGTCAAACCCGACGATCTCCTTGGTCTGCTCATCCACGTACTCAAACGGGGGCCAGGTGGCATCCGTCGCCACGGTGATCTTCATGGGAGCCTTGGTCGGCTCAGGTGGTGTCGTCGGCTCGGGCGTCGGCGTGGGCTTGGCCTGGTACGGCGGGGGCGCCGTCGGCGTGGGCTTGGCCCCGCAGGCTCCGAGCATGGTAACCACTGTTACAACGACCAGTAGCACGGTTAGCCATTTGTGTTTCCCGAACATGCTGTCTCTCCTCCTCTACGATACGAATGGGGTAACCGGTCCTCCTAGGAAAATCAGGGTAACCTCTGGGCATCACCTCCCTTCACGAACGGAAAACCGAAACGACCGTCGTGTCCCAGACACAGAGTCCTGAATCTGGATTCCGATTCCCGCGAATCGGCAACATCGGTGAATGCCGCGTCGTTGCGACGAGGAGACTGCGCCGTTGGAGCCTGCGCCCGATAGGGTTCGTCGTGGTGCCGGATCGGGCGAGCCGGCGCGTCCGGGACGCGTACCAAGTATATCACACTCCTGCTGATTGTCAAGCATCCGCCGCGATGCGTTCCAAAACCGCAGGGCGGCTCACGGTGCGGCGCACTTCCGGACGTGCGCGGCACCCATGGGTGGGCAGGGATGCGAACCCGCCCACGCGGCTGCGACAGGCGACGCGGCGGGACCTCTAGGCCGCCGTCCGCGCCCAGAGCATTCGGTTGTCGGCGAAGACCACGTCCAGCCGACCCTGCGCACGGAGCCAGGCGGCGCACGCCAGCACCGTGGTCTGGGCCAGGCAGTACTGCGCAATCTGGTTGAGCGTGGCGCCCAGGGCGTCCATGACGGCCTTCACCAGGTCGCCCGTGGACGCGGGGGCCGCGCACGCCCCCAGGATGATGTCCGCGATGGCGAGCAGGCGGTCGGCATTGGCGCGGCACTCGGCGGCGGGGTCGGCCAGGGCCGGGCCGTGGCCGGGCGCAAAGTGCACGTAGGGCATCTCCGGCAGGCGGCGGAGCGTCTCCAGCGCGAGCTCCACGTCGGCGCAGAAGGGAATCGGGTGCTTCGCCAGCGTCTCGCTAGGGAAGAACACGTCGCCGCAGAACAGCGTCCCGCCGAACCCGTAGCCCATCTGGTTGGGCGCGTGGCCGGGGAGCGGCACGGCCTGCACGGGGATGCCGTCCACGTCCAGCGGGCCGGGCTCCACGATGCGGTTGACGCGGCAGGGCGTCGCCAGGGTGAACTTGCCGAGAAGTTCGGGCACGGGCGCAGCGCCCGAAAACAGGAACTGCGGCTCCAGGTACGGGTTCTCCACGACGGCGGCTTCCAGCGCGGGGGCGTACACCGGAATCCCGAACCGCTCGGCGATGGCACTGGCTCCGCCGAAGTGGTCGGCGTGGGCGTGGGTGAGGAGCAGGGCCACGGGCCGCGCCCGCAACTCGGCGAGCGCCTTCGCCACGCGCCGGGCCGTGTCGGCGTCCAGCCCCGCGTCCACGACGACCGCCTTGCCCTCGGCGACGATGAGGCCCGTGTTGGACCCCGATGGGATGAGGTACGCGCCTTCTGTCAGTGCCACCGTTGCGGCCATGCTCTCGCTCCACGAAAAAGCCCCGGCGTTTCACCGGGGCTTGGTGTGAGTTCCGGTGAAACTAGGCTTCGCCCAGGTAGGCCTTCTTGACCTGGGGGTTGTCTCGCAGTTCCTGGGCGGTGCCCTCCAGCACGATTCGGCCTGTCTCCAGCACGTACCCTCGGTGGGCGATGGACAGGGCCATGTTGGCGTTCTGCTCCACCAGCAGGATGCTCGTGCCCTGGGAGTTGATCTCCTGGATGATGGAGAAGATTTCCTCCACCAGGATGGGTGCCAGGCCCATGGACGGCTCGTCCAGGAGCAGGAGCGTAGGGCGGGACATGAGACCGCGGCCCATGGCCAGCATCTGCTGCTCGCCGCCGGACAGCGTGCCGCCCAACTGGTTGAGGCGCTCCTCCAGGCGCGGGAACGAGGCGAAGACGCGCTCGCGGCTGCGGGCGATTTCGGCCGGGTCGGTGCGAGTGTACGCGCCCATGTCCAGGTTCTCGGACACGGTGAGGGTGGCGAAAATCTTGCGGCCCTCGGGGACCTGGACGACGCCCAGGCGCACGATGTCGTGGGCGCGCATTCGGGTGAGTTCCTGGCCCTTGAAACGGATGGAACCTTCGCGCGGGCGCAGGAGGCCCGAAATGGTGTTCAGGGTGGTGGATTTGCCGGCCCCGTTCGCGCCGATGAGGGTTACAATTTCCCCTTCCTCCAGGTGGAAGGTAAGCCCCTGAAGGGCGTGAATGGCTCCGTAGTACACGTGGAGGTTCTCAACCTCAAGAAGCATAGCGCACCCCTCCGAGGCGGGCCGCGGTGCCGCGCCCGAGATAGGCTTCAATGACGCGCGGATCATTCTGGATTTCCGCAGGTGTCCCGCGAGCGATGACTTCGCCGAAGTCCATCACGGTGATCTCCTCGCAGATGCCCATGACCACGCGCATCTGGTGCTCAATGAGCAGGATGGTGAGCGAGAACTTGTCGCGGATGAAGTGGATCAGGTCCATCAGGTTGACCACTTCTTTCGGGTTCATGCCGGCCGCAGGCTCGTCCAGCAGGAGCAGCCGCGGGTTGGTGGCCAGCGCGCGGGCGATTTCCAGGCGGCGCTGCTCGCCGTAAGGCAGGTTCTTGGCGATCTCGTCCTGGCGGTCGGCCAGGTTGAACACGGCCAGGAACTCCTGCGCGCGCTCGGTGAGTTCCTTCTCCTTGCGCCAGAAGTGCGGCGTGCGGAAGATAGCGTCGCGGATGCCGTACCCCGCGTGCGTGTGGTAGGCCGTGCGCACATTGTCCAGCACGGTCAGGTTGGGGAACAGGCGGATGTTCTGGAACGTGCGCGAGATGCCCAGTTGGGCGATGGCGTGGGGCTGCATCCCCACGATGCTCTTGCCGTCAAACAAGATGTCGCCGTCGGTTACGGTGTACAGGCCGGTGATCATGTTGAACACGGTGGTTTTGCCTGCGCCGTTAGGCCCGATGAGACCGGCCAGTTGGCCCTCGTTCACGGTGATGTCAAAGTTGCAGACCGCCCGCAGGCCACCGAAGTATTTGGTGCAGCGTTCTACTTGCAGCAATGGGCCCATCACACTGCCTCCTGAGTCGCGGTTTCTACGGTCGGCGCGCCTGTGTCAATCTTGCGGCGCGGCCACTGGATGGGCTTGAGGAACCCCCATTCTATGCCACCCAGCAGGCCCTGCGGCCGCAACAGCATGATGAGGAGCAGCGCGACGGGGTAGATGATGTACCGCCACGCCTCTGCGCCCGAAGGCAAGATGATGCGCAATCCCTCCAGCGAGAACGCCCACGCGAAGGCGGCCACGATGGTCCCCGTGATGGACCCCAGCCCGCCGAACACGATGATGATCATCGGGTCAAAGGACTTGATGAAATGGAACAGGCTGGGGTGGAGGAAAGCGTACAGGTGCGCGTAGATGCCGCCCGCCAGCCCTGCGTAGATGCCGCCGATGACGAAGGACAGGGTCTTGTACTTGACGGTGTCAATGCCCATCGCCTTGGCCGCAATTTCGTTCTCGCGGACGGAGACGATGGCGCGCCCGGTCGTGGAGTGCAGGATGTTGCGCAGGATGAGGATGCACAGCACCAGCAGGAAGAAGGACCAGAACCACGTGGTGAGGCGCGGGATGCCCACCATGCCGCGCGCACCCTTCATCTCCGGGAAGGGCAGGATGGTGTCCGAGTTGTCCGCCAGCACCTTGACCACGATGGTGAACCCCAGCGTGGCGATGCCGAAGTAGTCGGACCCCAACTTGAGCACCGGCAGGCCGAACAGGTAGGCGATGACTCCGGCCAGCAGCGCGCCGAACAGGATAGCCACCAGGAATATGGCAATCTTGCCCACGTCAAAGGTGGCAAATCCGAGGTTCAGGGGGATGCTCACCTTGGCGGCGTACCGGTAGGTGATGTCCGCCGAAGCATACGCGCCGATGGCGTAGAACCCCCACTGCCCCAGGGAGAACTGCCCGTTGAATCCGTAGATGAGATTCAGCCCCAGGCTCACGATAGTCATGACGCAGCCGAGTTGGATCACGGTCTTCATGTAGTCGGTGATGACGTTGGTGCTGAACAGCACCTGGACGACCGCATAGATGGCGATGGCGCCGACCCAGAAGAGCCAGGATGCTCCGAGGAACTCCAGTTTTCTTCTCTTCATAACCTGTCTCCGGTATGACGATTTCTAGTGAAAGTGCCGCCCTGAAGCCCGCGAGGCGCAGCGGCAGAAGGGCCGCCGCGCCGTCCCATCGCGCCTACGCCTTCTCGCCCTCCGGTTCGCCGAAGATGCCGGTGGGTCGGATGAGGAGCACGATGATGAGGATGGTGAAGGCGATGGCGTCGCGCATGGGCGTCAGGATGTAGCCCGCGCTGAGCATCTCGGCCTGACCCATGATGAGGGAGCCGACGAACGCACCGGTCAGGTTGCCGATGCCGCCCAGCACCGCGGCCACGAAGGCCTTGAGGCCGGGCATGATGCCCATGAACACGATGAGTTGCGGGTAAGCGATAGCATACAGGACGCCGCCCGCCCCCGCCAGCGCCGCGCCGATGGCGAATGTCTTGGTGATGACGTTGTCCACGTCAATGCCCATGAGGCGCGCGGTGGGCTTGTCCCACGACGTGGCGCGCATGGCCTTGCCCGTCTTGGTGCCGTACACGATCCAGCGCAGCAGCAACAGGAACAGGATGGACACCAAAATGATGATGATGGTTACGTTGGAAATCTGCACGCCCAGAATCTTCCAACTGACCACCTTGAACGGCTGCTCGTAGATGATGTAGTTGGAGGTGAACACCTCGGGCAGCGACGAGAAGTATTCCAGGAAGAATGAGACGCTAATGGCGGTGATGAGGGCAGCGATGCGCGGCGCATTCCGCAGCGGCTTGTAGGCGACGCGCTCAATGGTGATGGCGAGCAGGGCGCAGACCAGCATGGAGAGGATGATCACCAGCACCGTGCCGATGGTGATCGCCACCCACTGCGAGAGCGATGGGAACAGTTTGGCCGGCAGCAGGTGCAGCCGCATCGCCTTGATGGCATAGAAACTGGTGAAACTGCCCACCATGAAGACGTCGCCGTGAGCGAAGTTGATGAGGCGCACAATGCCGTACACCATGGTGTACCCCAGCGAAATCAGGGCGTACACGAAGCCCAGGCGGATGCCGTCAACGATGTACTGGGCGAACAGCGTGGGGTTGATGAGCACGCCCTCGGGGTGCTGGATGAACATCCGCCACAGGAACCACAGGCCGAGCAAAATCATGAGTGCATTGCCCGCTACCGAACGGGCGATCTTGCCGAAGCCGGCACCGGCTTGCTTGCGAATCTGCGAGCGGGTAATCCAACCGACCAGATACAGGAACCAGACGCCAAAGCCAATGGAACCGGCCTGCATCACAAGGCCCGGGACCACGCCGTCTTTGTCCCAGGCCTCCAATTCTTGAGGGGTGAGGGAAGAGTGGAAGAGCATGAAAAGCCCGGCAGCAGCGACGCCGAGCGCAATCCCCCCAAGGAACAGGGCCAACGACTTCAAAGTACGATTCATGCCAAATCTCCTGCACAGAGATTGCGAGGGGCTGGTGGCCAAACGGTGTGCATGGGTCCTCTTTCCGCAGGGGGGCGGAATGTGCCCGCCCCCCTGCAGGAAATGCGCCTCAGGTTTACGGGTTCACCGTGGCCATGTAGGACTTCTTGCCATCCTTCACGGAAATGACGACGGCCGACTTGATCGGGTTGTGCTGCGCATCAAAGGTGATCTTGCCGGACACGCCCTCAAACGTGAGTTTCTCCAGGGCGACGCGCACCTTGTCGGGGTCGTCGCTGCCGGCCTGCTGGATGGCGGTCAGGAGCATGTTGGCCGCGTCGTAGGCAAGGGTCGCCAGGGCATCGGGGACCTTGCCGCCGTAGCGAGCGCCATAGGTCTTGAGCCAGGACTGGACGATGGGGCGCGGGTCCGCAGCATCGTAGTGGTTGCTGAAGAAGCCGCCGTCCACCGCCGCCACGTCCAACTCTTCGGAGTCCCAGCCGTCGCCGCCGCCCATCACCGCGGTGATGCCTTTCTCCTTGGCCTGCTTGGCGATGAGGTTGACCTTGTTGTAGTAGTCGGGCAGGAACAGGAAGTCGGGCTTGGCGTCGGCAACCTTCGCCAGGATGGCCGAGAAGTCGGTGTCATCCTTGGTGTAGGTCTCCCAGACGAGGACCTTGCCGCCGCCCTTCTCAAAGGCATCGCGGAAGTACTCGGCCAGGCCGCGCACGTAGTCGTTGCCCTGGTCCAGGAGGACCGCCGCCGTCTTGGCCTTCAGGTTCTCCAGCGCGAACTTGGCCATCACGGTGCCCTGGAACGGGTCAATGAAGCACGCGCGGAAGGAGAAGGGCTTGGTGGGGCCGTCGGCGAAGGTCGTTACCTTGGGGCTGGTGGACGTCGGGCTCATCTGCAGCACCTTCTTCTCGTTGGCGACTTCGGAGACGGGGATGGAGGCGCTGGAGCAGACCTCGCCCACGATGAACTTGACCTTGTCCTGGTCAATCACCTTGTTGGCGGCGTTGCGGGCCTCCTGGGGGTCGCAGCGGCCGTCGGCCACAACCCACTCAATCTTCTTGCCGAGGACGCCGCCCTTGGCGTTCCACTCCTCAAAGGCGAGGACTGCGCCGTCGCGGGTGGACGCGCCGAAGGTGCCCACGTCGCCGGTCATGGGGGCGATGATGGCGATCTTGATGGTCTGGGCCCCACCGCCGCCGCAGCCCGCGAACAGGCTCGCCAGCATGGCGACCAACACGATCAATCCAACATACTTCGCGGTTTTCATAAACACCTCTCCTCCTCTACATGGTTGGCCCAGAGGGCCAGTGTCCTAGGGTCCCAACTGCGTTCAGAGTACGGTGGTTTGCAGCGGGCCTACCCGCTGCGCGAAGTGTCTGTGGGCGATCACCTCCCTTCACCAGCAGAAGTTACAAAAAATCTGCGAGGCGGGCAAGAGTGCGCTCTCGTAGCGCACGGTAATGGACCTGTGCTGGAGCAGCAACTGGAGATTACCCCCATTGGCACTCCAATCCTCGCAGGATGTACCGATTTGTGATGTTGCCAACAAACGCCATTATACGGCTAGTTGGCGGTTCTGTCAAGGCTTTTGCCGACCCAATTCGGTTCCAGGTTCGCTGGTAGCCATCATCGCGACGGCGCGTAGCGCCGAAGAATCTCGGCAACCGAGATGCTTCGCTGCGCTCGCAATGACAGGCCCAAGTCGTCATTGCGAGGGGCGAAGCCCCGAAGCAATCCCAGCAGAGCGCCGAAGAATCTCGGCAACCGAGATGCTTCGCTGCGCTCGCAATGACAACAGCAGATCGCGTGCGCAAAACCTACAAGCGAACGCCGGAACCGAGTCGCCATCCTTGTCGTCCCAGTGCGACTTGTCGCGCCCGAAGAGGTGCCCGCGAGAGGACTCGAACCTCCACGCCGTCACCGGCACAGGCCCTCAACCTGCTGTGTATGCCAATTCCACCACGCGGGCTTTGTCGTACATTATACCCCGCGTGTGGCCAGTTGTCAACTGGGCAAAAATCCACTACAATCCTTGTTAGCCCCGTGTGCCGGGCAATCTCACCAGGAGGCGCCCCATGAGGATTGTAGTGGACGCGATGGGAGGCGACTACGCCCCCGAAGTGGTTATCCAAGGCGTGCGAGATTACCTGTCCGACGGTTCCGCCGACATTCTGCTCGTCGGGCAGGAGGACAAGGTCAAGCCCCTTTTGGAGAAATACCCCCTGCCCCCCGACAGAGTTCAATTCCGCCATGCGAGCCAGGTGATTGAGATGGACGAACACCCCGCCGAGGCCGTCAAGGCGAAAGAGGACTCGTCTATGGTGGTGGGGATGAACCTGCTCAAGAGCGGCGAGGCCGACGCCTTCATGTCGGCGGGCAATTCCGGCGGCGTGCTGGCGGCTGCGCTGTTCCGCCTGGGCCGCATCCCGGGCATCAAGCGCCCCGCCCTGTCCACCGTCTACCCCACCGCGACCGGCTTTACCTTCATCTTGGACATCGGCGCCAACACGGATTGCAAACCGCTGTACCTTCAGCAGTTCGGCCTTATGGGGAGCATCTACGCCGAGCGCGTGCTGGGCGTGCCCAACCCCAGGGTCGGCATCGTGTCCAACGGCGAGGAGCCGGGGAAGGGGAGTATGCTGGTGCAGGAGGCATTTGAACTCCTGAAGAACAGCAACCTCAACTTCATCGGCAACGTGGAGGGCAAGGACATCCCCGCGGGCATGGCCGACGTGGTGGTAACCGATGGGTTCACGGGCAACGTCATCATCAAGTTGTCCGAGGGGGCCGCCGGGCTGATGCTGGGCATCATCGGCGAGGAGATTCGGCGGCGCAAGGTGGCGGCGCTGGGGGCGCTGCTGGCCAAGCCGGCCTTCCGCGCGGTGAAGCACCGGCTGGATTACGCCGAGTACGGCGGCGCGCCGCTGCTGGGCGTGGATGGCGTCGTCATCATCGCCCACGGCCGCTCCAACGCCAAGGCCATCCGCAACGCTATCCGCGTGGCCGAGCGGGCCGTCAACGGTAGAATCGTGGAGCAAATCAAGCAGGGCGTGGCCGAGCGCCTGGGCATCGGAGAAGAGTAGATGAGGGTCGTAACCGACGAGCAGTTGATCGCCCAACGCGCCAAGTTGGGCAAGCGCGCCAGCCTCATCGGCCTGCTGATTCTTCTGGTAGGGTTCGTGGTGTCGTTTTCGCCGCAACTGTTCCTGGTCTCGCTGGGATGCCTGGTCATCGGGTTCACGGTGTCCAACATCGGCGTGTACAATGCCAACCAATGGGTGCGTGAACCCCGCGCCGACCAGGTGCTGACGCGCGGGATGAAAGGCTTCAGCAACAAGTTCACGCTGTTCAACTACACCGGCCCCGTGCCCCATGTGGTGGTGGGGCCGCCGGGGGTTATCGTCTTCCTAGTCAAATCGCAGGACGGCCGCATCATCGTCAACGGCGGCCGATGGAAGCATCCCTTCACCCTGCGCCGCCTGTTCGGGTTCTTCGGCACCGAGTCGCTAGGCAACCCGTCGCGAGATCTCAAGGCCCTGATTGAGGCGACGCAGAAGTTCGTCGCCAGGGTGCTGCCCGATGCCGAAGTCCCCGTCCACGGTGCGGTGGTGTTCTCCTCGCCCAAAGCCGAACTGACCATCCAGAACCCCGACGTGCCGGTGCTGACGGAGAAGCAGTTGAAGGACTTCCTGCGGAGCGTGTCCAAAGAAGAGGTGTTGTCGCCCGAACAGCGCAAGGCGCTGATGGAGGCATTCCAGGGGCGGTACAAAGGGGCGGAAAGTCAGGCATAGCGCAGGGAGGCGTCTTTGGCCCGCGCCTGTAGCGGTGCTGCGCCCACGACTGAAGGAGGCGTCGCCATGTCCCAGTTCCCAAGACCGCGAATCGTGGTGAGCAAGTGCCTGGGCTTCGCGCCTTGCCGCTGGAACGGTGTAACCATCCCCGACGAGTTCGTGAGCCGCCTGGAACCGCATGTGGAGTTTGTCCCCGTCTGTGCCGAGGTGGAGATTGGCCTGGGCGCGCCCCGTGATCCCGTGCGCGTCGTGTCGGTGGAGGGCGACTTGCGGCTCGTGCAACCCGCCACAGGCAAGGACTTCACCGACATCATGCGCCGTTTTGCCCGGGACTACGTGGCTGCTGTCGGTGTAACCGATGGCTTCATCCTCAAGAGCCGCTCGCCATCCTGCGGCATCAAGGACGTGAAGGTGTATCCTGGCGCGGGCAAGATGGCCGCTTCGGGCAAAGGCACGGGGTTCTTCGCGGCGGCGGTGCTGGAGCGTTTCGGCGACCTGCCCGTGGAGGATGAGGGGCGGTTGACCAACTTCGCCATCCGCGAGCATTTCCTGACCCGCATCTTTGCGCTGGCACGGCTGCGCGAGGCCCTTCAGTCGGGCGCCATGCGCGACCTGGTGGCTTTCCACGCCCGCCACAAGCTGCTACTCATGGCCTACAACCAGACCGAACTGGGCGCACTGGGCCGTATCGTCGCCAACCCTCAGAAGCGACCCTTCGCCGACGTCGCCGCCGACTACGAGGCGCATTTCCGCAGGGCGCTCCTTCGCCCGCCGCGGATGGGGGCTATCATCAACGTCCTCATGCACGCCCTGGGCTACTTCTCCGACAGCCTCTCGGCCCGCGAAAAGGCGTTCTTCCTGGACTCACTGGAACGCTACCGCGCGCGGAAGATTCCCCTCAGCGCCGTTACCGCCATCCTCCGCTCCTGGATCGTGCGGTTTGACAACGCCTACCTGGCCGAGCAGGTCTTCTTTGACCCGTACCCGGAAGCCCTTGCCGAGGTTACAGATTCGGGAAAAGGTCGGGAGTTGGGGTAATGGCCGAGGGGACGGGCAGGCGCGGGGTCGTCCTCGCTGCCGCGCTGACGGCGTTTGCATTTACGGCCGCCCTGTACCGACACGCCGTCGGCCTGCCCTTCTACTCCGACGACCTGCTGCAAATCCTGTGGGTGCGCGCGACGCCCGCGCTGGACTGCTGGCGTTCGGTCAGCCCATACGGCGACTACCGCCCGCTCCAATTCTCGCTGTGGAAGGCCCTGCAAGTTCTGGGGATTCTGGAGCCTGCTCCTGTCCACGCGCTGAACCTGCTGGCTCACGCCCTGTGCGGGACGCTGGTGGGGGCGCTGGCGGCCCGCCACGCCGAGAGGCCCGTGGCAGTTGCCGCCCTGGCAGCCGCGCTGTTCGCTGCCTTTCCCTTCGCCGTGGATGCCGTGGCGTGGGCCTCGTCGTTTTCATATCCGCTGGCTCTGGCGTTGGCGCTGGGCGGCGTGCTGGTGGGCACAAGCGGGCCCCAATCCCCATGTCGCAGCGCCCGCTACGGGGCGAGTCTGGTGCTGGTGGCGCTGGCGGGCTTTGCCCACGAGGCGGGAGTCGCGGTGGGGCCAGCCGCCGCGCTCAGCGCATTGCTGCTAGCGCGGCCGCGGAAACCATGGCGCGCGATGGGGTACCTCGCGGCGTCGGTCCTGCCCCTGGCGTGTATCCTGCGATTCTCGCCCGCAGGGACGGCATACTCCCTCGCCGGGGCCAACTGGGGCGACAGCGCGATGGTCGCCCTGCAAGCCCTGGCCTACCCCGTCGCACCTGCGGCGCAGTGGGCGTCGCGCGGCGGCTTGGATGCCCGCGCCGCCATGGCACTGATGGGCCTCGCCGCAGTCGCTGCGCTGGCGGCCTGCGCCCACCGCCGCATGGCGGTCGCCGGCGACGGGAAGCCCGCCGGGCCATGGCCTCTGTTCGTATTCGGACTGGCGTGGGCAATCCTGTGGAGCGCCATTCCCCTTGCAACCCAGCGGTTTGACTGGCTGCGCGACCCGCCTCGCGTCCTGTATCCGAGTGCGGCGGGCACGGCCATGGTGTGGACGGCGGGCCTCGCGGGCCTCGCGGTGGGCAGGCGCGCGGCGTTGTGCTTGGCGGTTGCCGCTGTGGTGACGTGCGCGGCGCTGGTTCCGGCAGTGGTGTTCGTCTGGCGCGCCATGGGGCTGTACGCCCGCGCGGGCGACGTCCTGTGGCAGGCGATTGGCGCAGCGGACGGCCCAAGCCCTGTGCTCCTCGTCAACCTGCCGGGCCGCATCACGACGCCGACGCGTGTGTACCCGCTGGGCCACGAGGGGGTCATCCCCATGCCGCCGCCCTCCAATGCCGACCTGCTGGTGCAGGTGCACACCGGCCGCGCAGGGGCTGCATTGGAGCGCGCAGCCGGGGCCATTCTGCCGCCGCTGCCCTACGGCGTGGAACTGGCCGGCCTGCCGCTGGCGGCCGACGACATCCGCGCCGCCGCTCGCGTGATGGTTACCGCCTACCGCGCTGACGGCACGATGGCCCTGCAGGAGGCGGGCGCGGTCTTTCGCGGGGACACCACGGGCGCGCCGCTGGCCCAATTGGGCGACGCCTTGCTCCTGCTGTCGGCAGACTGCCACAGGAACGGCGACCGCATCACACTGACAACCACGTGGCGGCTGAAGGGGGACGTGGGCGGAACGCCCACGGTCTTCGCGCACCTGCTGGATGCCAGCGGCCGCCTTGTGGCCCAGGCCGACGGCGACCCAATTCGCGGGCTGTACCCGCTGGCGCAATGGGACGTGGGCGAAACGGTGCGCGACGTGCGCGTCTTTGACGGCGCGCCCCCAGGCCTGCTGACCGTCGCCTTTGGCGTGTGGAATCCGATGGCGGGCACCCGCTGGCCCACGGCGGACGAGAACGGTGCGCGCTTGACGGATGATGCGGTGCGGTGTCCGGTCGCACCGCGCGGAGAATGACTGTAGGGGCAATTCATGAATTGCCCCTACGAGGTTTTCTGCCGATACCTACCGGTGCTTTCGCCTACCGGATGGCGTAAGTTACCTGCACGCTCATGGTCATCTCGTACTCGCCAGGCTGGATGGGCGTGGCCCCGCCCATGCCTTCCACCTTCGCGAGCCCGTAGTACACCGGGCTGGGCGTCCCGATGACCTCGCTGATGGAGATGACCTCGCCCACGCTGACGCCACTCAGGGAGGCCAGGGCCTCGGCGCGCGCCTTAGCGTCTGCGACGGCTTTCTCGCGGGCCTGAGCCTCTAACTCCGCCGTGTTCTCCATCCCGAAGTACACGCCGTACACATTGTTTGCGCCGGCCGCTACCGCCTGATCCAGGATGTCGCCCAACTTGGCAACGTCGCGGATGGTCAGACTTACCTGGTTGGACACGCGGTACACGACGGTAAACTCCTCCTTGCCGCTCACTGAAGCGACGGGACGCTGCTCCGTGTAGATGCTGAAGTTGCTGGTCTGGATGTCCTTGTCGGCGATGCCCAGGGCCTTGATCTTGTCCAGGAGCGCGGCCATCCGGGCACGGTTGGCGTCCATGGCTTCCTGGGCCGACGGTGCCGACGTCTCCACGCCAATGTTGATGTGGGCGACGGTGGGCGCTCCGCTGGCCTTGCCCTGGCCGACGACGGTGATGGTGCGGATGGGCTGCTGGGCGCCGGTCTGGGACGTGGCGGGCGCGCCGCATGCACTGAACACCAGCACGCTGGCGAGCAGGAGGATTCCTGCAATGATCAAATTGCGATTCTTCATGGTCTCTTCTCCTCGGTCTGTCGTCTTGGATGGTTCGGTGTTTAGACGCGAGGAGCGACCGAAAGGTTCCCTGGCGGCAAAGAAAGAGGGCTCCGCGTGGAGCCCTCTGAGTTTTCGGGGCCTCTCGCCGGCCCGTGGGAGAGGTGGCGGGTTCGCGGGTTGTCCGCTCGCCGGCCGATGAGGCCCGCTGTTCGGTTGGGGGCACCGGTGCGCTGGGTGCCCTGCGGAGGATAGCGATTCCGGACTCACCGGCCCGGCTGCCACGTGGGTGCTGCGCCTGGCGGAGTGCGCTGGGACGCTTGACGCACTCCAAAACGGGAAGACGGGATGATGCTTGTGAACGATCGGGAATGATACCGTGCTGGTTTCGCTCGCCTTTTCCACGCTCATTATATGATGGAAATGCGACAGCGGACGTGAAAATTGGGTAAAGGTGGGGTGAACGTACCGTGAGCAGCCAGCCCCCCACTAGCCCGTTACCATGTACCCGTGGCGCGACACCGTGCGGATGTAGATAGGCTCGGCGGGGTCCGGCTCAATCTTCGCCCGGATGTTGCGGATGTGGGCGCGGACCAGGTCGGTGCTCCCGGCCCCGGCCGGATAGCCCCACACCTCTTTGAGCAGGCGCTCGGGGGTGAACACGACCCCAGGGTGTTTCATCAGGTGCTGCATCAGTTGAAACTCTACGGGCGTGAGCAACACCTGACGGTCGCCGGCCTCCAGGGTGAACGTGTTGAGGTTGAGGGCGAGGCGTCCCACCCGCAGCACGTCGGCCTCTTCGGGGGCGCGACGAATGCGCCGCAGAAGCGCCCGGATGCGCAGTGAGAGTTCCCGCAGGTCAAAGGGCTTGGGCAGGTAGTCGTCGGCTCCGGCCTCAAACCCGCGGATGCGGTCTTCCACCGAATCGCGGCTCGTGAGGAACAGGACGGGGAGCGTGGCTAGATTCGGATGCTCTCGCATCCGGCGACACAGTTCCAGCCCGTCCATCTTGGGCATAATCACATCCAGGATGGCGAGGTCAGGCTCCCATTCCAGGGCAACCTTGAGGGCTTCCTCGCCGTCGCGCGCTGTGATGACCTCGTACCCTTCGGGCTCAAGGCGGCGGCGGATGATGTCCAGAATTGATCGCTCGTCGTCCACCGCCAAGATGCGCGTCCGACGGAGAGGAGACGGCGTTGTCTGCAGGGATGGCCCTGTCACTGCAGCCTCCTTAACGTTCTGCCCGAGTTGCGTGGGCGGCGGCGTTCCGATTTACAAAGCTATTATACACGCAAACGCTCAGGAGCGCAATGCATTTCAGATAGATTTGGACAAGATAGGATAATTCTCCCATGCGCCTACAGGCTGACAATCTTCCCCGCGCGCAACATGGTCTCGGCAATGGTGTACATGTTGGACACCTCGCCCACGGCTACCTTGTCTTTCAGCCCGAAGTGGCCCAGGCATGTCCCGCAGGCCATGACCCTTACCCCGCGCTTGCACAGGGCGTTGAGATCATCCGCCACTGCCGCCCCCTCCACCACGAGTTTCACTCCGGCATTGAAGAAGATAATGACGTCCGGAAGCGGTTCCACCTCGCCAAGCGTGTGGAAGAAAGCGCGAATCAGAATGTTGCCCAGTTCGGGGTTCTCGCCGCGTCCCATGAACTCACCGGGCACCACCAGCACCAGGGGACCCGCCGCGGGCGCTGTGCGGGTCGCCGGCTCGGCCTCAGGGTGAACATGGGGTGACTTTGCGATATGCAAATAGATGCCATCCTCGCGGGTTTCCACGCGGACTTCCGCACCGAGGCCCTGCGCCATACGTTGCACGTTCTGACGTGCGGCGTCGTTGTCCACGATTGTGGTAACCAACTCGCTCTCTAGCAGCGCGTTTCGGGTTAGGATCACGGGTTGGGGGCACGGCAGCCCACGCGCGTCTACGACCTTGCTCATGCGACCCTCCTGACTTGCGCAGATTCTACTTCCATCATACCGTAGCGAGGCCGTTCTGGCAAGCGGCCTGCACTGATGTCCATGTCGGGTTGGCCGCGCGGCGCGAGGTGCGCAGATGGTACCAGGGCGCGGCAGGTGCGGAGTTTGCCCATCCCATCACTCTGACCGGAGCAAATATGTCGCGCCGGCGGGCGGGAACGCTCGCCAGAGGGCGTCACAGCGGTAGAAAGTGAGCGGGAGCGTATCCATGTATTGGTCTGGGGCGTTACGGATAATGCCCCACGCAGTGTGCCGCGGACATGCGCTGACGCGGTCAGCCGATAGTACCAAATCCCCATTGTAGGATGGGGAGAAGAGCATACACTGTACTCTAGAGGCTTCACACCCAAAACCCAGGAGCGATTGCCACATGAGGACAAGCCGATCTCGCTTCCTATGGATTGCGATGGTGCTGCTGTGCCTGACCACCATCGGGTTGGGCGCAGGGGGCCGCAACTACAGTTCGGCGCAGGGCATCCGCAGCAACGCGGCCCCGGCAACCCCGCGGCCCGGCGTGTACATCGCACGCGACAGCGCCAACCTGGACCCCGCCCAATGGCCCATCGTCGGCGGGCACATGACCTTTGACTGGAAGCAACTGGAGCCGAGCGAGGGCCAGTACCGCTGGGACGTGATAGAGAACTTCGTGGCGGCCCAGTGGGCCAAGGGCAAGCCGGTGGCCCTTCACATACAGACCTACGCCGGACAGGCTGGCGGGCTGCTGGTCCCCTCGTGGTTCCAGAGCCGCTATCCCGATGCCGTCATCACGTGCGGCACGGAGCAGATTCCCAAGTATTGGCACTGGGCCTATCTCCAGAAATACGGCAACTTCGTGCGCGCCCTGGCCCAGCGGTTTGACGGCGACCCGCGCCTGGAGTTCATCATCATGGGCGTTGGCGTGTATGGCGAGACTCAGCCCTGCGTGGAAGCCTACGACCAGTGCATGCGCGACAACGGCCTCTCGGGGCCGCTGTGGGTGAGCACCGTCAAGCAGATCGTGGACATGTACGGCCAAGCGTTCCACACCACGCGCTTGGTCATTCCGGGAACGCCGCGCTTCCAGCACGTCTGCGAACGCAAGGAGTGGACTGACTACGCCGCCCTCACCTACGGCATCGGCGATTTTCACGCGGCGATGCAGGCCGATGCTGACTCGCAGTACATCCCCGACAAGCCCGGATTTGAGGGCTGCGGCACGGTGGACCCCATCCACAAGTGGAGCCTGACATACCCGACCGGTCAAGAGGCGTACCAGTACATGACGCCGACCGAAGAGGAGACGTACTGGGGCGTGCTGGGCGTGCTCCACCGCCACAACACCTGGCTCACCATTGACTACTCGCCACGGGATTGGCGCGGCTGGCTGCTCCAAGATGCCCAGGGCAACATTCGCTACTACAACTTCCCCATCCTGGAATTCGCGAACCGCTACCTGGGGCGCACGCTGCAGGACACGCCCAGCGTCTGGGTGGCCATGCGCGAGTCGGGCTACACGTGGTATCCGGAGTGTGGCAACTTCAGTTTCTGGCTGTACCAGGACGACTCGGTGCCCGGCGGCAAGACGGCGGTGGTAACCTACCGCACGGGGCTGAACTTCCCCACCACCACCGCCGGATGCACCATCACCAACAAGACCGAGCAGGGCGTGAACCTGGGCGGCTCGTGGGTCGGCAAGGAATCGTGGATCACCCGCCGCACCGACGCCGCCTCGGGCAACCCCTACATGTTCTTCAAGGTGGACGATGGCTACCTGTACAACACCAACCGGACGGTAACGGTAACCGTTACGTACTTTGACCGCGGGACCGACCGTTGGGACCTGTTCTACGACTCCACGACGGGCGAACGGCTCGGCGGCAGCGTGCACAAGGCCAACAGCCTGACGTGGAAGAAGGCCACGCTTGTCCTGCCCAACGCGCGGTTTGCCAACAGCCTTGCGGGCGGCAGCGACTTCTACATTGACGGGCGCAGCGACGGCGACGAGTACATCCACTTCGTGGACGTAACCAAGAGCAGCCCCGCCGGCCCGACAAACACGCCCACGCCGACCTCGGCGCCTGCCACGGCGACGCCCACGCGCACGCCGACGTTCACCGCCGGCCCCACGGCCACGCCAACCCGCACGCCCTCGGCCACGCCCACGCCAACGCCCACGTTCACCCCCGGCCCCACGCCCGTCGCCACGACGGTTACCTTCCAGCAGGGGCTGAACGGATACAGCGGTGTGCGCGACACGTACATCTCGGACTATAGCGACGACTCCAACTACAACTGGGACACCATCCTCATCGTGCGCTCGCAGGACGTCATCGCATCGCTCCTGCGCTTTGACCTGAGCGGCATCCCGAGCAACGCCACCGTGCAGAGCGCGCAACTCCAGGTGTACACGGTGGGCCAGAGCAACAGCGCCTACATGTGCGCTCGCCCCTACGCAGTGCTGCGCCCGTGGGTGGACTCGCAGGCCACGTGGAACCGCCCCCAGAGCCGCGAGACCTGGGCCGCGCCCGGCTGCAATGGCATTGGCACCGACCGGTCCAACATCGGTGGCGAGGAGGTCTGGCTCCAGTTCACCAACCGCTGGTACACGTTTGACGTTACGAGTATCGTGCAGGCATGGGTGCTGGACCCGAACAACAACCAGGGGCTCGTGCTCAAGTCCACGTGCAACATGGCCGAACCGGTGCAGTACAGTTTGGCCGGCTCCGATTACGAGACGAGCAGCCTGCGCCCGAAACTCGTGGTGCAGTACACACTGGAAGGCCAGCCACCCACGCGGACGCCGACGCCCGCACCCACGGCCACGTTGACGCCCACGCCGTCCACCCCGCCCACCGTCCTCACGCTCCAGCAGGGGGTCAACGGTTACACAGGCACCACCGACACGTACATAGACTGGTGGTCCAAGGACACTAACTATGGCAACGAGACGACGTTCAGCATTCGCGGCGGGAACTATGACTACGGGCGACAGGATATCTGGTCAGCGCTCCTTCGGTTTGACCTGTCGCCGCTGCCCGCGGGCGCATCCATCGGCTCGGCGCGGCTGGAAATCTACCTCACGGCGCGGAGCAACGCCGGCTCGGCTTACTTCAGCCCGTATCAGGTGGTGCGCTCGTGGACGGAATCGGGTGCGACATGGAACCGCGCCACTAGCAGCACATTCTGGGGCCTGGCCGGATGCAACAGCACCGAGCCGCCAAATCAGGACCGCTCGGCGACGGCGACCGACATGGTCCAGCCGCCGCCCAGCATCACCAACGTGTGGGTGAGCCTGGATGTTACCGGCATCGTGCGGAACTGGGCCGCCGCGCCGTCCACGAACCTGGGGCTCCTGCTGCGGGACGCGGGCGGGAACTCCGTGGGCTACACCTTCGCCTCGTCGGAGAACGCCAATGCGTCCATCCGGCCCAAATTGGTGATTGAGTACTGGCCTTCCGGCGGAGCCACAGCAACCCCAACGCCGACGTCAGTTCCAGCCACAGCGACGGCCACGCCCACGCGGACGGCAACGTTCACCGCCGGGCCGACATCCACGCCGACCCGCACGCCCACAGCCACGCCAACGCATACCCCGACGCCCACGCCCGTGCCTCCCACCCCCACGCCGGGCGGGCCGGTGCAAACGGCCACCTTCCGCTACGGCGCGAACGGGTACGTGGGTAGCGTGGACACGTACATGGATCAGTGGCAGCCCACGAGCAACTTCGCGGGCCTCACCCACTTCAGCGTGCGCACCTACGACGTGATGGCTGCTCTGGTGCGCTTTGACGTGTCCGCCATCCCGGCGGGGGCCAACGTCATCAGCGCGTCGCTCACGCTGTACGCCACGTACCAGAGCAACGGCAACATGTTTGATGGGATGGTATATCGGGTGCTGCGGCCCTGGGTTGTTACCGAAGCCACATGGCAGCAGCCTCGCGCGGGCGAGCGCTGGGAAGCCGACGGCTGCAACGGAACCACCTACGACCGCACGGCCACCGCCGCTGCCACATTCCACCTGGACGCGGCCAACAATGCCGTTGCCCTGGACGTTACCAACCTGGTGCGGCACTGGGTTTCCTATCCCGCCGAGAACTTTGGCATGGTGGTGAAGGGCGCGTCAACGGGTGGGGCGGTGGAGTACCGCTTCGCGTCAGCGGAGTACCCCGATGTGTCCAAGCGGCCGCTGCTAGTGGTAACCTATTCGGTGCCGGGCGGTACGGCCACGCCGACGCCGACGAATACGGCCACCCGTACCCCTTCGCCCACGTGGACGCCGACGGCCACGCCAAGCCATACCCCGACGCCCACGCCCACGTGCACGGCCACGCCATCGCCGACGAATACGCCCACCCATACCCCGACCGCCGCGCCCACGAGTGCGCCTACCGCGACGCCTACCGGCACACCTGGTGTGCCAGGCATCGCGCTCCGCGAAGGGTGGAACCTCGTTTCGTTGCCCGTTGCACCGAGTTCCAACAATCCCGATGTCGTTTTCGCGTCCATATCGGACGTACTGGTGAGCGTGTACTACTGGGATGCTGGCGCGGGCGTCTGGAAGTCGTACTGCCCGCTGATGCCGCCGGGGGCTAATACGCTGACGTTTGTGGATGAGCGCATGGGGTTGTGGGTGAAGGTCCTGTCGCCGACCGTCTGGACGGTGGTCGGCAGCGCGGCTTCGGGGGCGCAGATTCCGCTGCACGTCGGCTGGAACATGGTGGGGTTCCCGGCGTCCGCGCCGTGCAGCCCTCAAGAGGCCCTGGCCCCCATCGCCGACAAGGTGATCGCCGTGATGGCCTACGAGGCGGGGGAGATGGGCGGCACATGGCGGCGGTACAGGCCGGGCGCGCCAGACTTCGCCAACGACCTGCGCCTGCTGGAACCCGGCAAGGGGTACTGGGTGCTGGCGGGCGAAGCGTGCACGTGGGAAATTCCCTGACGCCAGTCGCACTCTGTCTCGCACCTGATACTGTGGAGAGCCTCTCACCGTTGTGTGAGAGGCTCTTTGCGCTTTGCACCGCCTGCCTGTGGCCCTGCGTTTCTGGACTTCCGCGCTCACTAGAATGTTGCGATTTTCGGAGCAATTGGCGAAAACTATTGACTTTTTCGTGATGATGTGGTATACTTATAGCAGTATTCCGTCCGCGAGGAGCGGCTATCGCTACGAACTGTGAAGCCGCACGGCGTTTGTTGCACATGACCACCTGGGATTCTGCAGACGAAAGGGGGGATGCCCATCGCGGTCAAGCCTTAATGTCTGGAAGCGTTGGGGCCGGCCTGAGCGCGTTCTGCGCCGCTCTGCTGGCCTGCGGATTCAGCAGGGAGGAGACACGCCCATGGACAAACATCAGAAAAGCCCCTTGAAAACTGCTCTTACCGAGCATGGGGTATCCCGCCGCGAGTTCCTGAAGTTTTGTGCGATCATGGCTGGGACATTGGCATTGCCTGCCAGTTTCACGCCCAAGATCGCGCGGGCACTGGAGTCGGCTAAGCGCCCCGCAGTGGTGTGGCTGGAGATGCAGGACTGCGCCGGATGCACTGAATCGCTGCTTCGCGCCAACAGGCCCACCGTCGCAGAACTGGTGCTGGATACCCTGTCCCTCAACTATCATGAGACCATCATGGCCCCCTCGGGCAAACGCGCCGAGAAGTCGCTGATGGACACCGTGGCCGAGGGCGGATACCTCACCGTCGTGGAAGGCTCCATCCCGACGGCCGATGACGGCATCTACTGCTGCATCGGCGGACGCACAGCCTTGGACATCCTCAAGGAGGTGGCGGGGCATTCGGTGGCCGTCATCACGGTAGGCGCGTGCGCGTTCTACGGTGGCTGGCCCGCCACGACCCCGAACCCCACCGGCGCCAAGGGCGTGAAGGACGTGGTTTCCGGCGTCCCCATCGTGAACCTGCCGGGCTGCCCGTTCAACGTGGACAACCTGACCGCCACGGTCGTGCATTTCCTGACCTTTGGCAGTCTGCCTGCGGTGGACGACTTGGGCCGCCCGTTGTTCGCCTATGGTCGCCGAATCCACGACAACTGCGAGCGGCGCGGGCACTTTGACGCCGGGGAATTCGTGCAGGCGTGGGGCGATGAGGGCCATCGCAAGGGCTGGTGCCTATACAAGATGGGGTGCAAAGGGCCGGTGGCGTTCCACAACTGTCCCACGCTGCGGTGGAACGAAGGCACTAGTTGGCCGGTCGGTGCGGGACACGGGTGCATCGCATGCGCTGCCCTGAACTTCTGGGAAAGCCCCGCCTATGAGCCGGTGCCGATTCACCAGTTGACACCGCCCAGCACGTACCCCGACGCCGAGACTGCGGCCGAGGGCCTGTCGCCGGCTGCTGCGGGCATCATCGGTGCTGCCGCCGGGTTGGCGGTCGGCGCCGCAGGTGCAGTGGCCGCCCAGCGCCTGGGCAAGGAGAAAGAGGAGGAGTGAAATGGCCGAGCGAATCGCGATAGACCCCGTTACCCGGATTGAAGGGCACCTGCGGATTGAGGCCAAGGTGGAGAACGGGCGCGTGGCCGAGGCCTGGAGTTCCAGCACCATGTTCCGCGGGCTGGAAATCATCCTGAAGGGCCGCGACCCGCGCGAAGCCTGGCTCATGGCCCAACGTATATGAGGCGTCTGAACGACGGTGCATGCCGTCGCCTCCGTGCGAGGCGTAGAAGATGCCCTGGGAATCCGAATCCCTGATAATGCCCGAATCCTCCGCAATCTCATTGCGGGAATCCAATATGTTCAGGATCACGTCATTCACTTCTACCATCTGCACGCCCTGGATTGGGTGGATGTAACCAGCGCCCTCCGTGCAGACCCTGCGGCGACTGCCCAACTGGCGCAATCCATCTCCGATTGGCCCAACTCCAGCGCGGACTACTTCAAGGCTGTCAAGGACAAGTTGACCGCCTTTGTGCAGAGCGGTCAGTTGGGGCCGTTTGCCAACGGCTACTGGGGCCATCCGGCCTACAAACTCCCGCCCGAGGCCAACCTGATGGCCGTGGCCCATTACCTGGAGGCGCTGGACTGGCAGCGGGATGTGATCCGCGTCCATGCCATCCTGGGCAGCAAGAACCCGCACCCGCAGACCTACCTGGTCGGTGGTATGTCCATCACGCTGGACCCGGACAGCGAGTCGGCCATCAACGCCGACAAACTCGCGCTCATCCGAAAACTGTTCGTGAAGGCCAAGCAGTTCGTAGACCAGGTGTACATCCCCGACCTGCTGGCCGTGGCTTCGTTCTACAAGGAGTGGGCCGGACTGGGCGAGGGCCTGGGCAACTTCCTCGCCTGCGGCGAGTTCCCGGATGCGGCGGGCACGCTGCTGTTCCCGTCCGGCATCATCCTCAACCGCGACCTGAGCACGCTCCACCCGCTGGACCACACGAAGATCGCCGAATACGTAACCCACTCGTGGTACCAGTACGGGGAAGGGGATACCGCGTCCAAGCACCCGTGGGACGGGGAGACGCGACCGAACTACACGGGGCCGAAACCGCCCTACGAGTTCTTGCAGACCGATGGCAAGTACTCTTGGCTCAAGGCTCCGCGGTACGACGGCAAAGCGATGGAAGTGGGCCCGCTGGCGCGGGTGTTGGTCGCTTATGTGGCAGGTCGGACCGAGGTCAAGGCGCTGGTGGACGCCGTGCTGGCCAAACTGGGCGTCGGCCCGGAGGCGCTGTTCTCCACGCTCGGGCGAACGGCGGCCCGTGGGATTGAGACCGCCGTCGTCGCGGGGAAACTCATCTCCTGGCTGGATGAACTGGCTACCCGCATGGCCGACAAGGACCTCAAAGTCCACAACGGCGAGAAGTGGGACCCCGCCACATGGCCCAAGGAGGCCAAAGGGTGGGGCTTCCACGAGGCTCCGCGGGGCGCGCTGGGGCACTGGGTGCGCATTGTGGACGGCAAGATTGCCAACTACCAATGCGTCGTGCCGTCCACATGGAACGCATCGCCCAGGGATGCTAAAGGTCAGCCCGGCGCCTACGAGGCGGCATTGATCGGCACACCGGTGCAGGACCCCGAGCAGCCCATTGAGATTCTGCGCACCATCCACTCGTTTGACCCGTGCATGGCGTGCGCAGTACACGTGGTGGACGCTCGCGGGCGCGAACTGACGCGCATCCGCATAGACGGAAGCATGTAGCCCGTGGGCAAGACACTGGTACTCGGCCTGGGCAACATCCTGTTGCGCGACGAAGGCGTGGGCGTTCGGGCCGTGCAGCGTCTGGCGGAGCGGTTTGCGTTCTCAGACGACGTGCAGGTTCTGGACGGGGGGACCCTCGGGCTGGATCTGCTGCACTACGTGGAAGAGGCGGACCGCGTGCTGATCGTGGACGCTGTGGCGACGGGGAACCCACCCGGCACGCTCGTGCGCCTGAGCGGCGATGAGGTGCCTGCATTTCTGGGCATCAAGATCTCGCCCCACCAGATGGGCCTGGCGGATCTGCTTGCGGCCTCTCGCCTGCGCGGCAGGTTCCCGCGGGAACTGGTGCTCGTGGGGGTGGAGCCTGAGATCGTTGACACCGGCCTGGAGTTGTCTCCATCCGTTGCCGCGCAGATGGACGCGCTGCTGGATCGGATGCTGGCCGAATTGGCTCGGTGGGGAGTGCAGCCTCACGCGAGGCGGCGCGACGCTCAGGCCGAGAACCGCCTTGCGACGGTCGGACGCGAGGAAGGTAGGTGAGAGCCTATGGACATCAACCGCAGAGACTTCCTGAAACTGTCGGGGCTTCTGCTGGCCGCCGGAGCCGTAAAGCCCGCGAGCCTGGCGCAGGCAGCCCCGGCGGGCGACGCACCGCTCGCCATCCTGTTTGACGCTTCCAAGTGCGTGGGCTGCCGCGCCTGCCAGATGGCCTGCAAGCGGTGGAACAAGTTGCCCGCAGACACGCAGACAGCCGTGCGGCTGCCCGTGGAGGCGGCCGGCGCGGCGAAACTGTACGACACGCCCCGCAGCCTGTCGGCGGATACCTGGACGCTGATCAAATTGAGCAAGCGCAGTAACACGGACTGGCACTTCGTGAGTTACCAGTGCATGCACTGCACCGACGCGGCGTGCGTAACGGTGTGCCCCTCGGGCGCGCTGTATAGAGACCCCAAGGGGTTCACCGGCTACGACGAGAGCAAGTGCATCGGGTGCGGCTACTGCACACAGTTCTGTCCCTACGGTGTGCCGCACCTGCGCGTGGTCAACGTGCTCACTGGCGAGGCCAAGGCGGCCAAGTGTACCTTCTGCCAGGACCGCATCTACGCCGGCATCGGCGGGCCGTTCTGCGCCACCACGTGTCCGGTGGGTGCGCTCGTGTGGGGCCGCCGCGATGAACTGCTGGACAAGGCCAAGCAGCGGGTGTCGCTCCTGAAAGCGCGCGGGTTTGACCGAGCCATGCTCTACGGTGAGACCCAGGCGGGAGGGCTGAACCGCCTGAGCGTGCTGCTGGACCAGCCGGGCCGCTATGCGCTGCCGATGAGCGTCGGGACACCCACCCTGGCCCGCGCGTGGAAGCACATCCTGCAACCCGCAGAGTCCGTCGTGATCGGGCTGAGCGTGGTGGCCGTCATCGGGGCCTTCCTCATCAGCCGGCGGCACATCAAGATGGAGAGCGTGGAGTAGGCGGGGCGCAGTCCCAAACTGACGCGATGGAGGGGTTGCCGTCCATTCGGTAACCCCTCCAGTCGTGTCCTTATGGGATTCACCGCGGAGGCGTAGAGGAAGATCACCGGCTCGTGCACGGCGCTATGTCGTCGTTCCCCCGTGAGCATGGCGGCGCGGAACATCGCCTGCCCCCATCCCTCGCAATAACGATTCGGATCGCCCTTCCGGGCCAGATTCCTTCAGAAAAAGGCTTGACATATTCGCAAAAGCGTGCTATAGTATGCCTAGAGTTGCGTTGCAGCGAGCTTCGTGCTCGGTTGCCGAGGATGGCTAGGGTCTAGACTTTCTGTATGGTAACCTGTTTCTCGCCCGCGCGGTTTCCGCGATGGGCAAAGGTGTTCTTGCAAGGGACGACCGGACAGCGGCCACGGCTATGGCCTGCTGTCCGGTTTCGGTTTTCTGTGGCTGTTGTGGTCTGGCACTGCTCTCTCTGAGGCACTCCCAGTCCCCGGTGCTGGTATGCGCAAGAGTCCTAGCGGGCGACCCACCAACACCACGAACCACAATTCTGCAGGAGGACCTGGATGGCTTTCGCCGACAAAACGTTGATCTGCCGCGACTGCGGCAAAGAATTCGTGTTCTCAGCCGGGGAACAGGAGTTCTTCCGAGAGAAAGGCTTCACCCACGACCCGACCCGCTGTCCCGAGTGTCGTGCGGCTCGCCGTGGCAACCCTCGGCCGGGCGGCTCGGACAATCCCAGACCACGCCGCATGTATCCCGTCGTCTGCGCGGACTGCGGCGCACAGACCGAAGTTCCCTTTGAACCCCGCGGCGACCGCCCCGTCTATTGCCGCGATTGCTTTGAGAAACACCGAAACGGCAGGTAAGGCCCACGACGGCTGAGGCAGACTCGGGAGTTCACCGGGGCTCCCGAGGGCTGTCTTCCCAAACCTGCGACCACACGCGCTTTGCCAATCGGTGAAGAGCGCGGAAGTGCCTGCGCGCTTCCGGCGCGATTTCTGTTCGGGGAGGAGACGCTGTGACCCTGCCACACGACAACGTTCTCGGAATGAAGTGCGTCCTGTGCGGCGCGGAATACCGCATGGACGAGCACCCCTACGTCTGCCCGCGCCACGGCAACGAGGGCATCCTGGACGTGGTGTACGACTACGCATACATCCGCAAGCGGCTCTCGCGCGAGGCGCTGGCGCAGGACCGCACGCCGTCCATTTGGCGCTACCTGCCGCTACTGCCCGTGGCCGATCCTGCGGCCATCCCGCCGCTGCCCGTGGGCTGGACACCCCTGTATCCGGCCCATCGGTTGCGCGAGCAACTGGGCTTGCGCAACCTGTGGATCAAGGACGACGGGCGCAACCCGACCGCGTCGTTCAAGGACCGCGCCAGCGCGGTGGGCGTGGCCCGTGCGCGCGAACTGGGGCGACCCGTCATGACGGCGGCATCTACGGGGAACGCGGCCTCGTCTCTGGCGGGCATTGCCGCCAGCGTGGGCATGACCACGTACATCTTCGTGCCCGAGACCGCGCCCCAGGCCAAAATCGCCCAACTCCTCATCTTCGGCGCCAACGTCATCATGGTGCGCGGCACCTACGACCAGGCGTTTGATTTGTGCCTGGAGGCGTCGGCACGCTACGGATGGTACAGCCGCAACACGGCGTACAACCCCTACCTGTCCGAGGGCAAGAAGACCGCCAGCCTGGAAATCTGCGAGCAACTGGGGTGGGACGCGCCCGACCGCATCTTCGTGTCGGTGGGTGATGGGTGCATCATCGGCGGCTTGTGGAAGGGCCTCCGAGACTTGCTCGCCCTGGGGTGGATTGAGCGCATGCCCAAACTGATGGGCGTCCAGGCCGAGGGATCAGCGGTGTTGTACAATGCCTGGAAGGCGGGCACCGAGGAGATCACGCCCATCGTGCCGACGACCCTGGCCGACAGCATCTCGGTGGGCATCCCGCGGGACCGCATCAAGGCGCTGCGGGCCGTCCGCGAGACAGGCGGCGAGTACATCACCGTCAGCGACGAGGAGATTCTGGACGCCATGCGCGTCCTGGCGCGGAGCGCGGCGGTGTTCGGGGAGCCTGCGGGTGTTGCGGCGTTCGCGGGCCTGCGCAAGATGCTGGCCGAGGGGCGCATCAACCCCGACGAGAAGATCGTGGTGCTGGTAACCGGCAACGGGCTGAAGGACGTGGCCAGCGCCATCAAGGCGACGGGCAAGCCGCACCTCATTGACCCCACGGTGAGCGACCTGGAGGCGCTAATGCGCTCGCTGGGCCACGCAGCGGGGTAGTGGTTGCCCACAGAGAAAATTGCCCGTGTCATTGCGAGCGAAGCGAAGCAATCTCACGCCTGGAGATTGATTCGGGCACTCCGTGCCTTCGCAATGACACACCATCAAGAATCCCTTCGGTGAAGTAGTAGCCTAGCGGCGTGGCACTTGGCGTGATCTCTGGCTGCGCTGAAACCGTGCGCTGAGGCATCTGTCAGCGGGTCCGTGCCGATGGCATTGGCGCCCTGGCGATTCGCTCCCTGTGATCTTCAAACAACCACCACTCGTCTACCGCTTTCACCAGATCGCCATGCACCATCGCCCGGTACCTGAAGCAGATGGTACGCTTGCCCAACTGGTTCCGTACCAGTTCAATGGCGGGGATGAAATCTTGATCTCCTGTGGTTAGTACCAGCGTCCGGACTTCGGGCAGGCTTGCTTGCCATACCATGTGGGCGCTAAAGTCCACGTCAACCCGTCGCTGGCGGTTGGTCCCAGGCGGCCCAGACTGCATCGGTTGGAGCCGCACCTGCATCCCATGGCGGCGCATTAGGTCGTAGAACCTCTGAAGGTCCTCTGGCATCCCATACGCCTGGTCAAAACCGTTGAAGATGAACGTGCTTGTTGGACCAAGCATTTCGGTAAGGAACCGCTCGGCCAGAACGTAGTCAAGTTTGAATTTGCCCTTGCTCGCTTTGACTACGTAACCCACATCAACCAGCCAGATGGTGTCGGCCATGCTATCCTCCGCCCAGTACATCTTGCTGATGACCGCTTGGCCCTAGGTCTGTTACAGCGGTTCTTGCCGCCGTCCGCGCACCCTGTGCGTCTGCGGAGCTCGGACCTCACGGGCAGACGCCGCAGCGGGTGCACCCCGACGGCGGGCACGCGGGCGACGTGCGGGCCTGTTCGGCGGCGCGCTGCTCCTGTGCCAGGTAGGTTTCGCCGACGCCCGATGCGATAACGCCTTCCCACGGCAGGGCACGGGACGGTGGCACCGGCTCCAAGTACATGTCCTCGGACAGGCCGCCGGCTGCGAGGGTGGCTCGCCACGCCGGAAGCGACATCGTCTCCATCGCCGTGAGGACACCGGCCAACTCCGCTCCGCCGCGCGCCAGGACTCCCTGTACCCGCGCCCACGCCACACTGTCGGCCTTGACGGCGACGCCCGCGCTGCGAAGGCGCGCCCGAATCGTCGCCAGCGTTCGCTCCAGTTCCTCCGCGGGGAGCATGGGGGCGCGCGCGAAGGGCGTGTGGGCCTTCGGCACGAACGGCGACAGGTTGACGGTTACCCTGCCGCCAAAAGCCTGGGCGATGCTCTCGGTCAAGCGGCACAACTCGCCGAGGTCGTGCTCCGTCTCGGTCGGGAGCCCGAACATGAAGTACAGTTTGAGTTCGGGGAAGCGCGCCTGGCGTGCGAGGGTAGCCGCGGCGAGTATCTGCTCCTCCGAGATGTTCTTGTTGATGACGCGGCGCAGGCGGTCGGAACCGGCCTCGGGCGCGAAGGTCAGGGTACGGGTTCCGCTGTCGGCCAGGGCGTGGAGCAGGGCGGGGGACAGCGAGTCGGCCCGCAGCGAGG
>JARYMK010000180.1 GCA_029907165.1 Anaerolineae bacterium
GCCTTCAGCCAGACAAGGACGGTTTTGTCCGGCTGTCCATCGCCGAGTTCAGTCTGTGAAGTAGCACCATTGGTTAATAGACCGATTCCTTCGGTGAAGTCGTTGAAAATCTGACAGCATCTAACAAAAATCACATCTTGGGAATGAAAGATCAAATTGAGATGGAGTTGCGGCAAAAAGCAGAGCCGAAATTCAATAGGCTCGGCTTGCAAATGACGGAGTTGACGCTGGAACAATTGCAAACCTGTCTAGCAAGAAGCCGCCCAACACACGCATCCACCCGACGCCGCCGCGCTGCGCTTCGCGGGGGGCGTGGGGTGCAATGCGCCTCCGGGTCGCTCCACAGGCGGAATGCCCTCGGAAACCGTTGACTCCCTGGCCGGACGCGGCATAATGTGAGTGGGGCTAACGTTGTTCCGCTACAGTAGCCCCTTGGGCAGCCGCCCCACCCACGCGCCTGCTGCCGCCGAGCCACGCCTTGGCCGGCGCAGGGGCCTATCCGCGCCTCACGCCTGCGCCGCCAGAAGCCGCGCCTGCTCTATGTACTCTAGCGACTGGTGGCGGAAGTACGTGTTGTACAACTCGGCGTAGTGCCCGCCCGCGGCCAGCAGCGAGCGGTGCGTGCCTTCCTCTATGATGCGCCCGTTGCGCAGGACGATGATGCGGTCGGCGTTCTCCACCGTGGACAGGCGATGGGCGATGACGATGGACGTGCGCCCCTGCATCACTACCTCCAGCCCCTCCTGAATCTGTGCCTCGGTGAACGGGTCCACGCTGGCGGTCGCCTCGTCCAGGATGAGGATGCGTGGGTCGGCCAGCACCACGCGGGCCAGGGCCACCAACTGGCGCTGGCCCATGGACAGCCGCCCGCCCCGCTCGCCCACGTCCGTCTGCAACCCGTTGGGCAGCAGTTCCACCCATTCGCCCCCCGCGATCTTCCGTGCGGCAGCGCGCACCTCGTCGTCGGTGGATTCGGGGCGGCTGTAGCGAATGTTATCCATGACCGTGCCCGAGAACAGGAACGGCTCCTGCGGCACGATGCCCAACTGCCGCCGGTACTCGGCCAGGTCAAAGGTGCGGATGTCCCGCCCGTCAATGAGAATCTGCCCGCCCTGGAACTCGTAGAACCGCGCCACCAGGCGGGCCAGGCTGGACTTGCCCGCGCCCGTGTGCCCGACGATGGCCACCGTCTCGCCCGGGCGAATCTCCAGCGAGAAGTCGTCCAGCACCACTTCGCGGCCCGTGTAGGTGAAGTGCACGTGGCGGAACTCCACGCGGCCTTGCAGTCTCCCGACGGGCTCCGACGCCACCTGCACGACCTTCGGCTCGGCGTCAATCAGGGCGAACACGCGCTCGGCGGCGGACAGGCCGTCCTGGAACTGGCTCCAGAACGACGCGATGCTGGTGAGCGGCCCCCAGAAGTGGTACATGGCCTGCACGAACAGGTACCACTGGCCGGGCGTCAGCAACCCCTGCAGGCTTACGATGCCACCGTAGTACACGATGAGCGCCGTGCCCAGCCCCACCGTGATCTCCAGCAGTGGGATGATGGTGTTCAGCGTCCAGCCGCGGATGAGGTTCACGCGGTACGCCTGCTGGTTCAGTTGCTGGAAGTCCTTGTACACGGCGGCTTCCTGGCGGAAGTTCTTGGCGACGGCGATGCCGCTGATGGATTCCTGGATGAGCGCGTTCACCTTGGCCAGCACGCGGCGCGCCTTCTGCGTTACCGTGCGGGCCACCCGCCGGAACGACAGCGCCAGCCCCACGACCACAGGCACCAGGACAATCAGCGCCAGCGTCAGCCGCAGGTTGATGGTCGCCAGCACCGCGAACAGCACCGCCACCATGAGCAACTGGCTCACCAGGTTGAGCACCAGCATCACCACCTCGGAGAAGTCCTGCGTGTCCGAGGTAACGCGGCTCACGATCTTGCCCGAAGGCTCCTCGTCGTAGAACGACAGGTCGCGCTGGGTTACCGCGGCGAAGGCGTCCTGCCGCAGTTTCAGCACCACGTCGCCCACGACCCGCGCCGAGATGCTCCACCGGAAGTAGTTGAACACCCACGCCATTGCACTGAACACCAGCACCGTGCCGACCAGCAGGGCGATGGTGGTGGACGACATCTGTCCCGCTACCAGGTCAATGCCCCAGGAGATGAGGATAGGCGTGCCGGCGCTCACGGCCGAGTCGCACACGATGGCCAGCACAACGACGGCCATCGCCTTCCAGTGCGGCCTGAAGTAGGACAGCACGCGCCGAACCAGGTTGAGGTCGCCGTAGGTTCGGTCGTATCGGTCGCTTTCCAGTCCGTCCATCATCCAGCCCATAGGATACCTCTCAAGCCGCCTGTCATTCGCACGCGCCCGACGGCGAAGCGCCCGCCTGCGGCACGGCCTCGGGGCGGGGCTTCTCCTCGGCCTGCGCGCCGTAGCGGGCGAAGATGCGCCGATACGCCTCGCAGCGGGCCAGCAGTTCGTCGTGGGTTCCCTGATCCACCAGCCTGCCGCGCCGCAGCACCAGGATGCGGTCGGCCCATCGGATCTGCGACAGGCGGTGGGTGATGAGCAGCGTCGTGCGCCCTTTCATGATGCGCCGCATCGCCTTCTGGATCTCGTCCTCGGTGGCGCTGTCAATGGCGCTGGTGGAGTCGTCCAGGATGAGGATGCGCGGGTCGGTGAGGAACGCGCGGGCGATGGCCAGGCGCTGGCGCTGCCCGCCCGACAGGGTAACGCCCCGCTCGCCGATCTCGGTGGCATAGTCGTTGGCGAAACTCATGATGAAGTCGTGGGCTTGGGCCTCGCGGGCGGCGCGGCGGATGTCGTCCATCGTGGCCGTCTCGGGCGCGCCGAAGGCGATGTTGTCGGCGATGGAGCGCGAGAACAGGAAGATGTCCTGCTCAATGGCCGAAATCTGCGAGCGCAGCGACGCCATGTTCCAGTCGCGCACGTCCACGCCGTCCACCAGCACGCGCCCCGCCGTTACGTCGTAGGTGCGGTTGACCAGTTTGGTGAGCGTGCTCTTGCCCGATCCCGTCTCGCCGACGATGGCGATGGTCTCGCCTGGGTTCGCGCGGAACGAGATGTCGTGCAGGACGGGCGTCCCGTCGTAGGAGAACGACACGTGGTCAAACTCAATCTCGCCGCGGATGGGCTTCGCCACGCCCTGCGGGTTCTCGTCCAGTTCCGTCTCGGTGTTGATGAGTTCCAGGATGCGGCGGGCGCTGGCAACGCCCAACTGGATGAGCGCGAACGTCCAGATAGAGATGAAGGTGGGGAAGCCCAGCAGCCGCAGCAGGCCCATGTACGCCACCACCTCGCCGACGGTGAGCGCGCCCTGGCGGTACAGGAGCAGGGCGTGGAGAAACGCGCCCGCCGTCGTTACGCTGAGCATCAAAAGGGGTAGGTAGCGCCCCTCTATCTTGCCCTGCAGGACGTACATGTCGCGGAACTTGCGGGCATTCTCCAGAAAAATGTTCTGCTCCTGGCGCTCCTGGGCGCTGCCCTTCACTACCTGGATGCCCTCAATGGTCTCGGCCAGGCGCGCGTTCATCAGGCCGAACCGCTCGCGCACCGCTCCCACTACGGGATCCAACTCGCGGATGTAGCGGCGCAGCGTGATGACGAACAGCACCACGAACACCAGCGGCGACAGGAGCAAGTCCCAGCGCAGGTTGAGCGGGATGGCGGCGATGGGGACGATAAGGCCCACCAGCGCCGCGAAGATGAACACCAGCCCCGGGCTGATCATCAGGTTCAGCATGTGCACGTCGTTGGTGGCGCGGGCCATGATGTCGCCGATGCGCTGCCGCCCGTGGAACGTCAGGCTCTTGCCCAGCAGGCTCAAGTACAGTTCATCGCGGGCGTCGCGCTCCACCAACTGCGCCAGCATCTCCACGGCCAGGTTGCGCAGGAGTTGGGCGATGCCCTGCCCCGCGCCGATGGCCAGGATGACCAGCGCGGCGTGCAGCACCATCGCGGGCGTCGTCCCGGGCGCTGCCACCAGGTCAAACGCCCGCCCCACCAGCACCGAGTTGGTGCTGGTGAGGATGCTGACCGCGATCGCCAGCAGGATGGTCGCGCCAGGCAGCCAGGGATAGCGCAGGATGTGCGAGACGATCCACCGCAGGGGCCCGGCGCGGTTGTACCGATATTCGTTTGCGACCGTGAACTCGCGTTTCTCCAACGGGGTCTCCGAAAGGCGGACTATGAGCCGCGCTCGCGCAGGCGTATGTGGGATGACGTCAGTATACTCCTCACGTACAATACGCGCAAAGCGGCGGGGGGTTCAATGCGGGCGATCGTCAATGACGGGAAGCGCGGACGGACCCTCACCCTAGCCCCCTCCCGCGTCGGGCGAGGGGACGCGCACGCCACGCCCGCCCGAGGCTGAAGCCGTCGGGCTGAATGGACAAAGCCCTGCGGGCTGGGGGGCAGCCCCAACGGGGCTTGGCCCTTTCAGCGCGGGGGTTCAGCCCCGCGCGGTGCCGCGCCTTTCGCGATCCGAACGCCCGCCCCGCCGTGGGGGGGCACGGCGCGCTACCCGCCCAGGATGCCGAACCGCAGCAGGAGCCACAGCGTGCACAGCCCCAGCGTGATCACGGTTACGGGCACGCCTCGCTTCAGCCAGTCCACGTAGCGGATGGGGTAACCCGCGCGCTCCGAAATCCCCGACATGACGAGATTGGGCGACGCCCCAATGAGCGTAACATTGCCCCCGAAGTCCGACCCCACGGCCAGCGCGAAGAACAACACCTTCTTGGTGGCGCCGGGCACCCGCCCCGTGAGGAAATCCACGACGGGCAGCATCGCGGCGGTGAACGGGATGTTGTCAATGACTCCCGAGAGCAAGGCGCTCAGCCAGACCAGCGTCAACACGGTCAGCAGCAGGCTATGGCCCACCAGCCTCCCAATCTGATCCGCAATGATGCTGAGCAGGCCCACCTCCTCCAGCCCGCCGACCACGATGAACAGCGTGATGAAGAAGATGAGCGTAGTCCAGTCTACCGACTCAATCATCTTTTCCACGTCGGGGCGTGTCCACACCACGAGGATCGTCGCGCCGATGAGCGCGGTTACGGCGGGCACCAGGTGGAGCCTCTCGCCCAACAGGAATAGGGTCAGGATGAGCAACCCCACCCAGCCTGCTTTCTTGAGGTTCTTGGGCTCGGTGATTTTCGCATTCTCTTCCAGCCGCTGGACAAGGGCAGGCGACACCTTCGCTGCCGAGCGGGTCAACTCCTTGGCGTACAGAATTTCAAAGAAGACGATCAGCCCCAGGAGAGCCAGGAGCACCCCTGGCGTGAGGTTCACAAGGAAGGCGTGAAACGAGATGTCCGCGGCAGACCCTACCAGGATGTTGGTGGGCGTTCCGATGAGGGTGCTCGTGCCCGCCACGTTGGCGGCCATCACCTCGGGCAACAACAGCGCCAGCGGGTTGATGCCCAGCGCTAGCGCGATCTGGACGGTGAACGGCGCCATCAGCAGCACCGTGGTAACGTTGTCCAGAAAGGCCGAGAACACGCTGGCAATCACCAACAGGATGGGCATGAGCAGCCAGCCTCTACCGCCTGAAATGCGGTAAGCGAAGAACGCCAGCCACTGGAAGATGCCCGTTCGCTCCACGACGGCGATGTAGATCATCATGCCCATGATGAGGAAGACCACGTTCCAGTCCACGTAGCGGAGCGCATTCTGGAAGTCAAAGATGAACAGGGCGGGGCTGATGAGGCGCCCCAGGTAACTCACACCCAGCAGGATGGCCGTGCCCGTGAGCGCGGCCAGCGTGTTGTGCAACTGCTC
>JARYMK010000181.1 GCA_029907165.1 Anaerolineae bacterium
ATCCGCACAGGACATCAGCCGCGCCATCGGCTACACCGAGGCGGACCTGCAATCCGTGCCCGAAGGCGCGAACCTGGGCCTGGGATGTGGCAACCCGGTAGCGCTGGCGGGTCTGCGGGAGGGGGAGACCGTCCTTGACCTGGGTTGCGGGGCCGGATTTGACTGCTTCTTGGCCGCCCAGGGCGTGGGGCTGACCGGCCGCGTCATCGGCGTGGACATGACGACGGAGATGATCGCCCGCGCCCGCGAAAACGCCCGCATAGGCGGCTACACCAACGTGGAGTTTCGGCTGGGGGAGATTGAGCACCTGCCCGTTGCCGACGCATCGGTGGATGCGGTGATCTCCAACTGCGTCATCAACCTATCGCCGGACAAGGCGGCGGTGTTCCGCGAGGCGTATCGCGTCCTGCGGCCGGGTGGCAGGCTTCTGGTGTCCGACATCGTGCTTCTGCGCCCCTTGCCGGATGTCGTCCGCCAGTCCATGGACGCATATGTGGCGTGCGTGGCCGGTGCAAGCCTGAAAGACGAATACCTGGACGCCATCCGCGGGGCCGGGTTCCAGGATGTGTGCGTGGTGGGCGAGACCGTGTATGTCGAGGACGAGGGGCCTGGCATCCACGCCGCCAGTGTGCAGGTGGAGGCATGGAAATTGTCGCTTTGACGGGGCACCGCTTGCTGGTACAATGCTAGGCGCATACACCCTGCTGCGGGAGGGGGTAGCCCATGCGCCACATCCTGATCGTTTCGGATGGAACGGGCGGTACGGCGGAGCAAGCCGTGCGCGCCGCCCTTACCCAGTTCGCCGATGCCGAGGTCTCCATTGAGCGGCGCTCCGAGGTCCGCACGATGGAGCAGGTGATAGACGCCGTGCAACACGCCGCGCACATCGGCGCGTTCATCGTCCACACGATTGTGTCCCAGGACCTGCGCCACGCCCTGGCCGAGCAGGGCCGCCTGCACAACGTGCCCACCATTGACCTGATGGGGCCGCTGCTGGCCCAGATGGCCCAGCACCTGGCCCATTCGCCTGCCGAGAAGCCCGGCCTGTTCCGGGGGTTGAACCGTGAGTACTTCCGTCGCATTGAGGCGGTGGAGTTTGCCCTGCGCCACGACGACGGCCAGCGCACCCACGAACTGGACAAAGCGGACATGGTGCTGGTGGGCGTGTCGCGCACGTTCAAGACGCCCCTGAGCATCTTCCTGGCGTTCAAGGGATGGCTGGTCGGGAACGTGCCGGTCATGCTGGACACACCGCTGCCCTCTATTCTGGAGCAACTGCCGCCTTCTAAAGTCTTTTGCCTGACGACGGATGCGGTGAACCTCGCGGAACTGAGGCGGGCGCGGCACAAGCACCTGGGCGGGGCCACAGGCTCCTACGCGGACCCAGAGTTTGTGCAGCGGGAACTGGCCTACGCCGAGATGTTGTTCCACAGCCATCCGGGCTGGTCGGTGATTGAGGTAACCTACAAGCCGATTGAGGAGATCGCCTCGGAGATTCTGGCCATCCTGCGAGCCAGGAACCGCACGGCGAACGCGTAAGGGGACGACGCGGGAAAATGGAGACGCCCGAGGGTTTTGTGAACCTCGGGCGTCTGCATTGTGGTCGGGGCGAGTGGACTTGAACCACCGACCTCAGCGTCCCGAACGCTGCGCGCTAGCCGGTCTGCGCTACGCCCCGACAGCGGTCGCATTATAGCACAAAGCGCGGGATTCGCAAACTTTGGCTTGGGGAGTTCTATTTTCGCCGTGCGCTTCCTATGCCCCTGGCGGCAGGAGCACCAACTGTGGGCGGGGGCGCACGGGGTGCGGCTGGACGCGCACTTCGGCGCGGAACACGCGGCGGATGGTGTCCTCGCGCAGCACCTCGCCCGGCGAGCCGCTGGCGACGATGCGCCCCTCGTTCAGCAACACCAGCCGGTCAAAGTACAGCGAGGCCAGGTTCAGGTCGTGCATCGTGGCGAGAACCGTCAGGCCCGCCTGGCGGTTCAGGCGGCGGATGAGTTCCAGAATCTCTATCTGATGGTTCACGTCTAGGTGCACCACCGGCTCGTCCAGCAGCAGCACCTGCGGCTCCTGGGCCAGTGCCATGGCGATGATGACGCGCTGCTGTTCGCCGCCCGACAGTTCGTTGAACGGCCGGTGCGCCAGCGTGGCCGTGTTCGTCAGGGCCAGCGTGCGCTCCACGACCTCGTGGTCCTGGGGCGTCATCCCGCGCAGGTGGCGGACGTAGGGCGTGCGGCCCAGGGTAACCATCTCGCGCACGGTGAAATCAAACGGCACCGACAGTTCCTGCGGCACGAGTGCCACCTCACGCGCGATCTCCCGGCGCGACAGGCGGCCAATCTCCCGCCCCGATAGGACCACCTGCCCCCGCTTGGGCTTCAGCAGGCCGCAGAGAATCTTGAGCAGCGTCGTCTTGCCCGAACCGTTGGGCCCGATGAGGCTGATCATAGAGCCACGCGCTAGGTTCAGGGTAACGCCCTGAAGCACCAGGCCGTTGTAGTACGAAAAGTCCACGCCCTGCGCGGCGAGAATCGGCTCGTCGGTCATGGTCTCTCTCCTAGAAACTGTACTCCCTGCGCGCCTTGCGGAGCAGGTAGATGAAGAACGGTCCTCCCACCAGCGCCGTGATGATGCCCACCGGCAGTTCAGCCGGCGGCATGAGCGACCGCGCCAGCAGGTCCGCCAGCACGAGGAACACGCCCCCCACCAGCGTGGACGCGGGCAGGAGCAGGCGGTGGTCGGGCCCCAGCACCAGGCGCACCACGTGGGGCACCACCAGCCCCACAAACCCCACCAGCCCGCTGACGGATACGGCTGCCGCCGTGAGCCACGAGCCTAGGCCGAGGAAGGTCAACTTGCGGCGCTCCACGTGCACGCCCAGCGATGCGGCCTGCTCATCGCCCAGCAGGAAGGCGTTGAGGTCCGGCGCCAGGGCGTAGGTGATGCCCAGCGCAACGAGAATCGCGGGAATCACGACGGCCAACTGCAACCACCCCGTGCCCGACAGTCCGCCCATGGTCCACAGGATGATGCGGCGCAGCGCGTTGTTGGAGATGAACATGAGGAACGACATGATGGCGGCGAGGACGGAACTTAGGGCGAAGCCGGTGAGCAGGAGCGTGGTAACCGGCGTGCGCGGGCCGACGCGGGCCACGTTGTACACCACTAGCACCGCCCCCAGCGCCCCCGCAAAGGCGGCGATGGACACAAAGGTGAACCCAAACAGGCTGACCTGAAGCGGCACCATGAGGGCAATGGTCGCGCCGAGGGCCGCTCCGCCCGACGTGCCGATGATGTACGGGTCGGCCATGGGGTTGCGGAGCAGGCCCTGGAACACGGCCCCGGCGGTGCTCAAGGCCCCGCCCACCACCGCAGCGGTGAGCACGCGGGGCACGCGAATCTGCCAGATGATGGTGTCGGTGGGACCGCCCGACGCAGCGCCCGCGAGCCTGGAGGCGAGGGCGCGCACCACCTCGCCCAGCGGCAGGGACACGGAGCCGATAGCCGTGGCGAGCACAATCGCCACCGCCAGGATGCCTCCCAGGATGGGCAGCACGATGACCCTCCGCCTCCAGTTCACTCGCATGGGTCGTTCTCCTTGGGCCAACGCTGGGTTGGCCGATGGGCTACTTCAACTCTGGGTGAATCAGCGCCGCCAGTGCCTTCAGCCCTTCCAGGATGCGCGGGCCAGGACGGCTGATAATGTCGCCGTCAATGGGGTACACGGCGCCCGTCTTCACGGCGGTGATCTGCTCCCAACCCGGCCTCGCCTTCACCTGCTCCGGCGTAACGCCATAGGCTGCGTCGGTCAGGATGATGACCTCGGGGTCCTTGGCGATGATTTGCTCGGCGCTGAGTTGCGGGTAGGGGTTGCCGGCGTCCGCGGCGATGTTGACCCCGCCCGCCAGTTCTATCAACGGGTGGATGAAGGACCCAGGGGCCACGGTGTACAGGGTCTCGTCCAGTTCCACGAAGACGCGCGGCTTGGTGGTGGCCGCCTTCAGCCGCTCCTGGAGCGCCTGGAGTTCGGCCCGCAGCGAGGCCGCCAGCGCGTTGGCCGACTCCTCCATCCCGACGGCCTTGCCGACCAACTCAATGTCGGTGAAGATGCCTTCCAGGTCGGTGCGGTTGATGACCATCACCTTCAGCCCCAGGCCCTCCAACTTGGCGATGTCGTCGGGGCTGGTGATGTCCGCGCCGATACACAGGTCGGGCTGCAGCGACGCAATCAGTTCGTAGTTCAGCGGGAACCCGCCGATCTTGGGCAACGAGGCGGCTTCCGGCGGGTAGTTGCTGAAGTCCTGGACGCCGACCACCTTGTTGCCCGCGCCGATGGCGAACAGAATCTCCGTTACGCTGGGCGCGAGGGAGACGATGCGCTGGGGGGCCTGCGGCAGGGTCAGCGCCTTGCCCAGGTCGTCGGTAACCTGAACCGGCGCGGGCGTGGGCGTTGGCGGGACGGGCGTCACAGTGGGCGGCGCAGGGGTGGCCGTAGGCGCCGCTCGCTCCGGCGCGCCCCTCATCCACGACGCCAGGGCGACAATCAAGACAATCAGTAACAGGGCCACGAGGACCCCGGCAACGATGCGAGTTCGCGTGTTCACGTCAAGTTCTCCTTGCATCAAGTTGGGTTGAAGCGGGACAGAACGGGTGCAACAGAAACGAAAATCCCCTTGCCGCTGGGACAAGGGGACAACTCAAATGCCGATTCTCATCTTCATCTTCCAGCCCCCTTTCTCGCGAAGGTACTTGGAATCGCGGTGAGGCGGGTATCCTGGCTTGTCTGGGGAGACCGCAGCGCACGACCTTGCGTTGCGCTGTAGCGGTTCGGCCCAAACCTACAGTTGCGGGACAGCGCCGGACTTTCCGCGGTTGCGGAGCACCGGACTTCCCCCGTTCGGCCCAGCCTTTCGGACAGGGTCACCTCACCGGTGGAACTGTATGGTGATGTTCAGGTGCAACACTCGCGGGGATTATACCATCCCTGCGAGCCTACGGCAAATCTTTCTGTGCAGTGGTTGGATTCACCGCAGAGCACGCGGAGACCGCAGAGGTCTATACTTCAATTCTCTGCGTCCCCTGTGCCTCTGCGGTGAAAAAACCCTTCGTGTCTTGTGCGCGCATTCGCGGATGGGCACTACCGCATGTCCAGCACTTGGCGCACCTTGCGGGCCAGCGCCGCCGCCGTGAACGGCTTCTGCAGGAACACCACCCCCGGGTCCAGAATGCCCCGGTGCACAATGGCGTTGTCCGTGTACCCCGACATGAACAGCGTCTTCACGCCCGGGCGGATGGCGGCGAACCGCTCGCTCAACTCCTTGCCGCCCATCTGCGGCATCACCACGTCGGTCAGCAGCAGGTGAATCTCGCCCTTGTACTCGCGGGCCAGCCGCAGCGCCTCATACCCGTCCGCCGCCTCCAGCACGGTGTAGCCCTGCTCGGTCAGCGTGCGGGTAACGATGGCCCGCACGTTCGCCTCGTCCTCCACCACCAGCACGGTCTCGGTCCCCCGCGGAACGTATCCTTCCTCGTCGCGGCGGGGCAGGCGCTCGGTCTCGGCCTCCACCGCCGGCAGGTAGATTTTGAACGTGGTGCCCTTGCCCAGTTCGGAATAGGCGTAGATGTTGCCACCGTGCTGCTTGACGATGCCGTACACGGTGGCCAGGCCCAGGCCCGTGCCTTTGCCGGGCTCCTTGGTGGTGAAGAACGGCTCAAACAGGTGCGCCTTCTCCTCGTCGGTCATGCCCACGCCCGTGTCGGTAACGGCCAACAGGACGTAGTCG
>JARYMK010000182.1 GCA_029907165.1 Anaerolineae bacterium
TGTCCAAGGCGGCGGTGGAGGAGGCCCGCACGCTGATGCTGTCGGCCAACAACCTGCTGCTGCCCGCCAACGGCGAGCCGGTCGTAGGCCCGTCCAAGGACATGGTGCTGGGATGCTACTACCTGACCGTTGAGCGGCCGGGCGCGAAGGGCGAGGGCAAGGTCTTCGCCGACTTTGACGAGGTGGAACTGGCCTACACCCTGGGCATCGTGGACCTGCAGGCGCGCATCAAGGTGCTGCACCGCGGCGACGGGGCGGCCCAGAAGGTGATAGAGACCACCGTGGGGCGCGTGCTGTTCAACCAGATTCTGCCAAAGGAACTCCGCTTCGTGAACCGGCTGATGGACAAGAGCGCACTGAAAGAGGTGGTGGCCCTGTGCTACCAGAAACTGGGCCGCGAAGAGACGGCCAAGTTGGTGGACCGCATCAAGGAGATCGGCTTCCGCTACGCGACGCAGTCGGGCGCGACCATCGCCATCAGCGACATCACCATTCCCAAGGCGAAGGAGCGCATCATCCGCCAGACCAGCGAGGAAGTGGAGGAGATCGAGCGGCAGTACCGCCGCGGCCTCATCACCGATGGCGAGCAGTACAGCAAGATCGTGGACCTATGGACCCGCGCCACCGACGAAATCACCGAGGAGGTCCGCAAGACGCTGGACCCGCTAAGCCCCATCGGCGCGATGGCCATGTCGGGCGCGACCAAAGGCGGCGCGCAGCCCATCCGCCAGTTGGCCGGGATGCGCGGGCTAATGGCAGACCCGTCGGGGCGCATCATCGCGCTGCCCATCCGCTCCAACTTCCGCGAGGGGCTGACGGCACTGGAGTACTTCATCTCCACGCACGGCGCGCGCAAAGGGTTGGCGGACACGGCCCTGCGCACCGCCGACGCCGGTTACCTGACGCGGCGACTGGTAGATGTGGCCCAAGACGTCATCATCACTGAGGAGGACTGCGGGACGCGCAGCGGCATCTGGGTGGACGTGGAATCCACCAAACGCATTGACCCGCGCATGGAACTCAAGGACCGCGTGCTGGGGCGCGTGGCCGCAAGTCCTATCGCCGACCCGAAGACGGGCGAAGTGCTGGTACAGGCTGGCGAGATGATAGACGAGGATGCACTGAGCCGCATGGTGAAAGCCGGCATCACGCGGGTGTACGTGCGTTCGCCACTGACGTGCCGCACGGAGTTTGGGCTGTGCCGCAAGTGCTACGGGCGCGACCTGGCCCGAGGCGAGTTGGTGAAATTGGGCGAGGCCGTGGGCATCATCGCGGCGCAGAGCATCGGCGAGCCCGGAACCCAGTTGACGCTGCGGACGTTCCACACCGGAGGCGTGGCGGGGGCCGAGGACATCACCCAGGGCCTGCCGCGCGTGGAGGAACTGTTTGAGGCGCGCGTGCCCAAAGGCGAGGCCGTCATTGCCGAGATTGACGGCGTGATAGATGTCATCTGGCAGGGCGACCAGCGCAAGGTCAAAATCACGTCTAGCCGCGTCGTCAGCGAGGAGTACGCGATCCCATCGGACGCCTCGCGCAAGGTGGAGGATGGCGATCAGATTCCGGAAGGCACCGTGCTGGCCGAAGGGCCGGAGGGCGCAGTCGTCGCGCGGATCCCCGGACAGGTCTTCTTTGAGGAAGGCAAGGCCATCGTGCGGCGCGAGGACGTGGAGGAGCGCGAGTACGAGATTCCGGCGGCGGCCCGCCTGCGTGTGGAGCAGGGCATGGAGGTCAAGGCAGGCGACCAACTGACGGAAGGCGCGAAGAATCCGCGCGAAGTCCTGCGGATTCAGGGAGCCGAGGCTGCCCAGATGTACCTGCTGGAAGAGGTGCAAAAGGTGTACCGCAGCCAGGGCGTGAACATCCACGACAAGCACATTGAGATCATCATCCGGCAGATGTTGCGGAAGGTGCGCGTGCGCAGTTCGGGCGACACCGACATGCTGCCTGGCGAGATGGTGGATCGGTTTGAGTTTGAGCGGCGCAACGAGGAGGTGATCGCGCAGGGAGGGAAGCCCGCTACCGGCGCGCCGGCACTGCTGGGCGTAACCAAGGCAGCACTGAGCACCGAGAGTTTCCTGGCGGCGGCTTCGTTCCAGGAGACCACCCGTGTGCTGACCGAGGCTGCCATTGAAGGGGCGGTGGACGAACTGCGTGGCCTGAAGGAGAACGTCATCATCGGCAAACTGATCCCCGTGGGGTCGGCGTTCCGGCCGCCGCGGCGGTTGTTCCGCGAGCGGGTGCAACTGGAGATTCGGGAGCCGAGCGCCGCGGGCGAACTGGAGTCGGGGGAGACTTCGGGCTACGCGGATGAAGGCGACGACAACGAATTTGACTAGTTAGAGAAGGTGTGGTATATTCATTTTTCGCGGGCCCAAATAGCGTGATCCGCTCGCAAGAGCGAAAAAGAGATCGTCGCTGGGTCCTGGATGCAGCAGCCACGTCACCATAAGTTGGGCCTGATTTATCAGGTCTCGTGCCCACGTCAGGTGAGGCGGCTGTTGTTTTGCCCAAAAACAGGTTACATGAGGATTGGTTCAAGAGTTCCTAGGGAGGTTCAGACTTGCCGACCATCAATCAACTCGTGAGAAAAGGGCGGACGGAGAAGACCAAGAAGAGCAAGGCTCCTGCGCTGCGGTACACGTACAACGCACTGAAGCGGAAGACGACGGCCAGCGGCAAAGGCTCGCCCCAGAAGCGCGGCGTTTGCACGGTGGTCCGCACGATGACGCCGAAGAAGCCCAATTCGGCCCTGCGCAAGATCGCCAGGGTGCGCCTGACCAACGGGATTGAAGTAACCGCCTACATCCCGGGCGAGGGGCATACCCTTCAGGAGCACTCCATGGTGCTGGTTCGCGGCGGCCGTGTGAAGGACCTGCCCGGCGTGCGCTACCACATCGTGCGCGGTGCGCTGGATGCCACCGGCGTGGAGGGCCGGAAGAAAGGGCGCTCCAAGTACGGCGCCAAGCGGCCCAAGGAAAAGTCGGCGTAGGGGTGCCGAGTCCTTCGGTTCGCTCCACCAGCGAGAGGATTCGGGAGCGCGAAGTCTAGTTGGAGGGTTTGAGGAATGCCTAGAAGGTATCGTCCGGCGCGGCGGCCTGTGGAACCCGATCCGCGGTACAACAGTGAAATGATCGGGCGCTTTGTCAACCACGTGATGCGACGTGGCAAAAAGAGCACAGCGCTGCGCATTGTTTACGATAGTTTCAACCTCATTGAAGAGCGGACGCACACCAATCCGCTGGAGGTCTTTGAGAAGGCGCTGAACAACGCCATGCCGGTGCTGTACGTCAAACCGCGCCGGGTTGGCGGCGCCACCTATCAGGTGCCCGTGGAGATTCCGGAGCACCTGCGGCCTTCGCTCGCGATGCGCTGGCTTCTGGAATCGGCGCGCAAGCGGTCGGGCCGCTCCATGGCCGAGAAACTGGCCGCCGAGATTTTGGATGCTTACAAAGGTGAGGGTGCCACCATCAAGAAGAAAGAAGACACCCACAAGATGGCCGAGTCCAACAGGGCGTTTGCGCACTACCGCTGGTAGGGGAGGAGACTCGGTTACCGACGGCGCGAGGCCCAGGTGGTTGGGATATGCCCAGGGACGTTCCTTTAGCGCGGATCCGGAATATCGGCATCATCGCCCACATTGACGCTGGGAAGACCACGACCACCGAGCGCATCCTGTTCTATACAGGGCGCACGCACCGAATGGGCAACGTGGACGACGGCACGACCGTTACAGACTGGATGCAGCAGGAGCGGGAACGCGGCATCACCATCCAGTCGGCAGCCGTAACCTGTTACTGGCTGGATCACCAGATTAACATCATTGATACACCTGGACACATTGATTTCACCGCGGAGGTGCAGCGAAGCCTTCGCGTGCTGGATGGCGGCGTCGTCGTGTTTGACGCCGTGAGCGGGGTAGAACCGCAGTCCGAAACCGTCTGGCGGCAGGCGGACCGGTATCACGTGCCCCGCATCTGTTTCGTTAACAAGATGGACCGAATCGGTGCCGATTTCTGGCACACGATTGAGATGATCCGCGATCGGCTTTCCGCCAATCCGGTGGCGGTGCAGATTCCCATCGGCGTCTCGGAGACCTTCGTCGGGGTGGTGGACCTGGTGGAGAACCAGGCCATCATCTACGAAGATGACCTGGGCACGGTGGCCGCCCGCCGAGAGATTCCGGATGACCTGAAGGAACAGGCCGAGCACTACCGGGAGATCCTGCTGGAGCAGGCGGCAGAGCACGACGATCATCTCATGGTCAAATACCTGGAAGGGGAGCCGATCAGTCCGGAGGAAATCCGCGCGGCGCTGCGCCAGGCGACGCTGAAAGGCGCGCTCGTCCCCGTGCTGTGCGGGGCGGCGCTGCGGAATAAGGGTGTGCAGCCGCTGCTGGATGCTATCGTCTGGTACCTGCCCTCGCCGGTGGACATCCCGGCCGTAACTGGGGTGGACTCGCGCTCGGGCGAGACGGTATTGCGCCGGGCCGACGAGCAGGAGCCACTGGCAGCCCTGGCCTTCAAGATCGCCACCGACCCCTACGTGGGGCGGCTGGCGTATGTGAGGGTGTACTCGGGCAAGATCACGGTGGGTGCTCAGGTGCGGAACGCAAGCCGCAACGCCAAGGAGCGCGTGGGGCGCGTCCTGCGAATGTACGCCAACCGCCGCGAGGACATGCAAGAGGCGTATGCGGGCGATATCGTGGGCCTGCTGGGACTGAAGGAGACCTACACCGGCGACACGCTGTGCGCTTTCCACGCCCCGCTGCTCCTGGAGAAGATCAAGTTTCCGGAGCCGGTCATCTCGGTGGCGATTGAGCCCAAGACCAAGGCCGACGAGGAGAAACTGGGGCAGGCGCTCCAGGCTCTTGCCGATGAAGACCCCACCTTCAGCGTCAAGGTGGATGAGAACACGGGCCAGACGCTGATTTCGGGAATGGGCGAACTGCACCTGGAAGTGCTGGTGGATCGGCTGGTGCGGGAGTTCCACGTGGGGGCGAAGGTAGGACGTCCGCAGGTGGCCTACCGCGAGACGATCACCAAAGCCGTGCGCTCCGAGGGCAAGTTCGTTCGCCAGATGGGGACGAAGAGCCAGTATGGGCACGTGTGGCTGGACATAGAGCCAGCGGGCCAGGGGCAGGGCGTGATCTTTGACAGCAAAATCAAGTTCGGCGCCATCCCGAAGGAGTTCATCCCCGCGGTGGAGCGCGGCGTGATGGACGCGGCGAGCAGCGGTGTGCTGGCCGGGTATCCGCTGGTGGATGTGAAGTTCACGCTGGTGGACGGGTCGTATGACCCCGAAACCTCCACGGAGTTGGCCTTCCAGGTGGCGGCGTCCATGGCCGTGCGCGATGGGGTGGAGAAGGCAGGCCCCATCCTGCTGGAGCCGGTGATGAAGGTGGAAGTCGTTACGCCTGAGGAGTTCATGGGCGACGTCATCGGAAACCTGAATCAGCGGAAGGCGCAGATTGAGGGGATAGAGCGCCGCGGCGACCTGCAGGCGATTCGGGTCTTCGTCCCGCTATCTGAGATGTTCGGGTACGCGACCGAGTTGCGGTCCATGACCCAGGGGCGCGGCACCTTCACGATGGAATTTGACCATTATGCAGAGGTGTCCAAGGAAACAGCCGATAGGATACTGGTGAGATAATTACAAGTCGTACAGAGATAGAGAAAGGAGTCCAGAATGGCCAAGAAGGTATTTGAGCGGAAGAAGCCCCATGTGAACGTGGGGACCATCGGGCACATTGACCACGGGAAGAC
>JARYMK010000183.1 GCA_029907165.1 Anaerolineae bacterium
CACACTCATAGAGCAGCCATTGTATCTTCCTTTCATCTCCTGTCCAGTGTCACTAACCTATCTGAACGAGCTCAGTCGGGTTGACACAAGTCCCAATTGCCGCTAAACTGATTGAGCACGGTCGGGCTCTGACCGTTTTGACTGTCAGAATGACCCCAGGTGCGACACATCTCCGAGATTCACAGACCTTGAGAAGCGATAGGCAAGAGTCTTTGCTGGTTCTTTCTGCCTACTCTGCGCCTCGGCGGTGAAGGACGGGCCGCAGGCGCCAATGTGGTCAACGTGTGAGGTTCTGCCATGATCTACACGAGGGAAAAACTAGAAGAGATAGAAGCCGCCACGCTGGCCCCCTACGCGGCGAAGAGCGGCCAGTCGCGCGGGCGCAAATACCCCGAAGACGAGCACCCCTACCGCACGGCGTTTCAGCGCGACCGCGACCGCATCATCCACACGACGGCCTTCCGCAGGCTGGAGTACAAGACGCAGGTCTTCGTGAACACCGAAGGCGACTACTACCGCACGCGCCTCACGCACACGCTAGAGGTCGCACAAATCGCTCGCACCATCGCCCGCGCCCTGGGAGCCAACGAAGACCTCGCCGAAGCCATCTCGCTGGCCCACGACCTGGGGCACACGCCTTTCGGCCATTCGGGCGAGGAGGCGCTGAACGAACTGATGAAGGATCGCGGCGGGTTTGACCACAACCACCAGTCCCTGCGCATCGTGGAGGAACTGGAGCGCCGCTATCCCGAGTTCCGCGGCCTGAACCTCACCTGGGAAGTGCGCGAGGGGATGATCAAGCACGAGACCGAGTACGACAAGAGCGCCGCCGTGGGCTACGAGCCGGAGAAGGCCGCGACGCTGGAAGCGCAGATTGTCAACGTGGCCGACGAGATCGCCTACAACTCCCACGACCTGGACGACGGCTTGCGCGCGGGCATCCTGCACCCGGACATGCTACGGGGCATGGAACTGTGGGAGGAACTGCTGGCCGCGCTGAACGTGCCGCCGGGAACGTTTGACGAACTCACCCGCCACCGGCTGATCCGCAAACTCATCGGGCGGGAGGTTACGGACGTCGTGCAGGAGACCAGCCGCCTGCTCACGGAGTACGGCGTCCGCTCAGTGGAGGACGTGCGCAACCTGGGCGTGCCCATCGTGCGGTTCTCCGAGGAGTTGCGGCGGAAGAACCGCGCCCTCAAGGATTTCCTGATGCGCAACTTCTACCGCCACTATCGGATGGTGCGCATGTCCCAGAAGGCCAAGCGCATGATCGGCGACCTGTTCCACGCCTACATGGAGAACCCGTCCCAACTGCCCTTCGCGGTAGAGGAACGTGCATGTGAAAGCGGCGACCTGGCGTGCGTGGTCTGCGACTACATCGCCGGCATGACCGACCGATTCGCCATCCAGGAGCACCAGCGGCTGTTTGACCCCACGGTGCAGGTGTAGAGAAAAGCCGCGCCGCCGGAGATTCCTTCGGCGGCGCGTGTCATAGCATCTGTCAACTCGCGGTCGGCGCAGGGGCTTGCTTCAGGAACGGCTCCATGCGCACCACCACCCGCTCAAAGTAACTGTTGGCGGGCTGTTCGCTGCCGTAGGCGACCTCGGTCAGGGTAGCCTTCAGCCGCAGGCGCTCCGTCTCCAGGGTGAACTCCGCCCCCGGCTCGGCCAACAGCAGTTCGCCTTTGGGCGCCAGTGCCGCGCGCATTTCCGCGTCCCCATGCGCCCACTCGCTCATCAGCACCTTCGTTACCGTGCGGATGTCCGTCTTGTCAAATAGCCAGATTTCCAGGGCCGTAACGCGGTTTGGCGTGCCTTCCACCAGCGTCTCGCTGATGCCCATGCCGCATTCGCCCAGGAACTCCCCCTCGGGCGACTCAATGCTGAAGGACTCGTCGTAGGCCGCCTCGCTGGACCGATAGGTAGCCACATGGCCGTCCAGGCGGATGGTCCCTGTAGGCGCAGGCGCAACGGGCGCGCTCGGTGCCGCACTACGCCGAGAGGTCGCCTGCTTCTGCTTTCGCGTGAGCCACCCGATGCCGGCAAGCGCAATCAGCAGCAGCACCACGACGCCGAGAATGACGGGGAGCCATCGCACGAGCCCCGCCCCCTTGGCTGCCGGTTGCGGCGCGGGAGCGGGAGCAGGAGCCGGAGCCGGTGCAGCCGCCGCCTCCAGCCCTAGCGCCTGGCGCAGCATCTCCAGGTTCTGCGCCTCCAGGCCCATCTGCCTGGCGCGGCGATCCTCAATCAGGTTCTGGAGAATGCTCGCCAGTTCCTTCCGATCCCAGTTCTGCAACCGCTGCTGGGCCAGGCCCGAATCGCCGTTGGTGGCTAGCGAGTCCGCCACCATCGCCACGTAGGCCTGTTTATGCTCGGCCCGCAGGTCCCAGGGGTCTGCGTCCACCCATTTCACGGGCCACAGCCACCAACCGATGACCAGCCAGCCCAGCAGGAGCCCCAGGATCAGCCCCGCGGCACCCGCCACGAGGACTTCCTTCTTCTTCAACTGAGTCAACATCTCTGTCCCTCCTGACATGAGGTGCTGCGGCGCGAGATGGACAGGCCGCAAGCCGCCTGCACCCGCGCACTACCCTGGACACTGCCACATTCTAGCACAACATTTTGCCAAAGACAATGGCCACTCACATCAGTTTAGGTTCCACTTCTGTAGGTGAACCGCCTGCATACGCCCGCAACTCCCGCTGGCCTCTGTTGCAACGCACCTGCGATTCGGTCCCGAATCAGACCCGCACGAACGGGTCCTTGTCGGCCTGGGTCAGAATCTCCGCGCCGGACTCGGTGATGAGCGCCATGTCCTCAATGCGCACACCGCCCCATCCGGTGAGGTAAACCCCCGGCTCTACCGTAACCACATGCCCAGGCGCGAGCGTGTCCTGCGTCCGCTGATTCAGGCCGGGCAACTCGTGCACCGCCAGCCCCACGCCATGCCCCAGGCCGTGGCCGAAGTTGTCGCCATAGCCGGCCTCGGCGATGATGGCGCGGGCGGTCGCGTCCACGTCTGGCCCCAGCGCGCCAGGCGCCAGCCTCGCCTCTGCGGCCTGCTGGGCGCGCAGCACGATGTCGTACACCTGGCGGAACGTACCGTCGGCCTCGCCCAGGTACAGCGTGCGGGTGAGATCCGAATGGTAGCCGCGCACCCTCGCCCCCATGTCCACCACAATCGGCTCGCCCGCGCGAATCTCCCGGTCCGAGGCCAGGGCGTGGGGCATCGCGCCGTTGGGCCCCGACGCCACAATGAGGTCAAAGGCGATCCCGTCCGCGCCGTGGGTCCGCATCCAGACCTCCAAATCCCAGGCCACCTGTTTCTCTGTCATGCCAGGCCGGATCGTCTGCTTCAGATGGGCGTAGGCCGCGTCGGCAATCGCCACGGCCTGTCGGATGAGGGCGAGTTCTTCTTCCTCTTTCACGGCCCGGGTGCCCTCCACCACGCCCTGGGTGGGCACAAGTGCCGCCTCGCCCACCTTCTCGGCCCAGACTTTGTACTCGGCGCAGGTTACGTGGGCACTTTCAAACCCCACGCGGTCCACGCCCACCTGGGCCACCAGGTCGGGCAGGGCCGTGACCACGTCGCGCTCCAGTTTGACGATCTCAAACCCGGGCGCTTCGCCTGCCGCGCGCTCCGTGTACCGCGAGTCGGTCAGGAGCACCGCGCGGTCCGCGGTTACAAACAGCGTCCCCGCCGAACCCGAAAACCCGCTCAGGTAGTAGCGGTTCAGCGGTTGCGAGATGAGCATCGCGGGCAGTTGAAGCGCCGCCATCCGTTCGCGAAGTCTGGCAAGCCGTTCTGTTTTCATCAACACTCTCCTCGTTCTTGGTGTGCAATCAGCGTGCCACGTGGGTGGGTTGCGCGCCCTGTGTTGGCCCGGCGTTTGCATTGTTCTCCCGCGCACGCGGGTGGGCGCGCAGGTACACCTCGCGGAGCCGCTCTTGGCTCACATGGGTATAGACCTGGGTGGTGGAGATGTCCGAATGGCCCAGCATCTCCTGGATGAAGCGCAAGTCGGCCCCGCCGTTGAGCAGGTGCGTCGCAAAAGTGTGCCGAAGCACATGTGGCGTAACCCGCCGCGTGATGCCCGCAGCACGGGCTGCCTCCCGCACCAGGTTGTCCACGCTCCGCGACGACAGGCGCAGACCGAAGCGGTTCACGAACAGGGCATCGGTGGCGGCCGCCCGGTGCGCTGCGGCCAGCAGGCGCGGTCTCCCCTCGGCGAGGTAGGCGTCCAGTGCCCTGCAGGCCGGCTCGCCGAGGAACGCGATCCTCTCCTTCGCGCCCTTGCCCCACACCCGTAGCCGCGCCTCCTCGCGCTCGTAGTCGCCCACGTTCAGCCCCACCACCTCGGAGACGCGGATGCCGCTGGCGTACATCACCTCCAGGATGGCACGGTCGCGCAGGCCGGCGGGAGTGGCGACGTCGGGGACGTGGAGCATGGCCAGCACTTCGGGGTACTCCAGGTACCTGGGGAGCCGCTCCGGCAGGCGGGGCAGGGATACCATGCGGAACGGGTTTTGCGCGATGTCGCCGTTGCGCATGAGGTACTGCCCGAAGGAGCGGAGTTCGGACAGGCGGCGGGCAACGCTGGCCTGGGCCAGATTGCGGCTGCTCAGCCAGAGCAGGTAGCGGCGGATCAGCGGCACGTTGATCGCTGCCCAGTCTGCCGCGTCCTCACCCGCCGCGAAGTCAATGAACTCCTGAATCTCCGTGCTGTAGTTCTTGACGGTATAGGGCGATGCGCCCTTCTCGTACCGCAAGTACGTCACAAAGCGATCCAGATGTTGTTGCAGAACGGATGGCTCTGTACCCTCGGTTTGCGTGCCCATAGATGCTGCCTAACTCTGCGCCGGCTGCGCCGCAAGTTCGGCGATTTGCGTCTCTTCGCCGCATTTGGCACACACCGCCACGCCCGGCGCTTTGGGCTTCTCGGTCAGGAGCCCCCTGCAGTGGGGGCAGGGCTGGGGCAGTGGACGGTTCCACGTGGCGAACTTGCAATTCGGGTAGTTCGCGCAACTGTAGAACGTGCGCTTTCGGCGCGTGCGCTTCTCCACCAGGTCGCCGCCGCACTCCGGACATTTCGCCCCCGTGGGCACCAGGATAGGTTTGGCGTTGCGGCACTTGGGGAACGCGCTGCATGCCAGGAACTTGCCGAACCGTCCGCGCTTGATGACCATCGGGCTGCCGCACTTCTCGCAGACCTCGTCCGTCATCTCCACGGGTATCGTGGTCGGCTCCATATTCTTGCGCGCCGCCTCAACGGTCGCGCGGAACGGCTCGTAGAACTCGCGCAGCACGCGCACCCAGTCCTTCTCTCCCGACGCCACCTCGTCCAGGCGGGTTTCCATCTCGGCGGTGAACCCCACGTCCATCACTTCCGGGAAGTGCTTCACCAGCAGGTCGTTGACGATGAACCCGAGTTCCGTAGGGACAAGCCGCCGCCCCTCAATCTGCTCAATGTACCCGCGCTCCTGGATGGTGGACAGGATCGGGGCGTAGGTGCTGGGTCGGCCGATGCCCTTCTCCTCCAGCGCCCGCACCAGCGTCGCTTCGGTGTAGCGCGGCGGCGGCTGGGTGAAGTGTTGCTCCGGGAACACGCCGCGCAGGTCCAGCATCTCGCCGACCGAAAGTGGTGG
>JARYMK010000184.1 GCA_029907165.1 Anaerolineae bacterium
GCTGCCGTGGAAGGCGTCTGGTGCGCCCTGCCACGCCAGCGCCGCCGACTTCTCGGCCAGTTCCCTGCAGTAGCCGTGGGCGCAGGCGGTACCCCTGATGACGGAAGCGCCCGTAACCTGGCCGCTGCGCTCCAGAAGGTTGCCCAGGGTGTTGCTCTTCGCCTCGGCCAGGAGCGGGTCCACTCCGCCGCCCACGCTGCCCAGGTGAATCACGGCGTTGCGCTCCAGCGAGCGGTAGGGCGTGAACTCGGCCAGGTACGTCTGCGCGCCGGTGGTGTCGGAGTAGCCCCCCGCCCACACATTGAACAGCACCGTGCGACGCGGCTTGAACTGCTCGGCGTGCCACAGGCGTGCGATCTCCAGCAGGATACCCACGCCCGCCGGGCCGTCGCTGGCCGACAGGAACGGGCGGCCCGGGTCCGGCTCCGGCATGTCGTAGTGCGTGGACACGACCAGCGCCTCTTTGTCCAGCGCCGTGTCGTTTCCGGGCAGGATGCCCAGGACATTGTATCCGGTGCGCTCCTGCGGTTCGCCCAGTTGCACCCGCGCGCGCACCTGCACCGGCAGCGTCTGCGCGAACCAGGGCCGATCGGGAGACGACGCGACGTACCCATCCACCAGCGCCTGCAGGTCGGCCACGGTGTAGCCCGCCAGTTGCAGGAGCCGGTCGGCGGCTTCGGGCCGCACGTGCAAGATGGGGATCGTGGGCTTTTCCATGAAGCCGGACTCGCCCGAAGGCCAATCGGTGCGCGGCGCAGCATCGTCGGTAACAATAAGCACGGCCTGCGCGCCGCGGATAAGCGCCTCGGTGTCAAACGCGGCAGGCATGTTCTTGCCCAGCACCAGCGCAACCTGCCCGCGCAAATCCAGCCCGCGGAAGTCGGGGTAGCGCACGTTCTGCCGGGCGAAACCCACGAACGTCAGCGGTGCGTCGGCGCTGCCCGACCCGCCGTGCCGGTACACCTGCTCGCCGAAGTCCGCGCCGTGCGCCAGCGCCACCGTCTGACCCGCTGCCTCGGCTTCCAGGACCGGCGCGCTGATGCGCGGGGCGACCATGCGGGTTACCTCTTGCAGATAGCCCTGCCCGCCCGCCGCAGGCAGCACGCCGCACGCTTCCATCTGCTCCGCAATGTACTCCGCAGCGGCGCGCGCCCCGTCGGTTCCGAAGCCTGGGTCGGCCTGCTGGAGTTCCACGATGCGCGTGGCGTGCTCCAGGGCGCGCTCGGCGTCAAACTGGCTCGCCAGTTTTGCGTAGGACACGCCCGGGCTGATTTGGTTTACAATGTACCATGTGAGCAGCGTGATGGCGGCGACGACCACGACCATGCGCTTGGAGATGATGGCGGCGGTGTTGACCCCGGCCTCGCGGACGATGCGCCGCAGTCCCTCGCCCATGAGGTTGAACCCCAGCACCGCCACGAAGAAGGCCATGGCCGGCCAGAAGACCATCCACGGCGACGTGCGGATGTAGGCGCGCGCGCCGGCCAGCATGGCGCCCCACTCGGGCACGTCGGCGATGGCCACCGTGCCGCCGAACCCCTCGGTCTGGGAGCCGCCGCCGATGAACACGCCGACAAACCCCAGTTCGCCCAGGATCATCAGCACGGCGCCCATCTCCAGCAGCGTCAGCACCACCAGCGCGGGCAGGACGTTGGGCAGGATGTGCCGCACGATGATGCCGCCCTCGGTCAGGCCGATGACCCGCGCGCCTTCCACAAAGGGCCGCTCGCGCAAACTGACGAACTCGCTGCGGATGTACTGGGCAATCTCGCCCCAGCCCACCAGGCACAGCGCGATGAGAAACGCCGACAGCCCTTTGCGGATGTCCAGCGCCAGGATGAGGATCATGCCGGTCAGGAGCATGGGCAGCGAAGACAGGATTTCCACCAGGCCCATGATGATGCGGTCGGCCAGGGTGCCGGGCCGCCAGCCCGCAATGGCCCCAAGCCCGAACCCCAGCAGGAGGCGCGCCATGGTTACAAAGAGGCACGCCACCAGCGTGTTGCGCGCGCCGTACAGGAGCAGGCTCAACACATCCCGCCCCCACTGGTCAGAGCCCAGCGGGAACTCGTCCGACGGCGGGAACGGCGGGAAGACCAACTGCCCGTTGATCATCTCGGACGAGCGCTGGGCCGACAGGTACGGGTTCTGCGACGCGAAGCGCGGCCCTACCACCGCCACCGCCAGCAGGAACAGCACGATGAGCATTCCCGCCACGAACGGGAAGTTCAGCGTGATGAGCCGCCAGCGGAACCGCCCCGTGCGGATGGGTGCGTCGGGGGCGCTGTCGGTGCGCGGGTTCTGGCGTATGCGTTTCAGTCTTTCCGCGAATCGCAACATGAGAATGCCTTTGGCCATTGGCCTTTAGCCGTTAGCCTTTAGCCTTTGGCCCCTCGGCCCCGGCATGTGCCAGGTCAATGGCGAAGGGCTGATGGCTTCCGGCTAAAGGCTGATAGCTATCGGCTAAAGGCTCTTCTTCAGCCTCGGATCCACATACCGATACGAGATGTCCAGCAGCAGGTTCACGAGCATGAACGTGAGTCCGATGACCAGCGCCATGCCCGCCACGCCGATGTCCTGGCGGTTGCGGATGGCGTCCAGCAGGGCCGCGCCGATGCCCGGCCAGCCCAGGAAGTATTCCACCACAGGCAAACTTCCCAGTGAGAACCGCAGCGATACGCCCAGCGCCGTCAAGATGGGCACAGCGGCGTTGGGATAGGCGTGGCCGCGGGTTACCATGGCGTCGTATAGGCCCTTGGCGTGGGCCGTGCGGATGTAGTCCTGCTCCAGAATCTCCGAGAACGACATGTAAGCGATGCGGGCCAGGTGGGCCAGGGGCCGCGCCGCCAGCACCAGCGTCGGAATGACCAGGTGGGCGTCCCACCCGAACCCGCCGACCGGTACGAGCCGCACGCCCGTGGCCCGGAACCAGTAGATTTCCGCAATCTGGAGCAGGGCGGCGGCGAAGAAACTCGGCACCGAGACGCCGATGAGCGTCGCCGTCATCGTCGCAAGCGAGACCGGCGACCGGCGGTGAATGGCCGCGAAGACGCCCACGGGAATGCCGATGAGCGCCGCCACCACGAGCGAGATGAGCAGCAGGCCCATGCTCTTGGGATAGGTGTCGCCGATGGTCGTGGCCACGCTCACCTGCCGCGACGAGCGCCCCGAGCGCACCGTGATGGCGCCCATGTCCCCGTGCAGGAGACGGCCCACGTAGTCCAGCGTGGATGTCCAGGCGTACTGGGCGGCGGGGATGGGGTTGTACGACGGCGCGGGCGACGTGGAGTTGCGCGCCATGCGCATCCCGAAGAAGGCGAAGAACACGATCCCCAGGCTGACCGCCAGGATGAAAACCAATCTCTTGAGCGCGAATCGGATCATCAGACTCTCTGCTGTGGCTCGCTTTGGCCCCCAGTATACGCCGAATGGCACTTGCGGGCAAAGGCGCATGCAGGAAGTACACCAGCCGGGGGCCGCCGGTTCAATGGTGCCGAGCCTCGGCCGTCCTTAATTTTAGCACAGGATTGTGGAGAACGTGTGGAAAAGACCGACTTGGGCCTGCGCATGGCCGATATCCTCATGGCGGTGATGCTTCGGTTCCATGTCTTGTTGCTGAACGAAGCGCATACCCTTCTGACCGCCGCAGAGTACCCGCCGGTGCATTGCTGCGTTGTGCGTATTGACGGTTCGGATTCCCCTCCGCTACAATGTGTTATCGTCATGCACCACCGGGCTGCGGGCGGCGCGGGCAACCCCTCTGATCACGAGCCGCCACCCGCCGCACTTGCAGGCATCTTCTGTCGTCTGCACGACGAAAGGAGCGCAACCATGAAGGCGCGGGTTTTCCTCACTCTGCTTGTCCTATCGGTACTCTTGGTTATCCCTGGAATGGCACAGGGGCCTGAGCCACAGATGACGGTGGGCACGCCGTTCATCTACCAGGGCGTCCTGCGCAGCCACAACAATCCCGTCAGCGGGACGTGCGACTTCCAGTTCAGCCTGTGGGATTCGGCATCGGGCGGATCGCAGGTCGGGGCGACGTGGTCGCAGGTAGGCGTTCCGGTAACGCGGGGGCTGTTCACCGTCCCGCTGGACTTCGGCGCGGCGCCATTCCAGGGCGCAAACCGATACCTGGAGGTGGCCGTCCGCTGTCCGGCGGGGAGCGGCGCGTACACGACGCTGTCGCCGCGCCAGGCGATTACGCCCGCGCCCTACGCGCTGTACGCTGCCGCGGCGCAGTGGGTCAACCTGCTGGGCGTCCCGGCGGGCTTCGCCGACAACGTGGACAACGACACGACGTACACGGCGGGCGCGGGTCTCACGCTCGTGGGCACGCAGTTCAACGTGGTCTTCGCGGGGACGGGCGCGGCCAGCACCGTGGCGCGGTCGGACCATGACCACGATGCTCGCTACTGGAAACTGAACGGCAACAGCGGCACGACGGCGGGCGTGAACTACCTGGGCACCAGCGACAACACGACGCTAGAACTGAAGGTGAACGGCCTGCGTGCCCTGCGCCTGGAGCCGAACAACGTCAGCCCCAACGTCATCGCAGGCTTCCCCGGCAACAACGTCATCGCGGGCGGCGTGGGCGGCACGGTGAGCGGCGGTGGCGGGTCGGGCACGACCAACCGCGTAACCGATTCCTTCGGGACGGTGGGCGGCGGTTCCGACAACCAGGCGGGCAATGGCAATGTGGACATCGCGGACGCCGTACATGCGACGGTGGGTGGCGGCTTCCGGGGCACCGCCAGCGGGGCGTATGCTACTGTGGCGGGGGGCTATGGGAACACCGCCAGCAACACCTTCGCCACGGTGGGCGGCGGGACTACCAATGCGGCCAGCGGGCTGGTTTCAACGGTCGGCGGCGGTTGGAGCAACGAAGCCAGCGGCGCGCAAGCCACGATTGCCGGGGGCTGGGGCAACGTCGCCAGCGGACAGCAAGCCACCATCGGCGGTGGAAAGGGCAACATCGCCAGCGATATGGCAGCCACAGTGGGCGGCGGCCAGGAGAACAGGGCGCAATTGCCGTTCTCCGCCATCGGCGGCGGGCTGAGCAACCAGGCCAGCGGCGAGCGTGCTACCATCGCGGGCGGTTCGGGGAACCGGGTTACCGCCTATGCCGCGACGGTGGGCGGAGGAATGGACAACGTCGTGGCCGGGACGCGCGGGACCATCGCGGGTGGACAGAGCAACGTGATAAGCGGCACCCACTCCTCCATCGGCGGAGGCACGGGCAATGTGATCACGAGTTCCCACGCGGTGATCGGCGGTGGCTGGTACAATGGAGTGGCGCACGATTATGCCGTCGTCGGCGGTGGCCACCGCAACAGTGCAACCGGCCAGTACGCGGTGATCGGCGGTGGCATGAGTAACTCCGCGGGTGCGTCCTGGTCTGTCGTCCCCGGCGGAAGCGGCAACTCGGCCAGCGGAGTCTATTCCTTCGCGGCGGGCCGGCGCGCCCAGGCAAACGCGCAAGGGTGTTTCGTCTGGGGCGATTCCACCGACGCGGACGTAGCCTGCAGCACGGCGAACAGGTGGGTGGTGCGGGCCAGCGGCGGCGTGTACTTCTACAGCAACCCCGCGCTGACCGCAGGGGTGTAC
>JARYMK010000185.1 GCA_029907165.1 Anaerolineae bacterium
CACACTCATAGAGCAGCCATTGTATCTTCCTTTCATCTCCTGTCCAGTGTCACTAACCTATCTGAACGAGCTCATTGACCTTTTGTGTCCACTTTTCGGGTCTGCGCCCCAGGCCCGCACGGGCGCGGTTCTCTGTTGCTGTGCGAGAAGGCTGCGATAAGCGGCGTTCGTGTAGGGGCGAAGCCGCTTCATCGCCCGCTGGCACGGGGGCGGGGCGCGGCGTTCGGAAGGCGAACGGCGCGGCGACATGCATGGCTTGACTGTCCGCCCCGTCCGTATATAATTCGCTGCGAGGGCGCAAAGGGGCGCTGCCACAGTCCCGTTGCAACACATGCAAGGAGGCGCAAATTGTACGAAATCCTCTACCGCGAAGACCTGGCGCCGGTAACCAAACTCATTGAGGTCAAAGCGCCGCTGGTCGCCAGAAAGGCCCGGGCCGGCCAGTTCGTGGTCATCCGGGTCAATGAGAAGGGTGAGCGCATCCCCCTAACCATCGCCGACTTTGATAGGGAGAAAGGGACGCTCACTCTTATTTTCCAGGAAGTGGGCAAGACGACCATGATGCTGGGCACGAAGCGCGCAGGCGATTACCTGGCCAGCGTGGTCGGCCCCCTGGGCCACCCCAGCGAGATTGAGAACTACGGCACGGTCATCTGCGTGGGCGGCGGCGTCGGCATCGCCCCCATCTTCCCCATCGCCCGCGAACTGAAGCAGGCGGGCAACAAGGTCATCTCCATCATCGGCGCGCGCAACAAGGATTTGCTGTTCTGGGAAGACCGCATGCGCTCCGTGAGCGACGAGTTGGTGGTAACCACCGACGACGGCTCTTACGGCCGCAAGGCGCTGGTAACCGAGCCGCTCAAGGAGATGCTGGCCGCGGGGCTGAAGCCGGCCCGCATCTGGGCCATCGGCCCGGCCATCATGATGAAGTTCGTGTCGCTGACGACCCAGCCCTTCGGCGCGCCCACCATCGTGAGCCTCAACTCCATCATGGTGGACGGCACGGGAATGTGCGGCGCGTGCCGCGTCTCCGTGGGCGGGCAGACCCGCTTCGTCTGCGTGGAGGGGCCGGAGTTTGACGGCCATCAGGTGGATTGGAACCTGCTCCTGGAGCGCCAGCGCATCTACATGGATGAAGAGAAACGCGCGCTAGAGCACTGGAAGGAGCACGGCTGCCAGTGCGACGACGGATGTTAGTTCGGTAGTTCACCGCAGAGATCACAGAGGACGCAGAGAGGTACAGGGAAAGAAAAGAGGTTGCCGAGACGCTCGCGGGGTAAGCGATTTCTACGGCGCGGTGGGATTCACCGCAGAGAACACAGAGACCACGGAGAGGTATAGGGAGAGAGAAGCGGCTACTGAAACCCTTGAGGCGCGAGCGCCCTGTGCGCCGCGGTAGAGCCTACCACCGAGGATGACATTACGCAGGCCATCATCGGCGCGGCTATACAGGTGCACCGCTCCCTAGGGCCGGGGCTTCTGGAATCGGCGTACGAAGCATGCCTGGAGTACGAGTTGATTCAGAAAGGGCTCCGGGTTGAGCGTCAGAAACCCTAGCCTGTGATTTACCGCGATGTACGCTTGGACTGCGGTTATCGTATTGACCTGTTGGTGGAGGATACCGTCGTTGTAGAGATCAAAGCAGTTGACCATCTGTTGCCGATTCATGAAGCACAACTGCTCTCGCATCTGAGGTTGTCAGGTTGCCAGATAGGATTGCTTATCAATTTCAACACAAGGATGCTCAAACAGGGAATCCGCAGGTTCGCGAATAGTCTGCCCGAAAGATAGTTGGAGTCCTCTGCGTTCTCCGCGTTCTCTGCGGTGAATGGGAGGGTAGCGTGTAGCGAGGTTCGGCGAAGCAAGCCTTAGGTTCACAGATCAGCCCAGGAGAAGAATCCATCAAATCCTCTGCGTTCTCCGCGTTCTCTGCGGTGAATGCAGCATTGAGGAGAAGACAGAATGCCGCGTGAGCAAATTGAACGACAGGAGATGCCGGCCCAGGATCCGCAGGAGCGGATTCACAACTTCTACGAAGTGGCCCTCGGCTACCCCGAAGAGATCGCCAAACTGGAGGCGCAACGCTGCCTCCAGTGCAAGAAGCCCCGCTGCGTGGAGGGGTGTCCGGTGGAGGTGCCCATCCCCGAGTTCATCGCGGCGTTGCGCGATGGCGACCTGGCAGGCTCCATCCGCGTGATGAAGAGCAAGAACAACCTGCCGGCCATCTGCGGGCGCGTCTGCCCCCAGGAGACGCAGTGCGAGGCCATGTGCGTCCTGGGCAAGAAGGGCCAGCCCGTGGCCATCGGGCGGCTGGAGCGGTTCATCGCCGACTGGGAACGCAAGACCGGCGTCCAGAAGCCGGATATCGCGCCGCCCACGGGCAAGAAGGTTGCCGTCATCGGCGCAGGGCCCGCGGGCCTGACGGCGGCGGGCGACCTGGCCCGCTACGGCCACAAGGTTACCATCTACGAGGCGCTCCACGCGCCCGGCGGCGTGCTCATCTACGGCATCCCCGAGTTCCGTCTGCCCAAGGACGTGGTGCGGGCCGAGGTGGACTACGTCCTCAGCCTGGGCGTGGACCTGGTGCTGGACTGCGTGGTGGGCAAGACGCTGACGCTGGAAGACCTGTTCGCCGACGGGTACGAGGCCATCTTCCTGGGCACAGGCGCGGGCCTGCCCATGTTCATGAACATCCCGGGCGAGAACTACAACGGCGTGTATTCGGCCAACGAGTTCCTGACCCGCGTCAACCTGATGAAGGCCTACCGGTTCCCCGAGTACGACACGCCGGTGAAAATCGGCAAGCGCGTGGCCGTCGTCGGCGCGGGCAACGTGGCGATGGACGCGGCGCGTTCGGCCCTGCGGCTGGGCGCCGAAGAGGTCTCCATCGTGTACCGCCGCTCTCGCGATGAGGTTCCCGCCCGCGCAGAGGAAGTGCATCACGCTGAGGAAGAGGGCATCCTGTTCAAGTTCCTCACCAACCCCGTGGAAATCTACGGCAACGACAAGGGCTGGGTGCGGGGGATGCGGTGTATCCGCATGGCGCTAGGTGAGCCGGACTCCAGCGGGCGGCCCAGGCCTGTCCCCATCCCGGGCAGCGAGTTTGACATGGAAGTGGACAACGTCATCATGGCGCTGGGCACGCGGCCGAACCCGATGGTGTTCACCGACGCGCAGGGGATTGAGCGCACGCGCCACGGCACCATCGTGGGCGACCCCATCACCGGCCGGACGACGCGGCCTCGCGTGTGGGCGGGCGGCGACATCGTAACCGGCGCGGCCACCGTCATCAGCGCCATGGGTGCCGGCAAGCGCGCTGCCGCCGACATTGACGCCTTCCTGAAGGGCGTGTTCACCGAGGCCGACTGGCACGCGAAGAAGGAAGAGGTGCCCGCCGCGCACCCGTAATCACGCGCCGGGCACGCGATTGGTTAGGACGCAACCCGTAGTAGGGGCGCAATTCAATTGCGCCCCTGCGAACACATTGCACCCCTACGAATTGCACCCTGGCGATATCCACCCCGCCACCACCCCAGGCGTCAGCGGCTCCGTCAGCAGGCGCCGAAAGACCTCGCGCCGGTCCGGGCCTGCCAGCGCCGCCCGCAGCATCCTCTCGCCGTAGAAATACGTGAAGATGTACGTGCGGAACATAGGGTTGCGGATGAATTTCAGGTTGAACCGCGCCTCGGTCTCCGAGCGCAAGCCGTACTTCCGAATGTAGGGTACCAGGTCATCGTCGCCCCAGCCGTCCTCGTAGGCGAGGAAAGCCACGTTCCCCGGCACGCCCGCCAGTTTGCGGAAAGCGCGGCCCAGCGCCCGGTCCCGCTCCGGGTCCAGGTGGTCCAGCCCCGCCGCCGGGTACAGGACATCGTGCAGGAACGCCGCCACCTCGTCCTCCGTGAAGATCATGTCCAGCGCCACGTTGGCGATCCCCTCGCTGATGACGCACTCGGGCGTGTTCAGCAGGAAGATGCTGGCCTCCTCCCAGCCCTTTTCCCGGTACAGGGTCTTTTCCTTGAGGGCGTGCTCCGTGTGGTGGCCCGGATACCCCTCGTGGGTCATGAGTGGCAGGATGGACGGGATGCGCGTGGGCAGGTCCAGGTTCACGTCTATGCGCGAGCGATACTGACCCAGATACCAGTTGTAGCCGCTCCACGGCTGGTCGCGGACGATGAAAATCTCCACGTCCTCGCCATCGGGCAGGTCCACCAGAGCCTGCGTGCGCCGCCTTGCCTCCTGCCGGGCCAGTTCCAGCAGCGCGGGGACCTTGTCCTCGGCGACCTCGGTCTGCTTCTTCCAGGCTTCCACCCGCTCCTCCAGCGGGCCAGGGCCGGGGAGCAGGCGGTCAATCTCGGCGATGGCGGCCTCAAACTCGGCCTCGGGCACGCGCTCGGGCCGGATGTCCAGGCACCGCTCGGCCTCCTCCCGGAACGGGATGATTTCGCCATCCAGGCGGGCCAGCATGGTGCGCATGGCCTCCACCTGCTTAGCGAGCCACGTCTTGCGCGGCTCGGGCAGGGGTTCGCTGGCGATGCGCTGGGCCAGGCGGTCGGCGTCCTCGCGCAGGTCGGCGATGGAGCGCGGGCCGTACGCAAGGATGGCCTGCCTCGTCTCCTCGCCCCCGATGTAGGCGTCCACGTATCCAGGGAAATGCTCGTTGATGCGGAGTCCCAGCGCCACGTAGGCGCGGCCGATTTCGTCCATAGCGCCTCCTCGGTGTAGCGGTCAGCGGCCAGCCGTTGGCGGATGGCCGCGTGCATTATATGCGATCTGTGTGCATCCGTCCAGACAGGGCGGCCCGCGACACGGGTTCCGCCTCGCGTTGTTTCAGACGGAACAAGCCTATGCCGGACACCCGCACCGGCGCGGCTGTTCGCACGTTATCTTCCGTGGGGGCCATTTGGCGCATTTGACGCGCTGCGCACCGCGTGCTATCGTGTAGTTGAGGGAGGATGGCTTGCTCCTCCCCGTCAAAGGAGGCCCGTATGAAACGTGTCCATGCTCTGATCGCGGCTGTCCTCGTCATCACCGCACCGCTCCTGTTATCGGTTTTCAGCCTGGCCGCTACGCCAGCCGATGGTGGCTCCCGGTCTGCACCGCTTCACGCCGTCGCCGGTGCTGCCGACGTGGCCGTCTGCGCGTGGGTTGTGGACACGCAGAACAACGCCGCGGTTCCGGGTGCTACGGTTACGCTGCTTGGCCGCTTCGGGGGCACGTGGCAGACACTGACCTCGGGTGTCAGCGACGCCACGGGCCATGTGCTCCTCACGTACCGCGGCGACACACCTGACCGGTATGCCCTCGTGAAGACGAACCCGCCGGGCTACAACTCGGTGTCTGCGGGCGGTAGCGGCTGGACCGTTGTCAGCCCGGACCGCGTGGAGTCGCCGGACGGGGCGCTGGGATGCGCCACATTTGTCGTCGTCGCCGTCCAGCCCACGGCCACATTTACGTCCACACCACGGCCGACCGCCACGCCCGGCAACACGCCCACCAAGACGCCG
>JARYMK010000186.1 GCA_029907165.1 Anaerolineae bacterium
CTCCCTCAGAGGCAGACGATCTGCGCAAGGCCATCGGCAAGAAGATAAAGGCTCGGCTGGAACAGCTAGAGCCGAAGTTCCGGGCGGGGGCAGCGGCCACCGGCACCGACGGCAAGATCCGCGAGTTCCCGGTTCGCATCATCAACACAGAGGACATAGAGGTCCCGGCGTTCATCCGCAACGCCATGAACAAAGGTCCCAAGCAGAACTAGCGTCGCGCGGCGCGCCGACCAACCCCGTATCCTGGTCGCCAGGGCGCGCCGCGGTGCCACTCATTCGGTGGCCCGCGCACGCATCGCGTGGCTCTACATAGTCACTGCCTGCGTCGCGTCTTCCGAGAGGAGCCCGCCCGTTGCCACGCCGCCATCGGGGGGTAACGGGCGGGCAGTTCCCAAGGGCTTGCATCGCAACACGCCATCGCCGCCCGCCCTCTAACCTTAAATCTTGCGACACACGAATTTTTCAAACGGAAAACACTTGCATTCTCGTCGCTTTCGTGGTATACTGGGGACGCTCCACGACACATAGTGACTAAAGTGCGCACCCCGCCCTATATATGGTATGGTGTCGCCATCTCACCCGTCGGGGAGCATTGTCGCCTTCATCGGCAGGCGGCGACGGAGGAGGACACCGTGCAGTGCCCTAACTGTGGAGAGCCGAACACCCAAGTGGTGGATACGCGGATGATCACCAACGGCGTGCGCCGCCGCCGCCAGTGTCCCAAGTGCGGCCAGCGGTTCACCACCTACGAGTACCCCGCGTCCACGACCCCGCTCGTGGTCAAGAACGACGGGCGGCGCGAGGAGTTTGACCGCAACAAACTCCTCGCAGGCATCCGCAAAGCCTGCGCCAAGCGCCCCGTCAGCGCCGAGCAGATTGACGCCATCGTTGCCAGCGTGGAAAGCCAGATTCACAACTCCCGCGCCAAGGAAATCTCGTCCGAGAAGATCGGCCAGATGGTACTGGAGCAACTCCGCCAGATTGACAAAGTCGCCTACATCCGCTTTGCCTCGGTGTACCTCCGGATGGACGATCTGGAGGCCCTCAAGCAAGAAGTTGAGAAACTGCTGAAGTCCGGCGATCAGGGATCCACAACGCGCCCCTAGGAGACGACCCCATGATTACCCTGGAACCCACTCTCACTGCGAATGCCTTGACCGTGCTGAAGAAGCGGTACCTGCGCAAGGACGAACACGGCAACGCCGTGGAGACCCCCGCCGACATGTTCTGGCGAGTGGCATCCAACGTCGCCCAGGCCGAGCGGCTCTACGGCCCCGAAGACCGCGTGGAGTTCTGGGCACAAGCCTTCCACGAAATCATGGTCTCGCTGGATTTCCTGCCCAACTCGCCCACGCTGATGAACGCAGGGCGCAGGCTCCAGCAACTCTCCGCGTGCTTCGTCCTGCCGATAGAGGACTCCATGGTGAGTATCTTTGAGGGCATCAAGAACACCGCCCTCATCCACCAGAGCGGCGGAGGCACGGGCTTCTCCTTCTCGCGCCTGCGCCCCAAGAACGACGTGGTACAGTCCACCAAGGGGATTTCCAGCGGTCCGGTCTCGTTCATGAAGGTCTTTGACGCCGCCACCGAGGCCATCAAGCAGGGTGGAACCCGCCGCGGAGCCAACATGGCCATCCTGCGCGTGGACCACCCCGATATTCTGGAGTTCATCACCGCCAAGGACCAGGAGGGCGTCCTCTCCAACTTCAACCTCTCGGTCGGCATCACCGCCGAGTTCATGCGGGCCCTGGCCGAAGACACCGACTACCCGCTCATCAACCCGCGCAACCGCCAGGAAACCGGCCGCCTGAGGGCGCGCGAGGTGTTTGATCTCATCACGCGCATGGCCTGGAAGAACGGCGAGCCGGGCGTCATCTTCCTGGACCGCATCAACGCTGCCAACCCCACGCCGCACCTGGGCGAGATTGAGAGCACCAACCCGTGCGGAGAGCAGCCCCTGCTCCCCTACGAGTCGTGCAACCTCGGATCCGTCAACCTGGCCCACATGGTCCGCAACGGCGCTGTGGACTGGGAGAAACTGCGGCAGGTGGTCAAGGTCGCCGTCCGCTTCCTGGACGATGTGATTGACATGAACCGCTACCCCCTGCCCCAGATTGAGGAACTGACGAAAACCAACCGCAAGATCGGCCTGGGGGTCATGGGCTTCGCCGAGATGCTCATCCAGTTGGGCATCCCCTACGACTCGGAGCAGGCGGTGCAGACCGCCGAGGCCGTCATGCGGACGGTGCAGCAAACCGCGTGGGAAGCCTCGGCCGCCCTGGCCAAAGAGCGCGGCCCGTTCCCCAGTTTCAAGGGCAGCCGCCTGGACCGGCCCGACGCGGCCCCCGTCCGCAACGCCACCGTAACGACCATCGCCCCAACCGGCAGCATCAGCATCATCGCGGGGTGCTCCAGTGGCATAGAGCCGCTGTTTGCCCTGGCCTACACGCGCCACGTGCTGGACAATGCCACCCTGCCGGAGGTCAACCCACTGTTTGAGCGCGTGGCCCACGAGCGCGGCTTCCACTCACCCGACCTCATGCAGGCCATCGCCGAGCGCGGAGGCGTCCGCGGTTTGGACAACGTGCCCGAAGATGTGCAGCGCATCTTCCCCACCGCACACGACATCGCGCCCGAATGGCACGTCCGCATCCAGGCGGCTTTCCAGCGCTACACCGACAACGCCGTGTCCAAGACCATCAACTTCCCCCACAGGGCCACAGTGGAAGACGTGCGCAAAGCGTACTTGCTGGCTTACGAACTGGGATGCAAGGGCATCACCGTGTACCGCGACGGTAGCCGCACGACCCAGGTCCTGCGGAAGGGCCGCAGCGACAAGCCCGCCCAGCCCGCCGACGCCGCCCCGTCGCCCTCGGTTCGTGTCCCCCGCACGCGCCCCGTCGTTACCCACGGCATCACCGAGAAGGTCGCGCTGGGCTGCAACCGCACCCTGTACATCACCATCAACGAGGATGACAAGGGCCTGTGCGAGGTCTTCCTGCAGATGGGGAAATCGGGCGGGTGCACGGCGTCCCAGTCCGAGGCCATAGGGCGGCTTATCTCCCTGGGCCTACGTTCGGGCATTGAGCCGAAGGCCATCATCAAGCAACTCAAGGGCATCCGCTGCCCCTTCCCGGTGTGGCACAATGGCAACGTGGCCTTCTCGTGCTCCGATGCCATCGGTCGCGCGCTGGAGCGCTACCTGGGCATCCAGCCGCACCAGTCCGACACGCCGCACGAGGCCTCCTCCGAACCGGCCGACGAAGCCCGGGACAAGCGGGGGGACAAATCCCCGCTGGACTTCTCGCCTGAGTGCCCCGAATGCGGCGGCATCCTGGAGTTCGTGGAAGGGTGCATGACCTGCCGCATGTGCGGCTACTCCCAGTGCGGGTAGGAGCCGATCGTAAACCAGAGCGAACGAGAGCGCGCCGCGAGGGTTTCTGCCGCGCTCCGGATGCCCGGCGTGGGCTGCGCCTCACTACACCGCGCGCAGCCGCGCCGCCACCGCCTCGCTGACCGCTGTTACCGCCCGCGGGCGCCGCAAGAACCCCTCCAGGTGGATGTCGTCCACGTACAGGGACAGGTGCAGCAGCCTACCAGCGGCGCTCGCCCGCCTCAACGCCACCAGCGGGAACTTCCACGCGGGCGTTACCGGCCTGAACGAGGTGGGTAGCCAGTCGCGGAACGCGGCCACCAAATCGTCCAGCCGCTGCGTCTCGTACAAACTGGGGCTTTTCAGGTGTTGCCGCAGGCTATCGGTGCGCCGCGTCAGCGCGCGGATGCGTCTCTCGGCGTCGTCCAGCAGCCGCGCCCGATCCGCCGGGAAGCGGCGCAGTTGCGGGTCTTGTGCCCGCGCTCGCGCCCACGCCCGCATCGCTTCCTTCAGCCGCTCGTCGTAGGCATCCAGCGCATCCAGTTCCCTGGCAATGGCCGCCTTCTCATCGGAAGACAGCCCACCCTTTTCCGCGCCGCGGGTGACCGCCAGCAGGCGATCTAGCAACGCCATCATGCGCGCCTGCCGCAAATCCAACTGCCGCTCCCGCCGCAGCGCCGAAATCCCCCAGCGCAGTTCCCGCCCCCTGGGCGACTTCGGATCGCACTCGGCCAGCGCCCGCCGCATCGCCCCCAGTTTGGCCGGCAGGTCGCCCAGAATGTAGGGGTTCGCGTCGGCCACCTCTAGCAGGACGGCCTCCGCTCGCTCCAGCGGCACGTCATCGGGCACGGCTACCTCTGGGGTTACGCGCAGGTCGGGGCTAGGCCGCGTAAGGTTGGTGATCTTGGTCGCCGCGAGGACGCTGTTGGGCACGTAGATGTCGCAGTGCTCCTCGGTGTTGTACAGCGTCGTAACGCGCAGGCCAATGCGCCGAATCTGGCACACCACGCCATCCCAGATGATGAGGTCGCCGAACCGAAACGGCGTGTCAATGAGGAGCGTCAGCCCACCCAGGATGTTGCCCAGCGTGTCGCGGAGTGCCAAGCCAACGATGAGGGCAGCGCCGCCTGTGGTCAGCACCACCGTGGAGATGTCGGCCCCCAGCAGGCGAAGCATGAGGATCGCGCCCACGCCACCGATGACCACCGGCGCCAGCACGTCCAGCACCGGCACCAGCACATCGTCAAAACTGGATTCGCTCCGCTGAGCCAGGCGCCGGCCGTAGTACAGCACCGAGTCGCGCATGAGCCGCCACACGGCCCACGTCGTGATCCCGATGCGAAGCAGGTTGGCGACGGTGTTGATGGTAGCCTTCGCGCCTTCCGTCAGCGCGCTGCGGTTCGTCAGGCTGATGATTGCCGTGAGGATGAGGATCAGAAGCGCGGGCCATTGCAGCACGCCCACCACCACGTCGTCAATGTCATTCGGGGTGCGCCGCGCCCACCACGCCAGCAGGCCGAACAGCAAGATGGCCGCCCCTGCGATAGCGCCCAACCACGACAGTACCAATCCCCAATCCAGCATGTTTGCCTCCGCAACGTGAAACGTGCATAGGGCGCTTCGGGCAGGCCCGGCAGCACGCCGCAACACCCTGCCCGCGCCAGGGCGGGTTCAAAAGCGGCCCCGCAACGGGCGATTAGAACGCGCCCGCGGGTCGCATGGCCATCACTTCACCACATTGATTCTTGACCACATGTCATTGCGAGGGCACGGAGTGCCGAAGAATCTCGTCAACCGAGAGGCTTCGCTTCGCTCAGCATGACGGACAAGGCCTGGGACTGAGTCGCTCGCCGGAGATTGCTTCGCTTCGCTCGCAATGACATCGGTGGCGAAGCACTACGCTCTGGGATTTGCCATGAGAACAGGCGGAAGGGAGCCGCCCTACCCGACCTTGATGATCTCCACCGGGCAGCCGTCAGCGGCAGCCTTGGCGCAGTCCACCAGGTCGTCGGGAATCTCGCCCTCTGCGGGGTTGCCGCCCACCT
>JARYMK010000187.1 GCA_029907165.1 Anaerolineae bacterium
CCGGCCCGACACCGCCGCGCGGAAGGCCGCATGCACCAGTTCCGGAATGCGTTTCCAGTGGGCCATGCGGGCGCTCCATTTGGTGATGGGCTGGAACAGGCCGATTTGGTCCAGCGACTGCATGGAGCCGCGCTCTGGGTAGGACTTCCACGTCTGGTTCTGGGCCGTCAGCACCACCATCGGGATGGAGTCGGCCCAGGCCGCGTACACGCCGGGCACCAGGTCTGCCGCTCCAGGCCCCACGGTGCCGATGCACACGCCCGGCTCGCCGGTAACCCGCGCGTAGGCGTCGGCCATGTGCGCGGCGGCCTGCTCGTGGCGCGTCATGATGAATTGCAGGCCCGCGTCGCTCCCGAAGCGCCGTATGGCATCCAGGATGGGGCACAGTTGCCCGCCTGGGATGCCGAAGACAAACCGCACGTTCTCCTGAATCAGGCATTTGACCAGGACATCGGAAACCATGATTGCGCTCATCTCTACCTCCTTGGACTTCTGTACTCTCCACGCGTTCTGCGTACATCCATGTTGCAAACCGTTCATCCCAGTATGGGGAACGTGATGCCGCCGTGCGGGAAGACGCGGACGGCAGCCCGGCGCCGGAATCGGCGCTGGGCGCGGGCGATGGCCGCCTCGGGCGTGTCGGCGAATTCCACGAACGGCAGGTTCCCGCGCACTTCGGCGGGGATGGTCGGCGCGTAGATCACCAGTGTGGCGTGGCGCATCGCCTGGAGCGCGAAGTACAGGAAGAACCGGTCTTCCTCGCCCATGCCGCGCATCTTCATTTTGGGGATGACCTTCAGGAGCAGCGGGGCCAGCACCCGCAGTGCCCCGTGTCCCAAGGGCAATTTCCGATTCGCCAGCCCGAACACGCCCACGCCCTCATCCGCCTTGACCAGCGTGATGAGGACGCCGCCACGCCGCACGGCGCGGATGGTATTCGCCAGCGCCTTCACGCCCTGGCGCAGGTCCTGGTTCATGGGGTTGGAGTCGGTGATGACCACATCGGCGGGGGTGGGGACGGCGACGCCGTACAGGGTCGCGCTGGTACGGACACCCTCGCGATGCGCCGTGATAGGATCGCCCGAGACGACGCGCACCACCTTCTGGCGGCTGTCCAGCACAGCGTTGACGATGAAGACCGGTGGCGTGAGCATGCGTCCGGCTTCTTCCAGGTCCAGGCGCATGGGGTTGCGGTCAATGGGCTGGCCCACCATGTTGAACGTGGCCGGCGCGCAGTTCAGGGCATGGTTATGGGCGATGGCCTCGCGGGATGCCACGCCTGGTAGGATGTTCTTGTACCCACCGCCGAAACTGGCGATGATGTGCGGCTCAATGCAACCGACGGACACGACGACGTCTGCCTCCGCCACGGTCTTGTGGATGCGGACAGGCGTGCCCCGCTGGGTAGTGCCCAGGAATGCGAGTCTGTCGGGGTCATCGCCGTCGGGATTCTCCCAGCGCAGGCCGGCGAAGTTGTCTGGCCCGACGCGCGCGTCCAGTTCATCCTCGGTCATCGGGCGGTGGACGCCAAGCGCGGGGACGAGGGTGATGTCTTCCCGCGCCACGCCCGCAGCCTCCAGTTCCGCCAGCACGCCGCCGACCAGAACCGAGGCGGGCGTAGGGCGGCTGCCGTCGTCCACCACCAGGGCCACGCGCATGCCTGGGCGAGCGAGTTCCCGCAGGCGCGGCATTCCGAAGGGCTGCTGCAGGCTGCGGCGGGCTTCTTCGGCAGCATCGGGCGCGGGGGGAAGCGAAGCGGGTTCGTGGATTCCGGCCACTGTCCAGGATTCGGGCAACCGAAGGGCGAGCGTTTCCCTTCCCCAGGGCATGTCCAGGGTCTGACTAGCCATAGTATGCCTCCTGTTATGCGTCAGGTTGTCGTCGCCCGATTCACCGCGGAGACGCAGAGGGCGTAGAGATTCGCTTTGAATCCTCGGCGTTCTCGGCGGTGAGAATGCCTTCGCCGCTCAGAATGACGGTGCCATCAGCGAATGTCGGAGCCGCTAATACCAGACCTTGTCCAGGCACACCATGTTCTCGCCCACAAAGGCGATGCCCTCCATCTCCAGGAGAGCACGCTTCATGGCGAGGCCGCCGCGGTATCCGCCCAGGTTGCCATCGGAGCGGACGGCGCGGTGGCACGGGATGACAATGGGGAACGGGTTGTTGGCCAGGGCCGTGCCGACCGCCCGCGCCGCCCGTGGCGCTCGCAGATGCTCGGCGACGCGCGCGTAGGTGCTCACCCAGCCGCGAGGGATGCCGAATTCGGCCAGCAGCACCCTCTGCTGAAACTCGCTACACTGCTCCATCAACAACAGGTCCAGGTCAAAGGTAACCGGTTCGCCGGCGAGATACGCTTCTATCCGGGCAGCCAGTTCCTTCAGGGGGGAATGGAGAACACGCGTCTCGCTTGGAAACCAGGAGGGCGTTTCGTTGGGCAGGTGGATGCGGACAACGCGGGGGCCTGTCGGCGTGTCCTGCGCGGACATGCCCAGCGCGCCGAAGCGAGAGGGGATTCGGTAATGCAGGAAATCTGCCACGCTTGCTCCTCCCGCGAAACAGTGTACCGAAACCGCCGACGGGTGTCAAGCCTCACACGCGGGGCTGTCTCGCGGAATGGGGTCGCGAATGGGCTTGCACCGCTACGCCTTGGCCTCCACCTGGTCCAGGCGCAGGGACAGCACCCGCGACACACTGTCGGCCCCCATGGAGACGCCGTAGATAGTGCTGGCAGCCTCAATGGTCCCGCGGTTGTGGGTGATGACGATAAACTGCGTGTCGCGAGCCAGTTCCTCCAGCACGGCGCGGAACCGCCGAACGTTGGACTCGTCCAGCATGGCGTCCACCTCGTCCAGGATGCAGAACGGGGTGGGGCTGACCTTCAGGATGGCGAAGATGAGGGCCGCTGCTGTGAGGGCGCGTTCGCCACCGGACAACAGCGCCAGGCTCTGGGTACGCTTGCCGGGGGGCCGTGCTACGATGTCCACGCCCGACGCCATGGGGTTGTCGGGGTCGGTGAGCACTAGGCGGGCCGTGCCCCCGCCGAACAGTTGGGTGAAGTACACCGTGAACTGCTCGGCGACAGCCTCAAACGTGCGGACGAACTCGTCGTTCATCACGCGGTCCAGTTCGGCGATGGCCGCACGCAGAGATTTGTCCGCTTCTTGCAGGTCCTCGGACTGGGACGTGAGGAAGTTGTACCGCTCCAGGGTTTCGGCGTATTCGGTGGGGGCGGTGGGGTTGATGCCGCCGAGCCGCCGAATCTGCCCGCGCAGTTGCTGAATCTGCTCCTCCAGGCCATCGGGCAGGGTGTCCACTTCGGGCAGCGAACTCACGATAGGGCGGAGCGGCAGCGGAGGCTGGGCGGGTAGCCCCTCGGCGATTTCCACGTCAATGAGGCCCAAATCGCTCTCCATCTGGCGCTTGAGGGCGGCCAGTTCGTCGCGGCGGCGTTCCATCTCCAGGAGTGCCTGGTTGTGGGCCTGTTCGGCTTCGCGCAAGGCGGCGCGTTCTTTCTGAATGCGCGTCTCCACATCCATCTGGGCGGCTTCCATCTCTTGCAGGCGCGCCTCCGCAGGGCGGATGCGGGCCGCCACTCCATCCAGTTGGGCCGCCAGCGCCTCGGACCGGCTGCGGAGGTCGCGTTCGGCGGCCTCCAGTTCCTCGCGCTCGGTCTGGAGCGCCTGTATCCTGGCGCGGCGGCTGTCTATCTGCCCGTCCAGTTGGGCCAGCGATTGCTGGTGGCCGCGCACGATGGCCTTGTGGTTCTCCACGTTCTGCTCGGCCAGCGACACCGCAGCCTTCGCCTCGGCCAGGGGTACCGCCAGCGAGTCGGGCATGGCGTCCAGCGACGCTTGCAGTTGGGCCAGGCGTGCCTGGGCGTCGGCCTCGCGCTGGGCCAGTTGCGCCAGGTCGTCGCGGGCCTGGGCGTCCTTCTGCGCCAGGGCTTCCAGGTTCTGGGCCAGTTGGTGGATAAGGGCTTGTCGCCACTCGGTCTCCTGAGCCTTCTTGTCGGCCTGACGTTGGAGGGCGGCGAGGGACGTGCGCAGTTGAGCCTCTTTCGCAGTCAGGGCGGCCGCCTGGCGCTCGGCCTGGGCCAGTTCATCCCGGGCGGCTTGTTCCGCTTCGGCGGCGGAACGGAGCGCTGCCTGGATCGCCTCGCGCCGCTGGGCCAGGTCGCGCAGGAGCGCCTCATGCTCGGCCCGCTCGCGCTGGCGGGACAGCAGCCCCGGCGACTTGCGGGTTTCGGCCCCGCCCGTGATCGCGCCTGTGGAGCGGATGAGTTCGCCGTCCAGCGTTACAATCTGGAACGCGCCGCGCATCCGGTGGTACAGTTCGCGGGCGGCCTTCATGTCTTTCGCCACGACTGTGTGGCCCAGGAGCAGGTCCAGCACAGGGGCCAGGCGCTGCGGAGCCTGCACCAAGCGCGACGCCACGCCCAGAATGCCCGGCACATCCGGCGGGTTCACTGGTGAGGGCGGGCGCAGCGTCTCCAGGGGGAGGAATGTGGCGCGGCCTGCCGACTCGTGCCGCAGGTACTGGATGGCCTGCTCGGCATCGGCCCAGGTCTCGGTGATGATGTCCTGGAGGTGCGCGCCCAGGGCCGTCTCCACGGCCTTCTCTAATTCGGGGGGCGTCTGAATCTGGTCGGCGACGACGCCGAGCGCACCGCGCAGTCGCCCCTCGCGCGCGGCGGCCAGGACGGCCCTGGTGCCTGCGTACAGGCCCGTGCCCTCCTCCTGCATGCGGCGAAGCATGTCCAGTCGCGCCTGGACGGTGGCGGCCTCTTCGCGGACGTGGGCCATCTCCTGCTCGGCTTGCCGCGCCTGGGCCTGGGCGGCCTGGATGCGCTGCCGCGCCTGCTCCAGGACGTCGCGAAGTCGTGCGGCCTCGCGTTCGGACTCGGACAGCGATTGCTGCACCGCGTATTGCTGGCCGCGCAATGTTTCCAACTCATCGCGCTGGCCGGCGATGGCCTTCTCGTGGGCCTCCCTCTCGGCGAGTTGCTCCTTGCGCCGCTCGGCGAGTTGGGCGAGGCGGTTGCGGCGGTCGGCGGCCTGGGTGGCGATTTCAAACAGTTCGTTCTGCAGTGCCGTGATGCGGGACAGGATTTCCTGCCGCGCGCGCTGCTGGGACTGGTATTCCGCCTCCACCTGGCGCAGGGCAGCGATGGCCTGTTCCCACTGGGCCACAAGGCCCTGAAGATGCGACTCTGCCGCCTGCAGGCGCTCGGCCTGGGCCGCGCGGCTGGCCTTCAGCGGCTCCATCTCCTCCT
>JARYMK010000188.1 GCA_029907165.1 Anaerolineae bacterium
GACGCCACTCCAGTACCTCGTGCACAATGGAATCCTGGGAAAGGAGGATGTGTCACTAAGGTACTGAACGAGTACAATGACTTGCGTATTCCCGAAGGGCGTGCTATAATTGTGGGTGTTATTACGATCGCGTTGGAGAAAAGTGGGCGCCCCCCACTTTTCTTGTTGTGAGGCATTTGCGGCCGCGGGGCGGTCGCAGGAGGCAAAAGGGACGTATCTATGAAGAGCGAGTTCATTCAAGCCATCAATCAGGTGTGTGCCGAGCGGAACCTGCCCAAGGACGTCGTCATTAAGGCCGTGGAGGACGCTCTGGTTTCCGCCTACAAGCGGAACTTCCGCGACTGCGGCAACGTGGTGGCCAAGATAGGCAACCAGTCGGGCGAAGTCAAACTGTTCGCGGTCAAGGAAGTCGTAGACAGCGTTGCCGATCCCGACACCCAAATCGCTCTCAAGGACGCGCGACGCATCAACCCGGACGCCGCTGTGGGCACCACGGTGATGGTGGAGTGCAGCACGCCCAAGGACTTCGGCCGCATTGCCGCGCAGGCTGCCAAGCAGGTGATTCTCCAGCGCATCCGTGAGGCGGAACGCGACACGCTGTACCAGTCCTACGCCGACCGCGTGGGCGAGATGATCAACGCGGCGGTGCAGACCGCCGAGCCCGGGCTGGTAACCGTGAACCTGGGCAAGACCGAGGGGGTCATGCCGAGGAGCGAGATGATCCCCGGCGAGCGCTACAGGCCGACCCAGCGCCTGCGGGTGGTCATCGTGGACGTGCAGCGGGGCACACGCGGCCCCGAGATCATCGTGAGCCGCGCGCACCGCGACCTGCTCCGCCGCCTTCTGGAAATGGAGGTCCCGGAGATTCTCAACGGTGCGGTGGAGGTGAAGGCTATCGCGCGGGAAGCCGGGTCGCGCTCCAAGGTGGCCGTGGCGTCCAAGCAGCCACGCCTGGATCCCGTAGGGGCGTGCGTGGGCCAGCGCGGATACCGCATCCAGAACATCGTCAACGAACTGAACGGCGAGAAGATTGACGTGGTGGCGTGGAGCGCGGACGTGGCGACGTTCATCGCCAACGCGCTGAGCCCGGCCAAGCCCACCCAGGTCCTGCTGGACGAGGCCGCCGAGGGTGGCAAGACGGCGACTGTCATCGTGCCCGACAAGCAACTGTCGCTGGCCATCGGCAAGGAAGGGCAGAACGTGCGCCTGGCGGCCAAACTCACCGGCTGGCGTATTGACATCAAGAGCGAGTCGGAGTGGGAAGAGGAGCAGCGCCACCCGAAGGAGAAGGCGGCACCCATCTCCGAGGAGGACTTGCTCGCAAAGGCCGAGGCGATTCTCCTGGGCAAGGCGGAACCGGCGGCTGCCGCGACAGCCGAGGCGACGCAAGCCGTCGCGGAGGAGCCGCAGGCCGCCGTGGAGCCGGAACCTGTTGCGGCGGCCGCACCTGAGGCGGAAGCACCTGCGGCCGCGGAACCCGCCGTCGCGGAGGCCGCGCCCGAGGTAGCAGCCGCCCCTGAGGCCGAGGCGCACCCCGAACCGGTCGCGGAGGCCCCAGGTGGCGTGGTCTTGCCCATCCAGATAGAGGTGGATGAACTGGCCTTTGATGAGGAAGAGGGCGAGGCCGAAGAGGAGACCGGCAAGAAGGCGAAGAAGAAATTCAAAAAGGGACGCCAGGCCGCGCCCCCGCCGGGCGAAATCGGCCCGCGGCGCAAGCCCAAACCGGCCGGGCGGCGCCGGGATTGGGGCGAGGACTGGGAAGAGGATTTCTAGCACCCGGCGCGGATAGGCTATGCGACGCAAACATGTTCCGCAGCGCACCTGTGTTGGGTGCGGGGAAACGCGAAGCAAACGGGAACTGACGCGCATCGTGCGGATGCCCGATGGCAGCGTGGACATAGACCCCACGGGCAAGAAGCCCGGGCGCGGGGCCTATCTCTGCAAGCGGGTGCGGTGCTGGCAGCAGGCCATGGCCAAAGGGGCCATCAACCGCGCGCTGGGCGTCGCCATCAGCGACGACGTGAAAGCAAGGCTGCAGGATCAGTTGCATCTCCTACAGTTGGAGGAGAGCCTTTCCGGTGATGAGGAGCCGGAGCCATGACGGGAATCGGCTGTGATTCCCGCAAGTGGGAATCGTATATTCGCGATTCTGGGAGCAGGTACCGTTGAGGGGTGTCATGAACCACTGATGTAACCCGTGTGCATCGGCGCACCCTATAAGTGGGATCAACCCTGCTCCTTTCGCCGCCGCGTGCTGTGCAGGCGGTGGACACATTTGTTGTCATTGGGCGAAGCGAGTAGGGTTTTTCTATGTCTCGGCCCGTCGGGTTTCTTGACGATGCACGGCAGGGCGGGCCGAATGAGGAGGGGATGGATATGGCGAAGGACAGGAGCAAGAACGCAACTCGGAGGGGCGGCAACGGGCCGACACCGGCCACCAAGCCGCAGGGCGCGCAAGCCCGAAGGGCACCCGGCCCTGCGGGTGGGAGCGGCGCTGCGCCAGGCACTGGGGCGAATGGACAGACGGTGGCTCCCGCTGCGCCCTCCGTGATTGAACTGCCCAGCAGTCTGACGGTGCGCGACTTGGGCCACGCGCTGGGCGTTAGCCCGATTGATGTCATGAAGAAACTCATCGGGTTCGGCATCATGGCGAACATCAACGAACTGATTGATTACGACACGGCGGCCATCGTGGCAGCCGAAATGGGATTTGAGACCCGCGAGCAGAAGGCCGAGGAGGAAAAGGCCCCGGAGGTCGCGCCCACTCAGTTGCCCAGTTGGCGGGACGTGCAGGGCGAACGGCCCGAGGACCTGCGACCACGCCCGCCGGTCGTTACCGTCATGGGCCACGTGGATCACGGCAAGACCTCGCTGCTGGACGCCATCCGCAACACCAACGTGGTGGAGGGCGAGGCGGGCGGCATCACCCAGCACATCGGTGCGTACCAGGTGGAACTCCAGGGGAAGAAGATCACCTTCCTGGATACGCCGGGCCACGAGGCGTTCACGGCCATGCGCGCCCGCGGCGCCCAGGCCACCGACATCGTCGTGCTGGTGGTGGCGGCGGATGACGGCGTGCAGCCCCAGACGAAGGAGGCCATCGCCCACGCGCGAGCGGCCCAGGTTCCCATCGTCGTCGCGCTCAACAAGATAGACAAGCCCGAGGCGAATCCGGAAGTAGTCAAGCGGCAACTGGCCGACCTGGGCCTGCTGGTGGAGGAGTGGGGCGGGAATGTCATCTGCGTGCCCGTGTCTGCCAAGAAGCGGCTCAACATAGAGGAACTCCTGGAGAACATCCTGCTGGTGGCCGAAGTGGCCGAGTTGAAGGCGAACCCGTTCCGTGCGGCGACAGGCGTGGTGGTGGAAAGCCGCCTGGACAAGACGCGGGGGCCGGTGGCGACGCTCCTGGTGCAGCGCGGCACGCTCCGCGTGGGCGACAACCTAGTCATCGGCGAGATCGCCGGGCGCGTCCGCGCCATGTTTGACGACAAGGGGCGGCCCGTGTCCGAGGCCACGCCGTCCATGCCTGTCATGATCCTCGGCCTGAGCGACGTTCCGAGGGCAGGCGACCTGTTTGAGGTCGTGGAGGACGAGCGCACGGCCAAGGCCATCGCCGCCGAACGCGCCCAGCAGCGCCAGCAGGCGGCTGCAGCCCGTCCTGCGCGCGTAACGCTGGAAGAGGTCTTCGCCCGCATGCAGGAGGGCAAGGCCAAGGAACTCAACATCATCCTCAAGGCCGACGTGCAGGGGTCGCTGGAACCGATAGAGTCCTCGCTCCAGAAACTGGGCACCGAGGACCTGAAGGTGAAGATTCTCCACAGCGCCATCGGGAACATCGGCGAGTCGGATGTGATGCTGGCGTCGGCGTCGTCGGCCATCGTCATCGGGTTCAACGTGTCGGTGGACGCGGCGGCCCGCGCTCTGGCCGAGCAGGAAGGCGTGGACATCCGCCTGTACAACGTCATCTACCAACTGGTGGAGGACGTGGAAAAGGCACTGTCGGGCATGCTGGAGCCCACGTACAAGGAAGTGGTTACCGGGCACGCCGAAGTGCGCGCCGTGTTCTCTATCTCCAAGCGGGGCAAGGTGGCGGGTTGCTACATGACCGACGGCCAGGTTACGCGGGCGTCGTCGGTGCGGGTGATTCGCGGCGGGCAGGTGCTGTTTGACGGCAAGATCGCCTCGCTCAAGCGGTTCACCGAGGACGTGAAGGAAGTCAACGCTGGGTTTGAGTTCGGCATCGGGCTGGAGAAGTACGACGACTTCCAGGTGGGCGACGTGCTGGAGTTCTACAAGCAGGAGCGGGTTTAGGCGTTCGTCTGCCCAAGAGAGGTGAAACATGACATCGTCCAGACGACAGCGGCGAGTTGCCGAGTTGATCAAAGAGGAAATGGGCGATCTGCTGGGCCGCCGCGCCCACGACCCGCGCCTGCACTGGGTTACCGTTACCGACGTGCAGGTTACGCCAGACCTGGCCATCGCGCGCGTGTACTACGCCGTCATCGGCGAGGAGGCGGAGCGGCAGCAGGCCCGCGAAGGGCTGGAACACGCGCGGGGCTATCTGCGGCGCGAACTGGCAGCGCGACTCCAGTTGCGCATCGTGCCCCAGTTGGAATTCTTCTGGGATGAGGCGCTGGAGTACGGCCGCCACATTGACGCGCTCATAGACCGCATTCACGAGGAAGACGCCGAAGATGCCGACGCCTGAACCGATGATCCTGGGTGCCGACCGCATTCTCGTAGTGTGCCACACGTCGCCCGACGGCGATGCCATCGGCGCGCTCTTGGCGATGGGGCACATCGTGCGCGCGCTGGGCAAGCAGGTTACGCTGGCGTGCGCCGACCCCGTGCCCAGGGAATACCGCTTCATGCCGGGCGCCGATGCCATCGTGCAGCGCCCCGAAGGCAAATTTGACCTGGTCATCAGCCTGGACTCCAGCGACCTGCCGCGCTTGGGTGAAGCCTACGACGCGGCCAAACTGGCCCATGTGCCTATCCTGAACATAGACCACCACATCACCAATTTGAACTTCGGCACGGTCAACTGGGTGGAGCCGAACTCGGCGTCCACCTGCCAACTGGTGCTGCGCCTGGCCGATGGGGTGGGCGTCGCCATCACGCCCGAAATCGCCACATGCTTGCTGA
>JARYMK010000189.1 GCA_029907165.1 Anaerolineae bacterium
TACACACTCATAGAGCAGCCATTGTATCTTCCTTTCATCTCCTGTCCAGTGTCACTAACCTATCTGAACGAGCTCAGGGGGGGCATGCCGAGCCATAACCGCAAGGAATCTGTATACACCGATCTCAATCGCCGGAGCCCCGCAGACGCGGGGAAGCGGGCCGATTGCAGAGACTTGTCAACGCTCCTCAATGCGTATAGAATAGGTTGGAAATGAGAGCAAGAACTAGCCGTGTGGAGGTATGACGATATGGAGCCGAGAGATACAGGCACAGTGGCGGTAAAACGCGGCCTGGCTCAGATGCTAAAAGGTGGCGTGATCATGGACGTGGTTACGCCGGAGCACGCCCGAATCGCAGAGGATGCCGGAGCGGTGGCAGTCATGGCGCTGGAGCGCGTGCCGGCGGACATCCGGGCGCACGGGGGCGTGGCCCGCATGAGCGACCCGGAGTTGATCCTCAAAATCATGGATGCGGTCAGCATTCCGGTGATGGCCAAGTGCCGCATCGGGCATTTCGTGGAGGCTCAGGTGCTGGAGGCGCTGGGCGTGGACTTCATTGACGAGTCCGAGGTGCTCACGCCCGCCGACGAAGAGCACCACATTGACAAGCATCAGTTCAAGGTGCCCTTTGTGTGCGGGTGCCGCAACCTGGGCGAGGCGCTGCGCCGTATCGCAGAGGGCGCGGCCATGATCCGCACTAAAGGCGAGGCGGGCACAGGCAACGTGGTGGAGGCTGTGCGGCACGCCCGCGCTGTCATGGGCGAAATCCGCCGCCTGACCTCTATGGCGCCGGAGGAACTGATGAAGGCCGCCAAGGAGATGGGCGCGCCCTACGAACTCGTCAAGGAAGTGGCCCAGTTGGGCAGGCTTCCCGTGGTCAATTTCGCCGCGGGCGGCATCGCCACGCCGGCCGACGCCGCGCTGATGATGCAACTGGGCATGGACGGTGTCTTCGTGGGCTCTGGCATCTTCAAGTCCAGCGACCCGGCCCGCCGCGCCAAGGCCATCGTGGAGGCCACGACGCACTACAACGACCCGAAGATCATCGCCGAGGTGTCCAAGGGTCTGGGCGAGGCCATGCCTGGTCTGGAAATCAGCGCCATTCCGCAGGATCAACTCCTGGCGGGCCGCGGCTGGTAGGCCATCCAGCGTCGCTGAACCCATCGCAACAGAGGATCGCGTATGACAATCGGCGTTCTGGCATTGCAGGGGGCGTTCATTGAGCACCGCAAGGTGCTGGAGCGGCTCGGCGTGGACACCCGCGAGGTGCGCCTTCCGGAGCAGTTGGAGGGGTTGGCTGGTCTGATTATCCCGGGCGGGGAGAGCACGACCATCGGCAAACTCGCCGTAACCTATGGCCTGCTGGAGCCGATTCGGGCGAAAGCCGCTTCCGGCTGGCCGGTGTGGGGAACCTGCGCAGGGATGATCCTGCTGGCGCGGGACATCGGCGGGCTTGCCCAGCCGCTCCTCGGACTGATGGACGTAACGATACGGCGCAACGCGTTTGGTCGCCAAGTGGACAGTTTTGAAACCTGGCTGGACGTGCCGGAACTGGGCGGGGACGCGCCTTTCCGGGCCATCTTCATCCGAGCGCCGTTGATTGAGCGGGTGGGGCCTGGAGTCCAGGTACTGGCGCGACTGTCCGACGGGGCCATCGTCGCCGCGCGCCAGCGCAACCTGCTGGTTACGGCATTCCACCCGGAACTCACGGACGACCTGCGGTTTCACCGGTACTTCGTGCGGATGACCGAGGAGGCAACGAAGGCGTAGCATTCGCTCGCGCCACGACCGTATCATCTCACATGCCGCGCGCATGCCCCGCCTCCACGCAAAGGAGTGGCGGGAACGATGGAGAGCGTAAGGCCCTTTGGGCTTCAACACATCCCGATCCTGTATCGGCTGCAGAACGATAGCACCGTGCTGGACATGGAGCACGCGCTGATGCGCGCGCGAAGCCCGCTCTGGGCGGCGTTGCTGGGACATGGCTCGCTGGCCGAAGGGCCGTTCTGCACGGTCGTGCTCAGCGAACCCGGCGACGTCGGGGCGGTGAAGGGGTTCGCGCAGGCCAGGCTGCGGCCCGCCGCCGAGGAGGCCGACTTGGTGCGCCTGGCCCCCTCCCTGGATGCGCCCGAGGCGGAGCGCATCTGGCGGAGTCTGCTTGCGGGCATGGCGGCGCATCTGGCGCGCCTGGGCGTGCAGCGCGTCTTCGTGCGCCTGTCCGACGAACTGGAGGCGGCCCACCTGTTCCTGGATAATGGATTCGTCCTCTACACGCGGGAGGACGTGTTCCAACTGCGGGAATTGCCCACGCAGAGCAGTGTGGGCCTGCTGGAACCCGCGGATGAGGATTGCCGCTGGGGCGTCGGACGGCTGTATGCGGCCATAACGCCGAAGGCGGTGCGAACGGCCGAGGGTTTGGCCAACGCGAGTCCGTCGCCCGGATTCGTCGTCTGCGACGCATCGTATGTCTGGAAGCGTGGCGACGACATCCTAGCCCATGTGGGAGTTGGCCACGCCGGTAGCGTCTGCTGGCTGCGGATGCTGATTCACCCGGACCACGCCGACAGGGCTGCGGATGTGATTCGGGACGCGCTGGCCCGCCTGCCCCGCCGCACGCGGACCGTGTTCTGGAGCGTGCGGGCGTATCAGGTGAACCTGCGCGGCCCGCTACAGGACGCAGGTTTCCGGTTCGTAACCAGCCAGTCGGTGCTGGTGCGGCAGAACGCCGTGCTGGTTCGGGAGGCACAGACCGCGCCCGCCATGGCCTTTGAGAAGCGGGCAGAGGCGCGCACACCCTCGGCGGCGCGGCATGATGTGTTGACATGAGCGACGCGGGGCAGTCCCCGCGATGAGAGGAACACAGAAGACCTTATGGAACGTTTAGAGCGTTTGAAGCAACAGAAGATCACAGACGATTTGGAAGCCCTGGTGGCGGTGCTCCCGCCGCACATCCAGAAGGCGCTCCGCGAGGCGGACCGCGCCGATGAACTCCTGGAGGTCGTCCTGGACCTGGGGCGGCTCCCCGAGGCGCGGTTTCTGCACCACGAGGTGAAACTCGCCGACCGCGAGGTTACGCGGGAGGACATCCAGCACGTGGTGGACCTCATCGGCGACTTCGGCGACGACAACCGCGCGGGTATAGAGCGGACGCTGCACCGCATCTCGGCCATCCGCAACCGCAAGGGCGACATCGTCGGCCTGACGTGCCGCGTGGGCCGCGCGGTGTACGGGACGATTGACATCATCCGCGACATCGTGGATTCGGGGCAGAGCATCCTGCTCCTGGGGCGGCCTGGCGTGGGCAAGACGACCATGCTCCGCGAGGTGGCCCGCGTCCTGGCCGAGACCAAGCGCGTCATCATCGTGGACACGTCCAACGAGATCGGCGGCGATGGCGACATCCCGCACCCCGCCATCGGACGGGCGCGGCGCATGCAGGTGGAGACGCCGAGTCTCCAGCACGCCGTGATGATTGAGGCGGTGGAGAACCACATGCCCGAGGTCATCATCATTGACGAGATCGGCACGGAGTTGGAGGCCGCCGCGGCCCGCACCATCGCCGAGCGCGGTGTGCAATTAGTGGGCACCGCCCACGGCAACACGCTGGACAACCTGATGCTGAACCCGACCCTGTCGGACCTGGTGGGCGGCATCCAGTCGGTTACGCTGAGCGACGAGGAGGCCCGACGGCGCGGCACGCAGAAATCTATCCTGGAGCGCAAGGCCCCGCCCACCTTTGACGTGGTGATTGAGATTCAGGACTGGCAGCGCCTGGCCATCCACAGGGATGTGGGGGCCGCAGTGGACGCCATCCTGCGAGGCCGCCCGCTGCCCGCCGAATTGCGCTACCGCGACGAGAAGGGCGAGATTCGCACGGAAGAGGCCCCGCTGCCCGCCCTGACGCTGGAGGAGCGCCCCGTGCGGGTAACCCCCCAGGCCCCGCAGTTGCGTGAAACGCTCAGCGTGTACGCTTACGGCGTGGGGCAGAACCGCCTGCGCCAGGCGGCGACCAACCTCTCCCTTCCCGTACGCCTGGTGGATGACCTCAAGAGCGCCGACGTGGTCATCACGCTGCGCAACTACTACCGCAAGCGGCCGCAGCCCATCGCCGACGCCGAAAGCCGTGGCATTCCCATCTACGTCCTGCGCAGCAACACCGTCTCGCAGATGGAGGGATGCCTGGCCGACATCTTCGGCCTGACGGCGGAGGAGGCCGACCCCTTCGCCATGGCAATGCGCGAGGCCCAGGACGCCATCCAGAAGGTGCTGGCCGGGGCCAAGATGGTGGAACTGCGCCCACAGTCGGCGGACGTGCGTCGCTGGCAGCACCAACTGGCCCGCGAGGCGAATCTCATCTCGTTCAGCCAGGGGCGCGAGCCTCGGCGGCGGGTTACCATCCTCCGCAACGACGGAGGGGCGCATTGAGCCTGTTCATCACGTTTGAGGGGCCTGAGGGTTCCGGCAAAACGACGCAGTTGCAGGCGCTCCGGGGGTATCTGGAGGGCCAGGGCTTCCGTGTGTACGCGCCGCGAGAACCCGGCGGCACGCGCATCGGCGACCTGGTGCGAAACATCGTGCTGAACCCGGAATACACGGAGATGCAGCCTGCCGCCGAGATTCTGCTCTTCTCGGCAGCACGGGCGCAATTGGTGGGGCAGGAGATTCGCCCACGCCTGGCCCAGGGGCAGATTGTCCTGTGCGATCGCTACGCCGATTCCACTCTGGCGTACCAGGGGTACGGTCTAGGGCTGGACTTGCAGACGCTGCGGGTGATCACGGCGTTCGCCACCGGCGGGCTCCAGCCCGACTTGACGTTCCTGCTGGACGTCCCAGTGGAGGTCGGCCTGGCGCGCAAGAGAGGACAGGACGCCAACGAGTGGAATCGCATGGAGCGCCGCCAGCGTGAGTACCACGAGCGCGTTCGCGCGGGCTATCGGGAGATGGCCGAGGCCGACCCGGCCCGCTGGTGCGTGCTGGACGCGACGCGGCCCTTTGATGACGTCCAGGCCGCCATCCGCGCCGAGGTGAATCGGCTCATCAGCGGCCTGTCGGAAGTTCGGTAGTAGGTAACCAATGGTGCTAGTTTGACAGAGTCATGGGGCTTCTCCAAACTGTGGTTGAGAGACCATACAGAAAGGAGAAT
>JARYMK010000018.1 GCA_029907165.1 Anaerolineae bacterium
GTGATGGGTTCGGCGTGCACGCCGTGGGTACGGCCCATCATGAGCGTTTCCCTGTGGCGCAGGGCCTGCTCCTTGAGGATGCCGACAAGCCGCGATGCCCCCTCTAGGAGCATGTCCACCGCCTGCGCCAACAGCGCCGCCTGGGCCGTGTCTACGATGTCGGACGAGGTCAGCCCCAGGTGCAGGTACCGCGCGTCGTCGCCCAAACTTTCGCCCACGTCGGTGAGGAAGGCCAGCACGTCGTGGCGCAGGTCGGCCTCCAACTCGGCGATGCGTTCGGGACGGAAGCGGGCGTTGGTGCGGATGCGTTCGGCGGCGTCCGGCGGTATCTGTCCCAGCAGCGCCAGCGCCTCGCACACGAGAACCTCCACGCGGAGCCACTGGCGGTACTTGTTCTCCGTCGTCCACAGGTCGCGCATGGCCGGGCGGGTGTATCGCTCAATCACGGGCGCGCCTCCATGATGGTCTCATCCCGCTCAGGGCCGACGGAGATGATGCGGATGGGCACGCCAAGGCGATGCTCCAGGTAGGCCACGTAGGCGCGTGCGGCAGGGGGCAGCGCCTGGCGGCTCCGCACGTGCGAAATCTCGCTCTGCCATCCGGGCAGCGTCTCATATTCCGGCTCGCAGAGGGCCAGCGTGCGCGCATCCGTCGGGAAATCTGTGAGCCGTTGGCCTTTGCACCGGTAGGTGACGCACACCTTGATTTGGGGGAAAGCGCCGAGCACGTCCAGTTTCGTCAGCGCCAGTTCGGTGATGCCGTTGACCTGCATGGCGTAGCGCAGCGCCACCAGGTCCAGCCAGCCGGCCCTGCGGCGGCGGCCGGTGGTCGTGCCGTACTCCCCACCTATGACGACCAACTGCTCGCCGGTCTCGTCGGTCAACTCGGTGGGGAACGGACCCATGCCCACGCGCGTGGAGTACGCTTTCGCCACGCCGATGACGCGGCTCACATGGCCCGGCCCGATGCCCAGCCCCGTGAGCGCGCCGCCCGCAATGGGGGAAGAACTGGTAACATAAGGATAGGTGCCGTGATCCAAGTCCAACAGCGTGCCCTGGGCCCCTTCGCAGAGGATGGCTTTGCCCTCGGCCAGGCGCTGGTGCACCAGACGCACGGTATCGGTGATGTGCGGGCGGATGCGCGCGGCGTACTCCTGGTATTGCAGGATGATGGCATCCACGCCGGGCTCCGGCAGGCCGTAGGCTTGGAGCACGCGGCGCTTCTCCTCAGCGCGGGCGAGGATAGTCGCGGCCAGGTGCTTGTCGTCCAGCATGTCGCCGACGCGGATGCCCGTGCGGGCGGCCTTGTCGGCGTAGGCTGGCCCGATGCCCCGCCGTGTGGTGCCGATTTGCGCGCCGCCCCGGGCCGCTTCCTGTGCCTCGTCCAGCGCCAGGTGCCACGGCATGATGAGATGGGCCGCGCTGCTCACGCGCACCCGCGACACGTCCACGCCGCGCGCAGTGAGGCCATCCAGTTCCTGCACCAGCCGCGCCGGGTTGATAACCATCCCGCTGCCCAGGATGCACTCGGTGCCCGAGTGCAGCACGCCCGACGGGATGAGGTGCAGCGCGAACCGTTCGCCGCGCACGACAACGGTGTGGCCCGCGTTGTCGCCGCCGCCGTAGCGCGCCACCACGTCCACCTGCGCGGCGAGCAGGTCGGTGATCTTGCCCTTTCCCTCATCGCCCCACTGGGCGCCTACCAGAACAATGGCGGGCATGGGTGGCGAAATCCTCCTGTGGGCTATCCGCCCAGCATCTGCATGGCCAGCGCCGCGTACACCTGCGCCGCCGCGACCAAATCGCTCACCTTCACGTGGTCGTCCACGGTGTGGGCCAGTTTTTCGTCGCCGGGGCCGAACCCGACCGTCGGTATCCCCGCGACGCCCATCGTATACACCCCATCGGTGGAGAAGGCCCACCGCTCCAGGCGGGGCTTGTAGCCTAGCGTCTGCCTCACCGCCTGACTCACCGCCTGCACCAGCGGGTGATCTTCGGGCACAACCCAGGCCGGGTACGAGTCGCGCACGTGGGCGCGGTAGCCCGTGTAACTCACGATGTCCCACTCGCTCACCGCCACGTCCGCCTTGAGCCGCTCGCGGGCCACGATGTGCTGAATCTCAGCCAGTGCCTTCGCTTCGGTTTCGCCCAGGGTGAGCCGCCGGTCCAGGTAGAAGGTGCACGCGGCGGGGATGGCGTTGCGGCTGCCCGCGGTGCTCTCAATCTGGGTAACTGCCAGCGTGCCCGGCCCCAGGAACGGGTCCGACATGAACTTGGACGTGAGGAGTTCGGTCTCAAAGATCATGCGGGCGGCGGCGTTGATGGCGTTGCGGCCCTGTTCGGGCGAGCAGGCGTGGCACGCGCGCCCGTGGGTGGTAACCCGAATCTCCACCCGCCCCCGCTGCCCCCGGGATACCTGCAGGTTCGTCGCCTCGCCCAGCACGACGAAATCGGGACGGATGCCCTCTTCCTCAATCAGCACTTTCATCCCGAGCCCTTCAGCGGGTTCCTCCTGCACTACGCCCACCATGTACAATGTCCCCTTCAGCCGAGGGGCGCGGGCTAGGATGGCAGGGGCGGCGTACACCATGGCCGCCAGCGCGCCCTTCATGTCCACGGCGCCCAGACCGTGCAGGACGCCGTTCTCCACCTCGGCGGCGTAGGGGTCGCGCTTCCACTGGTTGAGATCGCCGGGGCCTACGGTGTCCATGTGGCCGTTGTACAGCAGGATGGGTGGCTCTCCGCTGCCCAGACGGCCCACCACATTGCCGATGCGGTCTATGAAGACGTTCTGCCATCCCAGCCGCCGCATCTCCTCGGCAAGCCGCTGGGCCACTGCGCCCTCCTGCCCGGACGGGCTGGGAATCTGGATCAACTCCCGCGCGAATTGCACCAGCGCGTTTTTGTCAATATCCATTGGGCGGTTCATGTCCTCCCTCGCACTGTGAGACATCTCATCGCCGTTGCGCGTTGCCCGCTGGGTCTGGTACGGCACCACGTTTTGACAGCGTGTCATTCTGAGGAGCGCGGCGACGAAGAATCTCGCGCTTTGAGCCCGGTCTCAAGGTCTGTTGGTAACTGTCATTGCGAGGGCGCGTAGTGCCCGAAGCAATCTCCACACTCCGAGATTGCTTCGCTTCGCTCGCAATGACAGAACAGGTTGGTGCGCGTAGGATTTGCCAACAGACGGAACCCAGCCTCGCTTCGGCTCAGAATGACAACGACAGTTTCCTCTAAGGTCAGGTGCTAATACGCTCCCCTCGCAAAGATGACTTGCGGGATCGTCCGCAACAGAATCTTGAAATCCAGAAACAGCGACCAGTTCTCAATGTAGTACAGGTCCAGAAGCACCATCTCGTCAAAGGTCAGGTCGCTACGGCCGCTCACCTGCCAGAGGCCCGTGATGCCCGGAGCCACGGCCAGCCGCCTGCGGTGCCAGTCCTGGTACTGCTCCACTTCTCGCGGCAGGGGCGGGCGCGGCCCCACCAGGCTCATGTCCCCCTTCAGCACGTTGTACAACTGCGGCAACTCGTCTATGCTCGTTCGCCGCAGGATGCGGCCCACGCGCGTGATGCGTGGGTCGTTCTTCATCTTGAAGAGCGGCCCTGACGCCTCGTTGTGCGCCTTGAGGGTCTCCAGTTGCTCCTCAGCGTCCTTATACATGGTGCGGAACTTGTACAGGGTGAACCGCGACTCGCCGCGCCCTACCCGCTCCTGGCGAAACAGGATGGGGCCGGGCGAGTCCAGCCGTATGGCCAGCGCCGCCAGCGCCATGAACGGGGCCGTGATGACCAGCACGACGGCCGCGCCGACGATGTCCAGCGCGCGCTTGGCGACCTGTCCGGAAGTACTGATGCGCGGCTCCTGCACTGACAGCAGCGGTAAGCCGTTCAGGTTGTCCAGGTCCAGCCGCCGCACTGACATCTGGAACAGGTCGGGCACGATGCGCGCCCGGATGTCGGAGCGGGCGCAATCGTTGACGATGCGCAGAATCTTGCGGTGGTACATCCAGGGCAGCGTTACGATGACCTCGTCCACGTTCCCCGTGGCGAGAATCCGCGGCAGGTCGTCCACCGTGCCCAGGCCCGCGAATCGGCCGACCGCGCCGTTAGCCTTCTTCGGGTCATCGTCCACGTAGCCCACGATGCGGTAGCCAAGTTCGGGCTGCGCCACGATGTTGCGCATAAGGGTGCGGCCCGTCTCGCCCGCGCCCACCACCAGCACCCGATCCACGCCGATGCCCTTCTTGCGCAATGCGTTCAGAATCCAGTTGCGCACGGCGCGGCCCAGTCCCAGCACCACCACAACCGCCACCGCCGCGTAGAGGAAGATCAGGCGGGAGTACAGCGGCGAGCCGGAGACGAAGAAGAACACGATGAGCAGGATGACCCCGTTCGTCGTGCCGTTGATGATGGCATACACCTCGTCCAGCCATGGACGGCCGCGGCGCACCTCGTACACGCGCTCCAGGAGGAAGGTCAGCAGGAGCACGCTCGTGAACAGCGCGGCGATGGGGATGAACGTCCGGTATGGCACGTAGTACTCGTCAATGACCGGGCGCGGCCACTCCAACTGGTACCGCACGAAGTAGGCCAGCGCGAATGCCACATTGATGAGCACGATGTCGCTTAGGACCGTGAGCAGGGCCACGGTCTGCCGGTAGCGTTTAGACATGCCGTCTCTCCGACATGACGCATTCGTAAGCCTGCACGGTGGCCTGGGCCGTGCGCTCCCACGTGAACTCGCCCGCGCGGCGAAGGCCCCGCTCGCGCAGTTGCGCCGCCAGCGACGGCTCGCGCAGGATGGCCGCCATCGCCTCGGCGAGGGCCGATACATCATCCGGCGGCACAGTCAGCCCCGCGTCCCCCACCACCTCGGGCAGCGAGGCGCGGTCCGACACCACGACGGGCGTTCCACACGCCATCGCCTCCAGCGGCCCCAGGCCAAACCCCTCGTACAGCGACGGATACACGAACCCCGCCGCCCCATTATACCACAAAGGCAGTTCCTGTCGCGGCACGAACCCGGGGAAGATCACGTCGGACGCCAGCCCCAGCCGCTCAACCGCCGCGAAGATGGGCTCGTACATCCAGCCCTTGCCACCTGCCAGGACGAGTTTGTGTGGCAGGTCCTGTTTCTTCAGGAGCGCGAACGCCTCCACAAGGCGCACCACGTTCTTGCGCGGCTCCAGCGTGCCCACGAACAGGATGTACTGTGCAGGCAACCCGTTGGCCTCGCGGAACGACGCCACCTCGCTTGCGGGCAGCGGCCGGAAGATGTCGTCCACGCCGCAATAGGCCAGGTGAATCTTCTCGCGCGGGACGCCCCACAGGCGGTGCAGGTCGTCCGCAGTGTTCTGGGAGATGGCCAGCACCGCGCGGGCCTTGCGCACCGAGCGCCGCGTCATGGTGGTCAGGTACCAGCGGTTGAACGGGCGGAAACTCTCCGGGAACAGCGCGAACGACACGTCGTACACGGTAACCACCGAGGTCACCGAGGACAGCATCGGCGTAACGAACGCCATGGCGTGGAGCAAGTCTATGCCGCGGCGAGCCAGTTCCACCGGCAGGAAAGTCTGCTCCCAGAGGATGCGCACGGGCGGGCGGGCTGTGGGCAGGCGCGAAGGGACAATCTCCATGCCGTCCGCACGGAATGCCTTGTCTGCCACGAATGCGATGTACGTGTGCGCACCCGCACGCGGCAGATGAATGAGCGTTTGATGGATGTAGTGCGCGATGCCTGCCCCGCGGTAACTGTCGGACAGGGACAAGAGTTGAGCGTTCAGGCCAATTCGCACAGGCGCTGCCCCACCTCCGGATGCCCCCATGGGATACGATGCCTGCCCGCATTATAGCCGCCCCGCGCCCGGAGTACAAACGCGCGTGCGGCGCGGGGCTAAACCCCCGCGCTGAAAGGGCCAAGCCCCGTTGGGGCTGGGCACAGCGTGCTGTGCCCCTACAGCCCGCAGGGCTTTGTCCATTTAGCCCGATGCTTCAGCATCGGGCGGGTGTGGCGTGCGCAGTCCCCTCGCCCGACGCGGGAGAGGGTTGGGGTGAGGGCTATCGGCCGCCCAGCGTTTCCTGGTACACACGGTAGGTCTTCTGCGCCACCTGCGCGTGGGTGAACTCGGCCAGGACGCGCGCCCGCCCCGCCGCTGCCAGGCGCTGCCACAGGGCGCGGTCATCGCGCAGCCGCTCCAGCGCCGCCCGCAGCGCCTCCACGTCGCCCTCCGGGAACACCAGGCCGGCGTCTCCGATGACGTTGGGAATCTCGCCACTGCTGGAACCGACGACGGGCACGCTGCACGCCATCGCCTCAATGAGCACGCGCCCGAACTGCTCCTTCCAGTTGGGCCGCGTTACCGAGGGGAGCGCCAGCACATGCAGCCGCCGCAGGTAGGCCGGCATCTCCACCGAGGGGACGCGCGACTGAAAGGCCACCCGCGAGGCGAGTCCCATCGCCCGGACGTGGGCCTCCAACTCGGCGCGGGCTGGGCCGTCGCCCAGGTACATCAGCCGCCACTCGCCGCCCAGACCGGCCATCGCGTCCAGCAGCAGGCCCACACCCTTCTCCGGTACCATCCGCCCGATGAACCCCACGGTGAACGGCGCGGCAGGATCGGGCATGCCGTTGGCGGGCGCGAAACGGTCGGTGTCCACGCCGAACTGCGGGATGACGGCCACGGGGCCGGCGAACCCCTTGGCGCGCAGGACGGCCACCGCTTCCTGATTCCCGGCGATGGCACAAGCGGCATGGCGATAGTTGTAAGCCTCCATCCAGCGGAACGGGGGCGGATAGCGCCGCAGGAGATTCTGCCACGTGAAGAACAGCGCCTTCGCGCCGACCGCCCGCGCCAGTCGCATCGCCTGCCAAGTGGCCAGGTTGTACGGCTCTTCGTCTATGTGCACGATGTCCGGGCGGAAGGCGCGCACGTGGCGGCCCAGGTCGGGGTAGAAATGCAGATGGTAGTTCCCGTTGAAGGCGATGGGGATGGCCCCCAGGTCGTACCTTTCGGTGTGCACGCGCTCCAGCGGCACGCGCCCGCCCCGGTCGTTCCACGACGGTGGCACCAGCACCTTGAGCGTTACGTCGGGCAGGCGGGCCAGTTCCTCCAACTTCCGCTGGTAGATGCCCACCAGGCACGCCTTGGAGATCATCAGCACGCGCATAGCGACCTGCCTCAACTCACGCGGGGCACGCGCGCCAGGATTTCGGACACCACCTCGTAGTTGATGGTTTCCAGGCGCGCGGCCACTTCGTCGGCGGTGATCTCCTCCTGGCCCTGCCGCCCGATGAGCACTACCTCGTCGCCCTGTCGCACGCCGGGGATGTCCGTAACGTCTATCATCGTCTGGTCCATGCACACGCGGCCCACGATGGGCGCGCGCCGCCCCTTGACCAGCACCTCGCCCCAGTGCGAGGGCGCGCGGCGGAACCCGTCCGCGTAGCCCACCGGGATCACCGCAATCTTGCGCCAGTCGGGCGTTCGGTACGTGCAGCCGTAGCTGACGCAGGAGCCGGGCGGCAGGGTCTTCACCTGCGCCACCTGGCACTTGAACGACAGGGCGCGGCGAAAATCGGGCGGACACGGCACCTCCGCCGATGGGTTCAGCCCGTACAGGGCGATGCCCGGCCGCACCAGGTTGAACCGCGACTCAGGCATGCTGAGCATGGCGGCGCTGTTGGCGGCGTGGACGTAGCGGAACGAGAACCCGGCCGCGCGCAGGGCGTCCAGCACGGCCCGAAACGTCGCCAGTTGCGCCCGCGCGTGGGACTTGTCGGCAGAGTCGGCGGTGGCAAAGTGGGTGAAGATGCCCTCCACCTCCACGTTGGGCAAATCGTGCAGCGCGCGCACGAACGGCACGACCTCGTCGGGCAGTAGCCCCAGGCGGCCCATGCCCGTGTCCACCTTCACGTGCACGCGGGCGCGGTCTCGCAAGTCCGCGGCGGCCCGGTTGAGCGCCTGGGCCACATCCCACGCAAACACCGTTACCCGCACGTCGTGGAGCACAGCCTCGCGCGCTTGCCAGGGCGGGGTGAAGCCAAGGATCAGGATGGGGGCCGTGATGCCCGCCCGCCGCAACTCCACCGCCTCGCCCAGGCACGCGACCCCGATGCACGCAGCGCCGTTATTGAGCGCCGTGCGGGCCACCTTCACCGCGCCGTGGCCGTAGGCGTCGGCCTTGAGCACCGCCATGACCTCCACGCCCGGCCCGGCGATTTCCACCAGGCGGCGGACGTTGTGGGCGATGGCGTCCAGGTCAATCTCCACCCATGTGGGGCGGCCCGGCCTCACCAGCCGCACGCGCTGCCAGGCCGAGTTCTGGCGCACCAGGACGCGGCTCGCCGTCCCGGGCTGGGCCAGCAGCGCCGCCACTACCTGCTCCATGCGGAGTTCCTGAGCGCCCTTCACGAGGACGACGCTCCCGGGGCGCAGGACTTTCTCCGCAGCCGCAATCGCGTCGCCCGCTGTGTACGTTACCGCGACCGCGTCCGCCGACAGCCCCGACGCCTCGGCTTCCATAGCGATAAGGCGTGCCCACTCGCCCTGCGTGATGAGAAAATCCACGACGCCCGCCGCCTTCCGCCCGGCCTCCCGGTGGTAGGCTTCGGCGTGGTCGCCCAGTTGGAGCATGTCGCCCAGGATGGCGATGCGCCCACCGCGCGGGAAGTCTGCCAGCGTGTCCAGGGCGGCTATCACCGCAGCGGGGCTGGAGTTGTACGTGTCGTCCAGGATGAGCGTGCCGCCCTTGCCCGGCAGGGGGTTGAGGCGGCCCGGCTGCGGGCGGAACTCGGCCAGGCGCTCGGCGATTTCCCCCAGGCCGATGCCGTATACCAGCCCCACCGACGCGGAGGCCAGGGCCGTGTACACGTGGTGCTTGCCCAGCAGCGGGCACCGAACTGCCACGCGCTGCCCCTGGGCCACCAGCGTGAAGGCGATGCCCTCCGGCGATGAGGCGATGTCCTCGGCCCGCACGTCGGCATCTGCGCCCAGGCCGTAGAACAGCACGCGCGCCTGCGTGCGGCGGGCCATGGCGCGCACTCGCTCGTCGTCCCAGTTGAGCACGGCGTAGCCGTCTTCAGGCAGCGCCTCCACCAGGCGGCCCTTCTCAATGGCAATCTGCTCCAGCGAGCCGAGGTACTCAATGTGGGTCGGGTTGACCGTGGTAACGACGCCGACCCGCGGCCGGGTGAGGTCGGCCAGCAGGCGGATTTCGTCAAACCCGTCGCAGGCCATCTCCAGCACGGCCATCTCGTGGCTGGGTTCCAGGCGGCCCAGGGCGATGGGCAGGCCGTAGCGCCCGTTGTAGTTGGCGTAGTTGCGGAAGACGCGGAACCGCGTGCCCAGCACGTGGGCGATGGCCTCCTTCGTCGTCGTCTTGCCCGAACTGCCGGTGATGCCGACGACCTCGGTGCCGAACTTGCGCAGGATGTAGCGCGCCCAGTCGGTCAGCGCCTGCTGGGTGTTCTCCACGACGACAAGGGTTGCGCCGAACGGGGCGAGGTCAAACTCGCGCTCGGCTACGACACCCGCGGCCCCCTTGCGGCAGGCGTCCAGCACGTAGTCGTGCCCGTCGCCCGTCTCCGTCTTGACGGCGAGGAACAATTCGCCCGGATGGAGCAGGCGGGAGTCGTAGCAGAAGTCGGCGAACTCGCGCGCGAACGCCGGGCCGTGGACGTGCCCCCCCGTCGCCTGCAGCAGGTCATCCAGCAGGATCATGCGCGCCTCCGGGGCTGCACCGTCGCGGCTCAGGCCCTGGCGACGATGTACACGCCGACGAGGATGAAGGCAATCCCCACCCATCGCATGGCGGGGATCGGCTCCTTGAGCAGGAGATGGGCCAGGAGCGGCGTGAACACGTAGGTCGTCGCCACCAGCGGATAGGCGAAACTCAAATCCAGGCGCGACAGGACCACGAGCCAGATGAGTGTGCCGACGATGTACAACGCGATGCCGACCAGGATGATGGGCGTGGTGAAGATGCGCAGGAGCAATTGCACCGGCTGCGACAGGGCCTGCGCGTCAATGCGGCCCACCTGGGTCATGCCGGTCTTCAGGCTCAACTGACCGAAAACGCCGATCAGCACCGAAACGAAAATCAGCGCCAGCGATTTCCACATGGGACATTCTCCCCTTACCGTCTTGAGTGCCCCCATTCTACTGACCCGACGGGCGAACGTCAATTCGCTTGCTGGGGTTGACGCAAGTCCGCGTCAGTTGCATAATACGGTGCGAATCCGCGGAGTGGGATGGGTCGTGATGTTTGCCGGAACTGTACAGCGCGCCATCGCCGCCGACGTGGAAGACGTAGAGTGGCTGTTTTACGAGGCGCGGCTGAAATTCCTGCGGCGGTGGCTATCGGACTTGAACGAATGCGCGGAGGGTGGCTTACTCTTCGCGGCGCGCAAGCGCGGCGAGGTCCGCGCGGCTCTGGCGTGCTCACAGCAGAACCCCGACGTGTACAACATCTGCGGTGCAGCGTTCATGGAAGAGGAAGATGCGGAGGCGTTCCTTGCCCCGCTCGTGCAGTTGGCCGCCGCACGGCTGGCTGAACTGGGCGCTTCCATGCTGACCTACGTGGGCACGGAGGATTGGCTGGTCCGGCGGCTGGTGTGGGCCGACTTCACCATCGCGGAATCGGTGGTAACGCTCCTCAAGGCAGGGGCAGACGTGCCCGTCCCGCCGCCCGAAGGCCGCATCCGCATTCGGCGACCTGGCGAGCCCGACATCGCAGCCATCGCCCGCGTGGACAAGGAGGCATTCCCCACCGAATGGCACTACAGCGAGCCGGTCCTGCGGCGCGCCCTGTACGCCACCGACGTGTTCATCCTGGCCGAGGACGAAGAACCCGGCGGGGGCATCATCGGCTACGCCTACGGGGACGTTCAGGGCGGCTCTGCGCACCTGACCCGCCTCGCCATCCACCCTGCCCGCCAGGGCCACGGCGTGGGCGCGGCGCTCTTGGCCGAGGCCATGCGCCTGTTCCAGGAGCGGGGTGCGTGGTGGATTACCCTCAACACCCAGCGCGGCAACGTGGTCTCGCAGCGGCTATACCACCGATTCGGATTCCAACCCATCGGCCAGTCGGTCCCCTTGCTCGTGCAGTGGATTCGGAGATAGGCGGGACATGGCGGGCGGGGTGAAAGCCATCGTCTTTGACTACGGTGCCGTCTTCACGTATGAGTGGCGCACGCGCCAATTCCTGGCAGAGCACGACCGCGCCCTGGGACGGCGGCCGGGGACGCTCTTCCAGTACTTCTTTAGTGGCGAGGCGTGGGAACTGGTCTCCACCGGCAAGATTACCGAGGACGAGTACTTCCGCCGGTTGCAGGCCGGATGGGAGGGGCCGTGGCCCGCCGGGCTGGAGGAGTTGAGGCACGGCGGCGCGCCGCTGGAGGGAATCAACCGGCGCGTGGTGCGGCTCGCCGTGGCGCTCCGTCGACGCCACAGGGTCGGCCTGCTCAGCAATGCCACCATCAGCCTGCGCAGCCTGCTGAGCGAACTGGGCTTGCTGGACCTGTTTGACTTCGTGGTCATTTCGGCGGAGGTGGGGCTCCGCAAGCCTGACCCCGAAATCTTCCGCCTGACGGCCATCGTCGCCGAGGTAGACATCGGCGAGTGCCTGCTGGTGGACGACAAGGAGCGCAACACCCGCGCCGCCGAGGCCGCAGGGATGCAGGCCATCCGCTTCCGCTCCGCCGTGCAACTCCAGCGCGAACTCCTGGCGCGGGGCCTGCTTGATGAGCCGGTGTTTTGATGTTGGCGGTTCACTCCCCGGTGGAGAAAAGGCTAGGGTGAGGTCTGCGCACTACCCCCTGAACACCCGCGCGGGAGCGAGAAGCGCTTTCAGGACTGTTCCAGCCCGGCGTTTCAGTAATCGGGCGGTCGTGCGCGGGCTGCGTTACCCCCAGCCTGCGGCTTCCCCCGCCGCACGCTGAGACGGGGAACGAGGGGCCACCGTCAGCCGACCACCTCGCCGAGCAGGTCGTACTCCATCGCCCCGGTGATGCGCACCCGGACAAAACTCCCGACCGGCAGTTCTCCAGGCACGGGCACCAGGCCGTCAATCTCCGGCGCGTCGCGGTAGGTGCGCCCCACGCTGATGCCGTCGCCAGCCCCGTCTACCAGGACATCCATCACGCGCCCCACCAGCGCCAGGTTGCGCGCGCGGGAAATCTCCTGTTGCAGCGCCATCGCCTGCTTATATCGCGCCTGCTTGATGTCCTCGGGAATCTGGCTCGGCAGGTCGGCTGCGGGCGTACCCGGTTCGCGCGAGTAGCGGAACACGCCCACGTGGTCAAAGCGCGCCTCGGCCATGAAGTCCAGCAGCGTCTGGAATTGCGCGTCGGTCTCGCCCGGATAGCCCACGATGAACGTGGTGCGGAGGGCGATGTCGGGCATGGCCGCCCGCAGGGATTCCAGCAGCCGCCGCACTGCGTCCATGTCGGACGGGCGGCGCATTCGCTTCAGCACGTCAGGGTGGGCGTGTTGCAGGGGCATGTCCAGGTAGTGACACACGTTGGGCAACTGCGCCATGGCCTCAATCAGTTCCGGCGTTACGAACTGCGGGTAGGCGTACATGACGCGAATCCAGGGCACGTGGGGCAGTTCCCCGCTCAACGCGCGGAGCAGGCCGGGCAGGCCCTCGCCCCCGATGTCCCGCCCGTATGAGGTCGTGTCCTGGGCGATGAGGATCAACTCGCGGGCGCCGGAGTCGGCCAGCGCCTTGGCCTCGGCCAGGATGGCCCCCACCCGTCGGCTGCGGTATGGCCCCTTGATGCTGGGGATGGTGCAGAAAGCGCACGTGGCGCTGCACCCGTCAGCGACCTTGAGGTATGCGGACGCCTGCCCCGGCACGCGCGGCATGGGAGCGTCCAGACACCAGGGGCCCGATTCGGGGTCGGCGGGATCGCCGGTCCAGGCGATGCGCTCGCGTGCCGTCCGCGCCTGCGCCACCAGGCGGGCGATTTCGGCCCAGCGGCGCGTGCCCAGGATGGCGTCAACGCCCTTCACCTTCGCGAACAGCGCCTCGCCCTCGCGCTCGGACAGGCAGCCGGCAGCGATGAGCACCTGGCCCTGCCGCTTGGCCGACGCCAGTTCTCCCAGTGTTGCCAGTGACTCGTCCAGCGCGTCGCCGATGAACCCGCACGTGTTGACGATGAGCACGTCGGCGCGGCGGGGCCGGTCAGTCGGCTCAAACCCTGCAGCCACCATCTGGCGATGGATTCCCTCGGAGTCCACCACATTCTTGGGGCAGCCTAGGGTGATCAGGTAGAATCTAGGCATCCGCAACTCCCACAAAGAAGCGAGGGGCGAATCCCCTCGCTCTCCAGAAATCCCCTTCGCGCGGCGGTCAGGGTGTGGCGGTGGGCGTCGGTTGGGCGCCTTCTGCCAGCCACTCACTGACAACGACCTCGCCGGGCTGGCCCAAAATGCCGATGTGCTGCCCGTTCACCGTTACATCCACTGCGCCGGCGTTGCCGATGCGCGCCACGATCTTCCGCGAGGCTTCCCACAGGCGGGTCTCGTCTTCCAGCAGGCCCGCATAAACCACCGCGTCGTCGGCGACGATCTGCACCCACGAGCGGCCGCTCACGACGAACTGCACGCGGACGCCAACGGTCGGCGCCGGCGTAGCCGTTGGCTCTGCCGAGGCCGTCGGTGAGGGCAGGGGCGTGGGTGTGAACGTCAGTGTCGGATGGGGCTGCGGGGTCGGCGCGACGGTAGCGGTAGCGGTGGCCGTAGGCTGCGGCGTCGCGGGTGTTAGCCCCAGCCACGAGCGCCACGGCGTGCGCATGATGGCTGCGGCCAGGAGCAGCACACCCGCCACGATGGCCAATCCTGTGATGATGGGCCAGAGGCTGCGCCTGCCTTCCATGGGCACTTCCACCAGCGGCACGGATGGGAGTTTGGCGCTTTCGGCGGAGCCTGTAACAGCATGGTACAGGGCGAGCACCTGCTGCGGGTCAAGGCCCAGGTAGGCCGCGTAGGTCTTGAGGAAGCCCTTGACATACGCCGGCGCGGGCAGGGCCGCGTAGTCTTCATTTTCCAGTGCCACCAGGAACTTGTAGCGGATGCGGGTATCCGCCTCGGCTTGTTCCAGGGACAACGATTTTCTTTCGCGGGCTTCGCGCAGGAGGTTTCCCAGATCGCCCATTCAGCACCCATCCCCCGTGAGATCCGCCTTCCCCACCGGAAGGCCACGGTACTATACACCGACGCCATGCGCATGTCAAACACGTCGCGCGCGTTTTCTCGCCTGCATTGTCATTCTGAGCCACGAGGTGGCGAAGAATCTCGGTCTCTCCCCCATGCGCGGTGGCTCCAGCGTCGGGCGCGACTTCGCTGCGCTCCGCATGACAAAACACTTAACCCGTTCCCCGCTGCCGGGTGTTTGGCAGAGGCCCGCTCCCAACGTATAATCTGCAAAACGCCTGCAACGGAGGAAGCGCTTGCGGAGACGCCCCAGACGGCGAATTGCCTGGCTCATCGCGTTCGGCGTGCTCATCGCGCTGGCGGTTGTGGGGGCCTTCTTGGCCCGCGATCCGCTGCGCGCGGCGATGTACCGCGTTACCGGCGAAGAAGACCTTCGCGAGCAGATCAAGGGCACGGTCGCGTGGGCGCTCATCCAACTGACGCGCCCGCCCCTGCAAACCGCGCCGATGACCCCTATGGCCCACGCGGGCGTGAAACCCTACGGCGTGAACGTGTTCCTGGAGCAGGAGGTGGAGCCCGCCAAAGTGGAACGGGCGATGCAGATGATCCGCGACGCGGGCTTCCACTGGATTCGCCAGGAGTTCCCCTGGGAGGACATTGAGATTCACGGGCGGGGCGACTTCACCGACCGCCGCAACGAACCGCCGCGCTCCGCGTGGGAGAAGTATGACCGCATCGTGGACCTGGCCGAGCGGTACGGCCTGGAGATCATCGCGCGGCTGGACAATCCGCCCGCGTGGTCCCGCGCCGACGGCGACGCGCGCGGCACATTGGCGCCCCCCGACGACCTCAACGACTTCGGCAACTTCGTGGAGGCTGTGGTAACCCGCTACAAGGGCCGCATTCGCTACTACCAAATCTGGAACGAGCCGAACATCTATCCGGAGTGGGGCGAGCAGACGGTTGACCCCGAGGGATACGTGGCGCTGCTGAAGGTGGCCTACACCCGCGCCAAGGCCGCCGACCCCGACTGCGTCATCCTGTGCGCAGGGCTGGCCCAGACGCTGGAACCCGGCGGGCGCAACATGAGCGACCTGGTGTACTTGCAGCGCATGTACGACGCGGGCGTGCGCGGCTACTTTGACATCATGAGCGTCATGGCCTACGGCCTGTGGACGGGGCCGACAGACCGCCGCGCCACGCCGGACCGCACCAACTTCGCCCGCCCCCAACTCATCCGCGAGATCATGGTGCGCAACGGCGACGCCGACAAGCCCATCTGGGCCACCGAGGTCGGCTGGAACGCCGTCCCCGCCGATTTCCCCAAGCCCGCCATCTACGGCCGCGTAACGCCGGAGCAGCAGGCCCGCTATGCCGTGGAAGCCTACCGCCGCGCCCAGGCCGAATGGCCCTGGATGGGCGTGATGAACTACTGGTTCTTCAAGCGCGCCACCGATACCGAGACCGGCGAGGTCTTCTACTACTTCCGCATGGTGGAGCCGGACTTCACGCCCATGCCGGTGTATGACGCCATGCGGCAACTTACCGCCGAGGGGCCGAAGGTGTACGCGGGTTGGCATCAGGAGGATCACTGGGCGCTGGCCTACGCAGGGCGATGGGATGACGTCAGGGACTCCCGCGCCGTCCTGGGGCATTGCCGCGTGAGCCGCGGGGACGGGCAGGTAAGGTTCCGGTTCGTAGGCACGGGACTGGACCTGGCGGTGGTCAAGGGGCCGGACGCGGGCGCGCTCCGCGTCGTCGTGGATGGCCGCGAGGCGGCGGTGGTCAGCCTGCACGCGGAGACCAACATGCCTGCGGTCATTGTACCGATAGCGAGCAACCTGCGGCGCGGCGAACATGAGGCTGTCATCTATGCCACCGAGGGCGCGGCGCTGGATGGGTTGATTGTAACGAACCGGCCGGGAACCTACGCCGCCCGCAAGGCGCTGGGCCTGGTAGCCGTTGCCGTTGCCGCGCTGGGCCTGCTGTCGGTGCCGTTCCGGAGCAGGAGGCGGCGATGACGCGGCGGCGTTTGGTCTGGGTGCTCCTGACGCTGGTGCTGGCGCTGGCGGCGGTGCTGCGCTTCTACCGCATCGGCGCGCAGAGCCTGTGGAACGACGAGGGTACCAGCGCGGCCCTGGCTCTGCGCGACCTGGCGACCATCACCCGCGACGCGGCGCACGACATCCACCCGCCGCTGTACTACTGGCTGCTGCACTTCTGGGTGCGCCTCTGGGGTGTGAGCGAATTGGCGCTGCGGTCGCTGTCGGCGCTGCTGGGCGTCGGGACTGTGGCGCTGGTGTTCTTTATCGGCGAGGCGCTGTTCGGGGCAGAGGTGGGGCTACTGGCCGCATTCCTGGCGGCGCTCTCGCCGTTCCAGGTGTACTACTCCCAGGAGACGCGCATGTACATGCTCCTCGCCACCGTCGTCTCGCTGGGCACCTACGCCCTTGTGCGCCACATGCAGGCTGAAACATCTCACCGCGGAGAGCGCAGAGATCGCAGAGACAAAGAAAGATTTTCCCTCTCTGCGTTCTCCCCACTCTCTGCGGTGAATGGTTTCGCCGTCCTTTACGCCCTGGCGGTGGCGATGGGGCTGTACACGCACTACTCGTTCCCGATTCTGTGGGCCGTGTGGAACCTTGCGTACCTGGCGTTCTGGCTGTGGCAGCGAGGCGGAGCCGGGCGACTGGCGCGCTGGGCCGCCATCCAGGGTGTGGCGTTCGCCTTCTACCTGCCGTGGCTGCCCGTCGGCCTGCGGCAGATGATGCAGTGGCCCGCCATCAGCGAACCCCACTCGCTAGCGTTCTTCGTCAAGGATGCTTTCACGCTGCTGGTCGGCGGGCATTCCCTGCCCCTGCCCCGCGCCAACCTGCTCGTGCTGGCGGCTGCGCTGGGCGTGGTGGCGCTGGCGGGGCTGCTGCCGTTGCGCCGCGAGTCGGGTGCGCGCGCTGGACTGCCCTGGTGGCTGCGTTCGGGACTTGTCGCCGCGTGGCTGGCGGTGCCCGTCCTGGCGCAGTGGGCGCTGTCGTTGCTCAAGCCCGCGTACCGGCCCAAGTTCTTCCTGGTCTGCGCGCCGGCGTTCGCGCTCCTGGTGGCGCGGGGGGCGCTGTGGCCGCTGCAGAGGCGGCCCGCGCGGGGCCTGGGGCGGCTATGGGCGCAGATGTGGCTGCTGCTGGCGATCGTGGCGGTGGCCGGCGCGGGTGCCCAGGCACTGCAGAACTACTACTTTGACCCCGCCTACGCCCGCGACGACTACCGGGGCATCGCCCGCTACATAGAGGCGTTTGGCGGGCCGAACGACGCCGTGCTCATCAACGCGCCTAGCCAGGTGGAGACGTTCACGCTGTACTATACCGGCTCCAGTTCCGTGTACCCTCTACCGAGGCAGCGCCCGCTGGACAAGGCCGCGACCGAGCGCGATCTGACGCAGATGCTGGCGGGCAAGGAGCGCGTCTTTGCCATCTTCTGGGCCACCGACGAGAGCGACCCGGAACGGTTCATTGAGTCGTGGATGGACAGCCATGCCTTCAAGGCGTCGGACGACTGGTTCGGCAACGTGCGCTTTGTGGTGTACGCCGTGCCGCAGAAGCCGCTGGCCGACATCACCCACCCGATGGATGCCCGCCTCGGCGACCGCATCCGGCTGCGCGGGTACAGCCTGTTGAGCGAGGACGTGCCATCGGGCGGCATTGTGCAGATCACGCTGTTCTGGGAGGCGCTGGCCGCCGTGGAGGAGCGGTACAAGGTCTTCGTGCACCTGCTGGACGCGGGCGGCCACGTGGTGGGCCAGCGTGACGCGGAACCCGGAGGCGGCGCCGCCCTTACCACGACGTGGAGAGCGGGCGACCGAATCGCCGACAACTACGGCGTGCCCGTGCCCCCTGGGACGCCGCCCGGCGAATATCGCCTGGAGATCGGCATGTACCGCCTGGACAACGGCGCGCGCCTGCCTATCGTCTTGGGCGGAGCCGACGCGGGCGACCATCTGCTGCTGGATCCGATTCGCGTGCACAAGTCCACACGCCAGCCGCCCCTGTCGGCGATTCCCATGCAGAAGCGCCTTTCGGCTCGCATCGGCCCGCTGGAACTGGGCGGCGTGGATGTGCACAAACTGGGCTTTGAGGGCCAGCGGGCGGACCTGCGTCCGGGCGACGCGGTGCATCTCACGCTGTTTTGGCGGGCGGTTGCTGCGCCCCGCGTGGACTACGAGATAACCATCGGCGACCGAGGGGCGGCGCTGTCCAGCACCAGCCAGCCCGCCGAGGGCCGCTACCCAACGTCGCTGTGGGACGAAGGCGAGGTGGTCCGCGACGACCGCTTCATGCTCCTGCCCGCTGACCTGCCTGCGGGCCGCTACGACCTGTACCTGGCTGCGCGCACCCTGCCCGATGGCAAGTGGGGCGACGCGGTGCTCCTGTGCACGCTCAAGGTGGTGCGATGAGATGAGAGTGTCCGTAATCGCCACAGTCCTGAACGAGCGCGAGAGCATCGGCGCGCTCATGGATTCCCTGGCAGCGCAAACGCGGCCGCCGGACGAAATCGTCATCGTGGACGGCGGCTCCACCGACGGCACGCTGGACATCCTGGGCCGCTATTTGGAGCGGCTGCCGCTGAAGTTGCTGTTCCACCCGGGCGCGAACATTTCGCAGGGGCGCAACTACGCCATCCGACATGCCACCGGCGAGATCATCGCATCCACCGACGCGGGTACGCGGCTCGTCCCCGAGTGGCTGGCGGAAATCGTCGCGCCCATAGAGCGCGGCGAGGCGGCAGTGTGCGCGGGGTTCTTCGTGTCCGACCCGCGAACGACGTTTGAGATCGCCCTGGGGGCCACCACGCTCCCCGACCTGCGCGACATTCGCCCCGACAAGTTCCTGCCCTCTAGCCGCTCGGTGGCGTTCTTGCGCAGCGCGTGGGAAGAAGTGGGCGGCTATCCGGAGTGGCTGGACTACTGCGAGGACCTGATCTTTGACTTCGCGCTGCGCAGGCGGTACGGGACGTTCGCCTTCGCGCCCCGGGCCATCGCCCACTTCCGACCCAGGCCGAGCCTGCGCGCCTTCGCCCGTCAGTACTACCGCTACGCACGCGGGGACGGCAAGGCCGACCTGTGGCGCGAGCGCCAGGCGGCCCGCTATGGCACCTACCTCGTCGCCGTGCCGCTCATCCTGGCGGCGGGGCTGGTGTTCCATCCTGTGGTCTGGCTGTTGTACCTGCTGGGGGCGGCGGCCATGCTGCGCACGCCGTACCGGCGGCTCTTGCCGCGCCTGGAGGGGATGCCCGCGCGAGAGAAGGCGAAGGCCATCCTGTGGGTTCCGATCATCCGCGTCGTCGGCGACTGGGCGAAGATGGTAGGGTACCCCGTTGGCGTGTGGTGGCGGCTGCAGCATCGTGGGGAGATTCCGCCCCACCCGCGCCGACCGTAGGTGGCCGAAATCGCATTGACCCGACGGGCAATCGGTGGTATAAAGGACGGCGGCGGGCACTCGGGTTCTGCGCGAGACGGCCCGTCGCGCATCCCTGTACGGAGCGAGCGACACAGGTGAGCATTCGCGAGTGGTGGTCCCATCTCTCGGAACAGCAGAAGAGCGTGTACTTGTTTCTCGTCGCGCTCATCCTGTTGACGCTGCCCTGCTATTGCCTGGGGTTCCTGGCGCTTCAGTTCTCATCAACTGGCCCGACCCGCCCCACGGCCACGCCCACCATCCTGGCAACGATCTCGCCGACCGCGACGGTGTCGACCACGGCCACCGCCCCCACGCGCGCCGTGTCGCCGTCGCCGAGCCCGACCGCATCGGCCACGCCCACGCCAGCGCCCTCGGCTACGCCGACCCCCACGCTCACGCCGGAGCCGTCGCCGAGTCCCAGCCCCACGCTGACGCCGACGCCCGAGGCCACGCCGACGGAAGCGCCCACGCCGGGACTGCTCACGCCGGCGCCGACCGCGCCACCCGAGGCGACGCCAACGACCCAATGAGGCGACGGGAATCGGCCATGGACGATCGCGAACGATTCAGGCGGGCGGTGCTGTGGGTTCTGGTGGGGTTCATCCTGCTGCTGTATCTGCTGGGCGCGTTGAGCCTCTGGGCGCGCGGGCGGTTCCTGCAAACCGCCCCCATGCTCCCTGCTTTTGATAGAATTGAGACGACGTGCCCAAACGTTTGCAAATTTGTTTTGACAAGGGTGCAGTTCGGCGTATAATGTCCTGGCGTGCACCGCGCAACCCCGCGGCGGCAACCCGAGCCGCAGAAGGTAGAGGATACAATCGTGGATTGCAAAGGATTTCTTCAACGCCTATCGGAGGCCGCCGGGCCTTCCGGCTACGAGCGCGCCATCCGCGAACTGGTGGCCGAGGAGTTTCGGCGCTACGCTCATGATGTGCAGATGCACAAGATGGGGAGCGTCATCGCGCTCCGCCGTGGCGAAGGCGACGAGCCACGCCGCCGCATCATGCTGGCCGGGCACATTGACGAAGTCGCCCTCATGGTCTCCAAGATTGAAGAGGGCTTTCTCCACGTGGCCCAGGTGGGCGGCATAGACCCACGCATCCTGCCGGGCCAGGAGGTCATCGTGCACGGGCGCAGGGAACTGCCTGGCATCATCGGTGCGCGCCCGCCCCATGTCGTAACCCCTGAAGAGCGCGACAAAGTCATCCCGCTGCACGAACTGTTCGTGGACGTGGCGCTGCCGCCGGATGAGGTGAACGAGTGGGTGCGCGTGGGAGATTTGGTTACCTTCCGCCGCCCGTTCATCCCGCTCCAGAAGGATTGGGTGGCGGGCAAGTCGTTTGATGACCGCGTGGGCGTGGTTGTCGTAGGCGAGACTCTCTCCAACTTGGCCGAGCGGTGGAAGCACGCCTGGGACGTGTACGGCGTGGCCACGTGTCAGGAGGAGGTTACCTTCCTGGGCGCGATCACGACCACTTACGGCATCCGGCCCGACATCGCCATCGCCATTGACGTTACCTTCGGATCCATGGGCGATTCCGCCGACGGCGAGAGTTTCCAGATGGGCGGCGGCCCTGTCATCGGGTACGGGCCCAATGTCCACCCGAAGATTCACGAGATGCTAGTGGAGACCGCCAAGAAACTGGAAATCCCCTACCAGATAGAACCCCTGCCCAGAGGCTCCGGGACCGACGCCTGGGCGATGCAGGTGTCCCGCGAGGGCATCCCGACCGGCGTCATCGGCGTGCCCCTGCGCTACATGCACACGCCGGTGGAGACGGTGTGCGTAACCGACGTGGAGCGCGCCGGGCGATTGCTGGCGGCCTTCATCGCTAGCCTGGACGCCACGACAATGGACAAACTGACGCCGCGCCTGGACGTGGCATCGTGATGGGTTGGGCGAGAGTGGAGGGAGACGTGACACTGCTGAAAGAACTGTCGGAGGCACGCGGCGTTGCGGGACGCGAGGACGAAATCCGCTCCATCCTGTTCCGGCACATCCGCGATCACATAGACGAGTACCGCGTGGACGCGCTGGGCAACCTCATCGCCGTGCGGAAGGCCCGCGCATCGGCCAGCGCGCCGGTGCCCCGCAAGGTCATGCTGGCCGCCCACATGGACGAAGTCGGCCTGATGATTACCGAGATCACCAAGAGCGGCCTGTTGCGGTTTCAGCCGTCGGGCGGGATTGAACCGCGCCTGCTCCTGGCGAAGAAGGTCCTCATCGGCGACAACAAGGTGCCCGGCGTCATTGGCGTAAAACCCATCCACAAACTCAAGGCCGAGGAACTGAATCAGGTCCCGAAATACGAGCAGATGGCCATTGATATCGGCGTTACCTCGCAGTCGGCCGCCGAGGCGCTGACCCACGTGGGCGACTACGCCACGTTTGACACGGCCTACGAGGAACTGGGGCCTTATGCGAAGGGCAAGGCGTTTGACGACCGCGCGGGGTGCGCCGTGCTGGTAGAACTGCTGAAGCACGACTATCCGTTTGACCTGCATGCCGTGTTCACCGTGCAGGAAGAGGTGGGGCTGCGCGGCGCGCGGGTTGCGGCCTACAGCGTGGAACCCGACTGCGCCATCGCCCTGGAGGGTACCATCGCCGACGACCTGCCCAAGAAGAAAGATGTCAGCCCGACGAGTCGCCTGGGCGGCGGGCCGGTCATCACGGTCATGGACCGCTCCTTCATTGCCCACGCCGGGATGCTCCGACACGCCGTCGCGGTGGCCGAGAAGCACGGGATTCCGTATCAATTCAAGCAGCCAGGTATCGGCGGAACCGACGCGGGCGCGATTCACCTGACCCGCGAGGGCATCCCGTCGCTGACCATCGCCGTCCCGTGCCGGTACATCCACTCGCCGGTGGCATTGCTGTACCGCAAGGACCTGGAACACACGGTAACTCTGGTGCGCGAAATCCTGCGCACCCTGACTCTGGACATCATCCGGCCCGAATCCTAGAGGGCGGCCCAAGGAGGCAAATCTGTGAAAGAACTGGTGAAGAAACTGACGGAAGCCTACGGTCCTTCGGGGTTTGAGGCGCAGGTGCGAGCCATCATTACCGCCGAGGTAAAGGGCCTGGCCGACGAGGTGCGCACCGATGGGATTGGGAACCTGTTCGTGCTCAAGAAGGGGCGCGACAGCAGCCATCGGGCGCTGGTGGCGGCCCACATGGACGAAATCGGCGTGATGGTAACGCACATAGACAAGGACGGGTTCGCGCGGTTCACCCGCATCGGTGGGGTCAGGCCACTGGGGCTTCCTGGCGCGCGCGTGGTCTTCGCCAACGGCCTGGTGGGCGCCATCGGGCTGGAGAAACTGGAAGACCGAACCAAGATTCCCGACCTGGACAAGATGTTCATTGACGTGGGGGCCAAGGACAAGAACTCGTGTCCCGTGAAGGTGGGCGATGCGGCCACGTTCTGGCAGCCGTTCGCGGCGCAGCACGGCCGCTGGATCGCCAAGGCGTTTGACGACCGCATCGGGTGCGCCGTCCTAATTGAAACGCTGCGCACCATGCCCAAGCCCGCCTACGACACGTACTTCGTGTTCACCGCGCAGGAGGAGGTGGGCGTGCGAGGCGCGACGGTGGCGGCCTTCGGCGTGGAGCCCGACTACGCCATCGCGGTGGACATTACTCCCACTGGCGACACGCCCGAGAGCCACCCCATGAACGTGGGCATCGGAAAAGGCCCCGCCATCAAGGTCATGGACCGCGGGATGATCGTGCACCAGGGGCTGAAGGACTGGATGATTCGCACAGCCGAAGAAGTAGGCATCCCCTACCAACTGGAGGTGCTGGAGTTCGGCTCCACGGACGCGATGGCGATGCAGACGACGAAAGAAGGCGTGCCTGCGGGCGTCTTGTCAGTCCCGACGCGCTACTCGCACTCGGTGTCCGAAATGGTGGATGAGGGCGACGTCCAGAACTCGGTCAAGTTGCTCGCAGCGCTGCTATCCCGGCCGGTCTCTCTGGAATAGCCACAACGCGCCGCAAGGAAATCACGGGGAGCCCGATGGACTCCCCGTTTTTCATGCGTGGGTCCGCCTGGATAGCCGCTGTCCCCCGCAGAGCGCACAGACATCGCCGTGGAAATCGGCAGATACCCTATATCCTCTGTGGTCTCTATGCTGTCTTAGCGGTGAAACCTGCTTCCCTACGGGATGACGAGGCACTGCCCCGCACGTATATAGTTGATGTTGCAGATACCGTTGGCCCTGGCAATGGCCCAGACCGATGTCCCGTACATACGAGCGATGCCGAACAGCGTCTCGCCCCAGCGGACGACGTGGCAGGCTGGCCTCGGCACGGGCCGCCAGCACGGGCATGGAATGACCAGGACCTGGCCGGCGTAGATGAGGTTGGGGTTCCAGATGCCATTGGCCGCCGCGATGGCCTGTACCGTGGTGCCGTAGCGCCACGCGATGCGGCTGAGCGTCTCACCCGGGCAGACAACGTGATACCCCCCGCACGGACACGCAGGGCCGGCTGCGCTGGCGGTTGCGGGGCCGAGGGCCAGCAGGAGCAGGACAGCGACGAGCAGAGCTATGAGGACAACCGGAGTGCGTTTCATAGTTCCCTCCTTGTTCTAGGGCCGGAATCCGAAGGGTCAACCAACGCTTTCAGGGGCGCCAACAATACATAACACATTATACCCGATTTGTTGCAATCCGTCAAGTAGAAATTGACATAAAGACTCTCCCCCAGGTTTGTGGGCACTGTGAGAAGCAGAGCGTGCAGGCGCGGCGCACCCGGCACTCGGGCGAGGATCAGGCTGAGGGCCGCACCTTCTTCTCCGCGCCGAAGCCGAGCATCAGGGTGAAGGCCAGCCCGCCGAGGAATCGGAACGCCCCGCCCAGGAACAGGGCCAGGCGGATGTCGGTGGCGGCGGCCAGGTAGGACCCAGCCAGCGGCGCGGCAAAGGCAGCCGCGTTGACAGCCGACGTGTACACCGCGATGAAACGCGGCCGGTGCGTTTCGGGCGACACGGCCAACAACTCGTTGAACGTGGCCAGGTTGAACGCCGGTGTGAAGATGCCCGCGATGACCGACGGAATCAGCAGCATGGGCAGGGATGTGGACAGGCCGGTGAGCACGGGAAAGGCGATCATCCCGAAAGCCCCGATGATGAGCACTCGGCGGTTTCCCCAGCGTGTCGCCAGCCGCCCCCAGACCATGTAGAACGCAATCGTGATCACCGAGTCCACCATCGTCAGCAGGCCGATCCACGTGTCCGTCGCTCCCAGGTAGCGCACACGGTACACGGAGAACAGCGCCGTGGGAAAGTAGATGCCCCAATGGAAGATGAGCGAACTGACCACATACTTGACGAACGGCTTGGCCGCCATCACCTCGCGGACGGCGTTGCGCACGTTGGTGGTGAGCCACGACTTGGGGCGCTCCCGATGGGCCGCCGTAACCTCTTCGGGCACCTGGAGCCGCGCCACATGGCGGAGGCTCATCAGCGCGGCGAGGAACGATAGGCCGAACACCACCTGGTACGACAGCGGGAACGGAATCGCGTCCAGTATCGGGCCGCACGCTAGGACGGTCAGCGTCGTCGTGGCCGATAGCAGCACGTTGCGGACGCTCACGACGCGGGCGCGGTCCTGCGGCGGGATGAGGTCGGCCATGATGCTGGTAAAGGCCACCGCCGACGTGGCCGCGGGGATAGTGCTCAGCCCCGCGATGAGGACAATCGCGTACACGCCCCCCTGCCCCCTGAACGCAAACGGCACCAGCGCCACCCCCAGCCACGCCAGGCGCTGCAGGAACCCGACGCGCAACACCAGGGGCAGTCGCCGCGGCGCACTCTCCACGATGCGGGCCGAGGGGATGGCCCAGATCATGTTGACCAGGGCGGGCAGGGCCGCCAGCACGCCTAGCCACTGGGTGGACGCGCCCAGCCGAACCGCGAAGACGCTCAGGTAGGTGATCCAGATGCCGTTGGCAACCCCCCACCAGGCTACGTCCAGGTACAGGTTCCAGATGTTCCGCTCGTTGACGGTCTCGCGCATCTGTCGCCAGGGAAGGCGCGAACGCAGATAGCGGGCCCGCCGAAGCCAGCGTTCCCGCCTCATCCTGAACTGATACACCCGCCTTCTCCAGGCGATGCGAAGTTGGGCAATGCGCCGCCGAATGGACTCTCGCAAGCGTTTCACTTCTACCCCACAACCCAATGAATCATCAGCTGCGTTCTCGGCCTAACGCGTAACCACAGAGAAATTTCCCGTTGTCATTGCGAGGGCACGGGGTGCCCGAAGCAATCCTGGTAGCCTGGCATTCTGAGGCGCGGAGCGCCGAAGAATCCCGTCAACCGAGATTGCTTCGCTCCGCTCGCAATGACAACAGACAGTTTTCTCTGTGCTCAACCACTAACTCATCACGTCGTCAAAGATGGGCTTCAGTTTGCGGTACGTGTCGTCCAACCACTCCGGGACCACGCGGGTCTCGGCGAAGACGGCCATGAAGTTGGTGTCGCCCGACCAGCGCGGGACGGCGTGGACGTGGACGTGCTCGTCAATGCCCGCACCAGCCGCCCGCCCCAGGTTCACGCCGATGTTGAACCCCTCGGGCGATAGTGCGCGCTGGAGCACCTCCAGGGACTTGTTCAGCAGAACGAGCATCTCGGTCTGTACGTCCATGCTCAGGTCCGCAAGTCGCCCAGCGTGCGCGTACGGGATAATCATCAGATGGCCCGAGTTGTACGGGTATAGATTGAGCAGCACGCAGGCGTGCTTGCCGCGGTACAGGATGTGATTCTTCGCATCGTCGCTTTCGGCGATCTTCTGGCAGAACACGCAGCCTTCGGGCCGCTTGCTCTCCAGGTATTTCATTCTCCAGGGTGTCCACAATCTCTTCATGTCGTGCTTCTGCCTCGTTTTGGTCGCGCCATTGTAGCAAAGAGCGTGCCTCTGCACAGGTGCAGAGCGCCACGTGCGGGCACGCGGCGCTCTGCGAGGAAGCCTCCCGTCAGGCGGCCAGGGCTACCCGGCGGCCTCCACAATGGCGCGGATGCGCGCCAGCCGCTGCTCGCGCTCGCGGGCGAATCGCTCTATGCCCTTGAGCAGCCACGGCGGCGACAGGTGCGCCTCGTCCACCACTTCGTCCACGCTGCCGCCCGTGCGCCAGCGGTTGTCCCAGTCCGAGGCCATGGAGTACTCCTCCGAGACGCGGTTGGTGATCCAGTCGCTCGCCAGCCGCAGGGCGGACGTGGTGATGACCATGGAGTCCCACCAGTCCTCTTCGGGCAGAATCTGGTCGCGGTACGACTTGGGCTGCAGGGCGAACAGTTCCGGGCTGATGGCCGCGATGATTTTGACGTTCAGCCCGGCCTTGTCCAGTTCCGGCAATATCTTGATGATGTTGAGGGTGCTGCTGGTTCCCTCAACGAGGACGGTTCCCATCTTCTTCTGGCCCGGCTTGTAGGGGCGGATGAGGTAAGCGCCCCTTGCGGCGGCGAAGTGCGACTCAATGCCCAGGGCCGCACGGTCGGGTATCTCAATGGGCGGGCGCGTCAGGTGCAGCATAATGATGGGCACGTCCTGTTTCAGCGCCGCCGCCAGCACCACAGGCACCTCGTTGTACTCCCACGGGTGCAGGTTGATGATGTGCCCCTTGGGGAACAACTGCCCAACGCCCGGCGAGAAGATGCCGAAGTGGGTGCGGGAGTCCTCGGCGGTCTCGGGCCCCGAGTGGCCCGCCACCCACAGCACCTTGCCCACTTTCAGCGGGCAGTCCTGCGCCAGTTGGCTGAACAAGCGCATGGGACCGTACTTCAGGTACGCAAACGAGCCATATGTGGACGAGGCGGAGCAGAACCCATCCCACTCGTTCCACGGGTCGTCGGCGAAGTTGACCGTGGCCATGCCCACGCTGATGCCCGCGTTAGCGAACTCGGTGATTTCCTGGGGCAGGAGCGCACCGTCGGGGTTGGTCTTGCGGTTGTACCAGCCCCAGCCGGGGAAGTCGCCCCACTTCTTGGCGAACCCGGCGATGTTGGTGGACTCGGCCAAGTCCGCCGACATGGCGATGAACAGCGGCCGCCCGTAGTGGTGGTAGCCGAAGGCGTTGACCCACGCGCCCCACGCGCCCAACGCGGCACGGTTGGGAATCTTGGTGCCGGGGGCTACGTACAACTCCTTGGGATAGTTCTCATAATCGTACAGCCGCTCGTCCTTCCAGGGGTTCGCCTTGGTCTTGCGGAACAGGCGGAAGTTGGGCACCATGTCGGGCACAGAGTCGCCCAGGGCCACCAACGTGTTGGCAATGTAGTCAATGAGTTCCTGGTCACGGTGCAGAACCGACAGCACGCGCTGCATGTTCGTAGCCGTCTGCGCGCGCTGCTCCTCGTAGGTGGGCGGTGCAGGCTGCCCGAACCCCTCAAACTCCACGCCGTACTTCTCGGAGAACGGCGCTTTGCACTCCCAGAACGCCTCGCAGTCCATGGGCGAATGGGGCGCACCGTGAGATACGTTGTCATACTTGCCATAGCCACGGCCCTTGCGCGTCTTGATCCACGTGCAGGACGGGACGCCTTCGGGGTTCTCACCGTAGAACATCTGGAGCATGGCGTGGGTGATCTCTTCCCAGTCCTCGCCGTTCAGCGCGCCGAAGGTGCGCCACCCATGGGAGCCGAACCAGTCGTCGGGCGTGCCGTACACTACCTCGCTGATGCGGTGGTCGTCAATGCCGAAATCGTTCCAGTCCACCACGTAGTACAGGTTGCGCAGGCCCAGGCCCCATGCGGAGTTCATGGTCTCGTGGATGGCGCCCGGGGTGAGGCCGCCGTCGCCCTCAAAGGCGATGACTTTGACCTCCGGAGCGCCCGCCAGTTTCAGGGCCAGCGCCTGGCCTGCCGCGGCGGGCGACCCGTGGCCCGAAGGCCCCGTGTTGAACTTGAAGAACAGGGTCTTGCCGGCCATCTCAGCGTGCCCGGGCAGGCCGCCGCGACGGCGCAGCGTCAGCAGGTCCTCCCAGTACAGCGCCCGCTCCTTCTCGTTGGGAATCTGGTAGCGGGGATCGCCCGTCTGCTGGTACTTGACCCGCATAGCCTCGTTCAGCACGGCCAGCGTGGCGTACACCAGAGGGTTGACGTGCCCGCCCACCAGGACGAAACGGTCGGCGAACCGCTTTTCGGGGTGGCGGATGTCCCACCGCATGACCCCGCTGAGGGCCGTGATGACCATGGGGTACACTTTGGAGCGAGACCCGCCCGGGTGGCCGCTCTGCCGGAAGTTCAGCATGAGGTCCACCAACTGGTCAATCATGTCCTTGATGACTTCCCATTTCCAGAAGTGTGGCCGTAATGCTTCCAGCCTTTCGGCCACGTTCGGATCTGTGGAGCGATCCATCTACACCCTCCTTGAGATTTGCTTGTCAGCAATGGCACAGAGTGGCAAAACAAAACCGAGGGGGCTGACACTCGGCCTCGGTTTGCAGTTCAAGCAGCAGATGAAGACCACACTGGACTCCTTCGTCGCAGTCATGATCGGATGCGCGGCCTGCCAGGCGTTCGCAATGCACGGGACGAGGCCCCGCATCCATCGCACCGCAAGTCTACCAGAACTTGCGCCTTTCGTCAAACGCTTGTACTCGTTCAGTACCTTAGTGACACATCCTCCTTTCCCAGGATTCCATTGTGCACGAGGTACTGGAGTGGCGTCA
>JARYMK010000190.1 GCA_029907165.1 Anaerolineae bacterium
AGCACGCGCCGCGTCAAGCACCTCCTGCGGCGAGGGGGTTGCCGTCGGCGCGGGCGTGGCGCTGGGCGTCGGCGTGGGGGCAGGAGTGGCTGTGCGCTCGGCCCCGCCACGGAATGCGGCGCACGCGGCAAACGCCAGCGCGGCGCACACCAGCGCCAGCACGAACAGCCAAGGCATTCTCTCCCTGTGAGCCATGCTGCGATTATGCGGGCGAGCGGCGCGGATGTCAAACCGTCGGGTGGCGGGCGACGCATTCCTCGCCATCGGGGTGCCACCGGCAATAACGCCCGCTGTGCCGGCGGCAAGGCAAGAAAACTCCAGAACCGAACAAAAAACCCGCAGGGGCTTGACATAGAACGAATGTTCGTGTATAATGAGGTCAGAGGCGGCAGGCGCATGGCCGCCAAAGGAGGTTGACATGACGCTTTCTGAACGTCAACAGCGCATCCTGGAGTTCATCCGCCAGTATACCGCGGAGAAGCACTACCCGCCCACCATCCGCGAAATCGGGCAGGCCGTGGGCATTTCCTCCACTTCCGTCGTGAACTACAACCTCAACATCCTGGAGCGCGAGGGGTACATCCTGCGCAACCGCGACATCTCGCGGGGCATTCGGCTCGCCCGTCCGGAGACGACCTACGCCGCGCCGGTGCGCATCCCACTGGTGGGCGTCATCGTCGCCAGCGCGCCCGTGCCCATCCCCGACAGCGACTTCGCCATGCTGGGCGAGGACGAGGTGGTGGAACTCACGCGGGACATCATCGCCGACGAACCCGGGCTGTACGCGCTGGAGGTGCGCGGCAACTCCATGGTGGACGCGCTCATCCACGACGGCGACCTGGTCATCATGCGCCACGTCAAGGAGGCGCAGAATGGCGACCTGGTGGCCGTCTGGCTCAAGGACGAGAAGGAGACCACGCTGAAGCGGTTCTACCGCGAGCGCGACCGCGTGCGGCTCCAGCCTGCCAACCCGACCATGGAGCCCATCTACGTGCATCCGGCCAACGTGGAAATCCAGGGCAAGGTGGTGCTCGTCATCCGCCGGTTGGATCGCGTCGCTTAAGTTTAAAATTTCGTGCAGAACCGAAAAACCTCTTGACATAGAACGTATGTTCTAGTATAATACGCTAGAACATGCGTTCTATTTGTTTCGCGTCAGGAGGTTTGCGATGAGTCCCGAAGCCCTGACCCCGTCGCAGGAAGAGTTCTGGAAGAAACTCCTTCGCTACGTGCGAAAGCACGGCTACGCTCCCACCTACGAGGAGATGGTAACCGAGTTCGGCCTGAAGACCAAGTCGCACGCGGTGCACTATGTGCGGCAGTTGGAACGCAAAGGCTACATCCGCCGCAAGGCCAACTCGCCCCGCGCGCTGGAGATCGCGCCGCGCCCGTTTTCCGTTCCGTTCTGCGGCAAGGCTTCTGCTGGCAAGGGTATCAACTTCACCGACATCGTAGGGACGGTGGATGTGCCCCCGGATTTGTTCGTGCCTGCCGACAACCTGTACGCGGTGCAGGTGGACGGGAACTCGCTGGAAGACGCGCTCATCCGCAGCGGCGACCTGCTCCTCGTGCTGGCCGCCGACCGGGTGGAGAACGGGCAACTCGCCGTCGTGCGCGTGCCAAGCGAGGACTTTCCCGAAGGCGAGTGGCTGTGCAAGCGATTCTTCCAGCGTAACTCGCTGGTGGAGTTGCGTTCCGAGAACCCGCGCTACCCGCCGCGATTCGTCCCGGCGCGCGACGTCCAGGTGCAAGGCCGGGGCGTCGGCGTCATCCGCACCGAGTTTTGGAACGCCGAAGCCGTAGCCCAGTAGGGAACCCAGGAGGAATGCCATGAGCATCTGTGAATACCGTTCGGTGGACAAAGACGGCCGCATCATCTGCCAGAAGATACGCGAGGGGGACCGCGAGGTGTCGCCGAACTTGTGCCGCACGTGCCCGGCGCGGCAGTCGGCGTGCGATCACCTGCGGTTTACCCTGGCCAAGACCGAGCCGAGCCCCATCCTCGTGCGGTACGCGACGGGGCGTGTGGAGGTGTGGAACAACGACCCGCCGGCCATCCGCTTCCACACTGCTGCCTGCGCGCTGAAGGTGGCGCCCATCCAGAGCGTGAGCCAATGCCTGGCTTGCTCGGCGCGGACCTGCCGCGTGGTACAGGAGGCCGAACCTGCGGCGCGGGCGGGCAACATCCTGGTGTTCCCGCAGCCGGTGGCGGCCGTGTCGTAGTGTCGGAGGTGGACCATGAGCGCGTTTCAGCAAGTGCTCAACTATCAGGCCGACCGCATTGAGGACGTGCTGTACAGCCACCGCCTGCCGTCGCGGGTGAGCGGTGGGTTCGTAACGCCGCGCTTCGTGCGGTTCCGCGTGTCGCTGCCCATGGGCGCAAAGGTGCGGCAGGTGGCGAACCTCGCCGAGGAGTTGGCGCTGTCGCTGGGAGTGCCCTCCTGCCGCGTGTTCCGCCAGAACGGCGAGGTGCATGTGGAAGTGCCGCGGGAGCACGGCGACGTGGTGCACTTGCTTCCCCTGTGCGCCCGGCTGGAGCAGGTACCGCCGCACACGGCCGTCCTGGGTCTGGACGAGCGAGGCGCGCCGCTTCTCCTGCGCCTGTCCAGTCCCGACGTGGCTCACGTGCTCATCGCGGGCACCACGGGCAGCGGCAAGACGGAACTGGCCCGCGCCATGATCGCGTCGCTGGCGCTGTTCAATCGCCAGTCTGCGCTGCAGATGGTGCTGATTGACCCCAAGTGGCGGGGGTTCGCGCCCTTCTCCGAGTTGCCGCACCTGCTGTGCCCGGTGGTTCGGCGGACGGAGGACGCGCTGGCCGTGCTCCAGCGGCTTGTGGCGGAGATGGAGCGGCGCGACGCTGAGGGCCGCGACATGCCGCGCGTCATCGTGTTCATTGACGAACTGGCCGACCTGGTTTCGGTCGGCGGGCGGCCGCTGGAGGAGGCGGTAACGCGCCTGGTGCAACGCGGTCGGGGCGCAGGCGTGCATGTGGTGGCCTGCACGCAGAAGCCCACAGCGGCGGTCATCGGCTCGCTGGTCAAGAGCAACTTCCCCGTGCGCGTGGTCGGCAGCGTTACCAGCCCGGAGGACGCAAAGGTAGCCACGGGCATTGCGGGCACCGGCGCGGAACGCCTGCTTGGCCGGGGTGACTTCCTCGTGGTGGCGAAGGGGCAGGTCATCCGACTGCAGGGCGCGTACATCTCGCTGACCGACATCGCGCGCCTCAGTGCGCAGGACTTCGGGAGCAAGCCGCAGATTCGGCTGTTGCCGGGCGGCAGGAACGGTCAGGGGTTCGTCCCGCGATTGGTGGAGAAGGTGGCCGGTGGGCTGGTCCGGCAGTCTTGAACGGGAACTTATCCTCGCAGGAGGCTTCAAGGTGAAGAAAGTCTGGTTCTTGGCCGCAGTGTTCCTCGCCGGGCTTGGCGTGGTCATCGGCAATCGCATGTCCACCGAGGCGATGGGGGTTGTCGTCGGGGTGGTGCTGGGCGTCGCTGCCAGCATCCCCATGGTGCTCATCATCCTGCTGTTCCTGGCGCGGCGCGACAAGAAAGAAGAGGAGCGCCGCCAGGCTGCCTACCCGCCGGTCATCGTGGTGTCTGGCGGGGGCCAGCCGCAGCCGATGCGGATGCCGTACCTCACGCCGCCCGCGAACTACGGAGGCGACGGGCAGCGCACCTTTACTCTCATCGGCGACGAGGACACGGTGTCCATTGACCCGGGACGGCGCGGAGGTATCCTATGAGAATCGGCCTGCTGTGGTACGACAACGACCCGAAAAAGGCACTGGAGCAGCGCGTGCGCGAGGCGATGGAACGGTACCGTGAGAAGTTCGGGCGCGCGCCCAACACCTGCTACATTCACCCCGCCGACCTGAACGGCCGCACGCTGGCGCTGGAAGGCGTGCGGGTGCTGGCGGCGTCCAACATCCTGCGCAACCACGTGTGGGTCGGCTACGACGACGAGGCGCAGAACCGCGCGGCCTAGTCCGCGTTCGGTTCGGGGAGCGGGGCGCGGGGCTGGCTCCGCTCCCTGTTCGTTGTCCGGGAGCGGCGCGCTACCGGCACAGGTTGGCCACCAGGAACTCCAGCGCCGCTTCTGGTTCCTGGACTCCCGTCTTGATCTCCGTGTCGGTCTGGAGCAGCAGGCGGTAGGTCGCCTTGAGGCTCTCGGCAGAACCGCGGCGCGCGGCGTCCATGCGCTGGCGGAGCCGCCAGGGGTGCACCTTGAGCCTGGTGGCGATGCGGTCATCGGTGTAGCCCTGGTCGGCGAGGGTTCTCGCCTGGATCAGCAGCCGGTACTCGCTCACCATCAGGCCAAAGATGCGCAGCGCCGGCTCGCCCTCGTTGAGCAGGCGGCGTAGGGTGTCCAGAGCCGCCCGCAGGCGCTTCTGGGCGATGGCGTCAATCAAGTCCCACACGACGGCCTCGCGCGCCAGCGGCACCAGTTGTCGCACGTCGGCCAGAGTGATGGGGCTTTCGCCGCAGTAGGCCGCCAGTTTCTCCAGTTCGGAATCCAGCAGCCGCAGGTCGTTCCCAATGAGGTCTATGAGCGCATCCACCGCTGGCGCGTCTATGCGCGCGCCTTTGGCCTTGGCGCGGGTGCGAATCCACGCGGCCAGTTCGCCCAGCCCATCGCGGCTGCGCGGGTTCGGCAGGGAGAACGCCTGGCGGCGGCCCTTGTCGGGGTGCTGGGCGACGAGCGCGACGAACGGGCTTTTGCTGGGCAGCAGCACCGACTCCAGGAACACGAGGCGGGTTGTGTCCGGGAGCATGGGCAGGTACTCCAGCAGGCGGGTACGGTACTCCTTGTGAGCGCCGCTGGCCGGCTCGTCGGCGTCCTCGCCCTCTCCCGGCTCGGCCGCGCCTGCCTTCTTGCGGCCTGGCGCGTGGAAGCGGGCCAGCAGACCGTTCACGATGACGAGGCGCGCGTCGCCGAAGAACGGGATGCTGTCGCAGGCGTGGCGGAGTTCGTCCAGCGACACCGACGCGCCGTCAAAGACGCTGGTGTTCAGGCTCACGATGTCGGCGGGGCCGAGTTGCGCCTTCAGCGCGGCAAGGGCCTCGTCGCGCGAGAAGTCGTCGTCGCCATCAAAGATGTAGAACATTCTCAGTCCCGTTCCAGGATGATGCGGT
>JARYMK010000191.1 GCA_029907165.1 Anaerolineae bacterium
GTCACGGGCCCGGCATCAGGCCCGCACCCGATCAACCCAATGCGATGAGGAACTCCCGCATGAACGCGGGAAGGTCGGCCGGGGTGCGCGACGTGATGAGGTTCCCGTCGCGCACCACGGGCTCGTCCACCCAGGTCGCGCCGGCGTTCACCATGTCGTCCTTGATGGCGAAGAAACTGGTTACCCGCCGCCCCTTGAGGATGCCCGCGGAGATCGGTACCCAGCCAGCGTGGCAGATGGCGGCGACCACCCCTCCGCGCTCAAAGACCTCGCGCACCAACTTCAGCACGGCGGGGTAGCGGCGCATGCGGTCGGGTGCGTAGCCGCCGGGGATGATGACCGCGTCAAAGTCGGCGCTGGACACCTGGTCGGCCGCCGCGTCCACGGTAACGGGGTACCCGTGCTTGGACGCATACGTGGGGCTGCTGCCCGTGCCGATGATCTTGACCTCGGCGCCGGCCTCGCGCATGCGCAGCGTGGGATACCACAGTTCCAGTTCCTGGTACATCTCTTCGGCCAGGACGGCGATGCGTTTGCCCTTGAGCGTCATTGCGTTACCTCCTTGTATGTAGGATTTGCACGTTGGCGCTCGTAGTATACGTGGCATGCGGCAGGACTGTCAACCTCGTTCGGGCGGGCCCCCCGCATCTGCCCTGGCGGTGCGGACGACCGGTTTGGGCAAATGAACATGCGGAATTGACCATACCGCGATGGTTGGCTACAATGGGCGCAGACTTTGGCCTCTGGCGGAATTGACTCACATGACCGAAGAGCGCATCCAGAAGATATTGGCGCGGGCGGGGTACGGCTCTCGCCGCAGTTGCGAGGAACTCATCACTGCGGGCCGCGTTCGCGTGGATGGGACGGTGGCCGTGCTCGGCCAGAAGGCCGACCCGGATCGCCAGGTGATCACCGTGGACGGCGAGCGGGTGAAATCGCCCGACCAATTCGTGTATCTGGCGCTCAACAAGCCTCGTGGCGTGCTGTCTGACACCGAGGACGCCCGTGGCCGCAGGACGGTGCTGGACCTGGTGCCCCACGAGGGACATCTATTCGCCGTCGGGAGGCTGGACCTGACCAGTGAGGGCCTTGTTCTGCTGACGAACGATGGCGATCTGGCCAATCGGCTCTTGCACCCGCGCTATGGGCATGAGCGCGAGTACCGCGTGCGCGTCGCGGGCCGCCCGACGGAGGACGTCATCCGGGCGTGGTCGCGGGGCATCGTGTTGGATGGCGTGAAGACGCGCCCGGCGCAGGTCAAAGTCCTGAAGTCCGAGGGCAGCGACACCTGGCTGCAGGTGATCATGCAGGAGGGCAAGAAGCGCCAGATACGGCGCATCGCCGCTGCGCTGGGCCATCCGGTGCGGGCGCTTGTCCGCGTGCGCATCGGGCCTGTTCGTCTGGGCAGGCTCGCACCCGGCGAGTGGCGGCCGCTGACCCCGAAGGAGGTGGCTGCGCTTCGGAAGGCCGCCAGCGCCGAGGGCCCCCAGGAGAAGAACCGCCAGGCCGCACCCCAGCCCAAGCGCAGGCGCGGCCCAGGGAACCGTAGCGTTTGAACAAAATCCGTGTTATAGGGAGTGAACGTGTCTACACCGTCTATCATCGCGATTGATGGCACATCTGCCTCGGGCAAGAGCACGATTGGAGGGCTGCTGGCCCAGCATTTGGGATACATCTTCTTTGATACCGGAGTCATGTACCGAGCCGTTACCTGGGTCGCGCTGGCGCGGGGGATTGCCATATCGGACGAGGAGGCCATCACGCGGCTCGCGGAAAACGTGGTCATCACCGTTGAGCGGCCCCACGTGGATGATGGCCGCCAGTACACCATTCGCGCCGATGGCGAGGATATCACCTGGGAGATCCGCAGCCCCGAAGTGGACGCCGCGGTGTCTCCGGTGTCGGCGTACCCTGGCGTGCGGGCTGCTCTCACCGCGCAGCAGCGTCGCATCGGCCAGCAGGGCGAAATCGTCATGGTGGGCCGCGACATCGGCACCGTGGTCTTGCCCGAGGCGGACCTGAAGATATTCATGGACGCCACGCCTGAGGAGCGCGCCCGTCGGCGGACGCTGGAACTGCGCGCCCGCGGGGCGAACCCGAAGTACGAGGATGTGCTTGCCGCCATCATTCGCCGCGACAAGTATGACAGCGCGCGGCCCATTGCGCCGCTGAGCAAGGCCGACGATGCCATCTACCTGGACACGACCAATCTGTCTGTGGAAGAAGTCCTGGAGCGGGTGCTTGACCTGGTGAAAGGATGCGATTGCTGGGAGAACGAGCGAGATGTGGACTAGACGTGCGCTGAACTGGCTGCTGCGGCTGGCTTTCCGGCTTCTGACGCGGCTGGACGTGCAGGGCCTTGAGAATGTCCCGCTCCACGGCCGCCAGATTCTGATGTTCAACCACGTCAATTTCCTTGACGCTCCGCTTGCTGCGGCCTTCTGGCCCCGCGAGGTGGAAGTGCTCACCAAGGTGGAGAACTTGCGCTCTTGGCTACTGGGGCCTTTCATGCGGCTATACGGCGCATTTCCGGTGAATCGCGGCGAAGTGGACCGCCGCGCGCTGACGCGGGCCACCTGGGTGCTGGAAAGCGAGCGCGTGCTGCTCATCTCCCCCGAAGGGACACGGAGCAGGGGGCGCGGGCTGGGCAAGGCGAAAGACGGCATGGCGCTCCTCGCCGTCCGTACGAAATCCCCCATCGTGCCGGTGGCCATCTGGGGGCAGGAGCAGGTGATACCCAGCCTGCTGCGCCTGAAGCGCCCCGAGTTGCACATGAGGGTGGGCAAACCGTTCCGTTTTGACTACGAGGCGTCGGGCAGAATAGACCGCGACGCAATCCGTCAGATGACGACCGAGGCGATGTACATCCTTGCGGCGATGCTTCCGGAGAAGTATCGCGGCTTCTACAACAACCTGGCCGAGGCCACCACGCGCTACATCCGTTACGAAACCGAGCAGGATGAATTGAGGCAGCACACAGCGGCATGAGCACACGCACGGTTTGCGGCCGCATCGTCGGCGTTCAGCGGGATAGCGTTGCCGGGCGTCTGGGTTTGGCGCCCGGCGATTGTTTGCTCGCGATCAACGGGATGCCCGTGCGCGATGTCATTGACGTGCAGTTCTACTCCTCGGATGAGGAACTGGAACTCACGTTTGAGCGTGGCGGGCAAGTGCGAACGGTCCGGGGCGCACGGGCTTACGGCGAGGAATTGGGTCTGGAGTTTGAGTCGCTGCTGTTTGATGGCATCCGCGTCTGCCGCAACCGGTGTGAGTTCTGCTTCGTGGCGCAGATGCCCAGGGGATTGCGGCCAAGCCTGTACGTGCGCGACGATGACTATCGCCTGTCGTTTCTCACCGGCAGTTTCGTTACCCTGACCAATCTCACCGAGGCTGACTGGGAGCGCATTGAGACGCAGGGGCTCAGCCCGCTCTATGTCTCCGTCCACGCGACGGACCCCGCGACGCGCGCCCGTCTCCTTGGCAAGGCCACGATCCCCGACATCCGCCAGCAGTTGGAGCGCCTCGCCGATTTGGGCGTGGAAGTCCACACGCAGGTCGTGCTGGTGCCGGGCGTGAATGACGGGCGAATTCTGGAGCAGACGGTCGCCGACCTATCGGCCCTGTATCCGTCGGTGGCTTCGGTTTCGCTGGTGCCGGTCGGCCTGACGCGGTTTCAGCGCGCGCCGATACGCCGCCACACAGCCGGTGAGGCCAAGGCGCTGCTTGTGCAGGTTGCGCCCTGGCGCGACAAGTTCAGACGTGAGTTCGGCGTCAATTTCGTGTACCCCTCGGATGAGTTCTGCCTGCTGGCCGAGGCAGGCGTGCCTCGCGCGTCTGAGTACGATGGCTTTCCCCAGATTGAGAACGGCGTGGGTCTGGTGCGGGCCTTCCTGGACGACTGGGCGAGGGTTCGGCGCCGACTGGCCGGGGGCGAGGCCTCCGTGCCGCAGCGCATGACGTGGGTAACGGGCGTATTGTTTGCGCCCGTGCTTCAAAAGGTCGCGGAATGGTTGAGGCGAGAACGGGCGTTGAACGTGGATGTGGTGCCCGTGCCCAACCGCTTCTTCGGCGAGACGGTTACGGTCGCGGGGCTGCTGACTGCCGAGGATGTAGTTGCGGCACTCCAAGGGCGCGAGTTGGCCGACTGGGTCATCCTGCCCCGTGCCATGCTGGACCACGAAGGCGCGTTGACGCTGGACGATCGTTCGCCCGACTGGCTGGAGCAGACGCTCGGCGCGCGGGTGGCGTTTGCGGATGGGATGAGCGATCTTCCGCCGTCAAACTCCCGTGCTGGGTTTCTGGAAGATGCGAGCTACAAACCCTGGGCCTAGCCCTGGGATGGCTGAACAGTCCTCGGAGTGGATCTGCCTGAGTCCTAAGCGTTCAAACACTTTCCGATAGTTGCGGGGGAAATGCCGCCAGGAAATGTGTTCTTCATCCTCGATTGTGATCAGGTACCCCCTTGTTACCCGCACGATTTCGCCAAACAGCCATTCGCTGTCGCGGTGAATGTGTTCCAGCACAGCCATGGTGAACACTATCTCAAACGAGTTTGTTTCTAGGATGGGCAAAACGCTTTCTGCTGCGGCATTGTGAATCCGAATCCGTTGCGCCATGTCCGGGAATGTCGCCTTCAATACGTCCACCGCCTGGGCGCTGATCTCAATCCCCGTCAAATCAGTAAATCCTGCGGTGAAGAGGTAGTAGAGATTCCTACCCACGTTGCAGCCTATTTCCAGTAGTGGCGCTTCTGGGCCGGTGACTTGACATACCAAGCGCAGCAGCAATTCGCTCTTCTCCGCACCCTGGAGGTAGTGTCGAGGCAAATTGCGTCCATCCCAAGGCGACTGCCAGTACTGCAGTATCTTATCTCGGCTGAGAGGGTGGTGAGCCAGAGCGCGGTACAAGCCAGACCGTCGTATGGCTCTGTAGCACCAGATGAGGATTCTCTTGACGGGTTGCGGAATGATTTTCCCGAGTCTCGCCAGCCAAGGGTCCATTGCGCGATTACTCCAAAGTGCGGATGTGGACAGGCACACTGCAATTGTATGCGGCGGCCGGTGGGTGTCAAGTGAAACGCTATTAACCAATGGTGCTAGTTTGACAGAGTCATGGGGCTTCTCCAAACTGTGGT
>JARYMK010000192.1 GCA_029907165.1 Anaerolineae bacterium
TGCTTTAGCATCGGGCGGCGTGTCGCCGCACGTCCCCTCGCCCGCTGGGAGAGGGGCAGGGTGAGGGGGGCGCAGCGCGCGTGCACGCACGGGCCGAATGCGGCGGTTGGACAGCCCGCCCCGCCCCTGCTATAATCTCCCCATCCGCCGCACGGAGGGTCGCATGGAGATCGTCCAAGCCACGACGAAGGCGCAGGTTCGGGAGTTCGCCCTGTTCCCCTATGCGCATTACCGCGGCGATCCCGCCTGGATTCCGCCGCTGCGCTCGGAGCAGCTGCGTTTGTTCGCCCCCGAGACCAATCCCCTGCTGCGCCATTGCGACTACGCGCTGTTCCTGCTGCGCGACGGCGGGCGCACCGTGGGGCGCGTGGCGGCATTCGTGGATCGCCTGGCGGTGGACTACTGGCAGAAGCCCATCGGGTTCTTCGGCTCCTACGAGTGCGTGGACGATGCGACGGCATCGCGCATGCTGCTGGACGCGGCGCGGGACTGGTTGCGGGCGCGCGGGATGACCATCATGCGCGGCCCCATCAGTTTCTCGTCGCAGGAGTGGGGGTTTGTGGTGCACGGCTACGAGCACCCGCCCACCATCATGGCCCCGTACAACCCACCCTACTACAACGCCCAGGCCGAAGCCTACGGCCTGCGCAAGGCCAAAGACCTGCTGGTGTACGAGGCTGACGTGTCCAAGGGATACGCGATCCCCGAGCGGTACCTGCGGATGATGGACGCCATCGCCGAGCGGCACGGCGTGTCGGTGCGTTCTGTCAACATGAAGCGGTTCCGCGAGGACGCGCAGATCATCATGGATCTGTCCAACATCTCCATCGCGCACAACTGGGGGTATTACCCCGTAACCGACGCCGAGGCCGAGCAGATGGCCCGCGACCTGAAGCAGATCATCCACCCCGAGGCGGTGCTCATCGCCGAGGCGGGTGGGCGGCCCATCGGGTTCACCATCACCCTGCCCGACATCAACGTGCTGCTGCGCGGACTGAACGGGCGGCTGTTCCCCTTCGGGTTCGTGAGACTCCTGCGGGAGATGCCGCGCCTGCGCCAGTATCGCTTCTTCGCGCTGGGGGTGCACCCCGACTACCACGGGCTGGGGATTGACTCGCTGCTGTACGCGCGGACGTGGCAGGCGCTGGCTCACCGCAACCCGCGCGTGGAGATTGACTACGTGCTGGAAGACAACGTGCCCATGAACAATGCCCTGAAACGTCTGGGCGTTACGCATATCAAGACGTATCGGGTGTATGAGATGGCCATTGGCCGATAGCCTTTAGCCGTTGGAGGGTAGCGAGCCCCGTGGCTAAAGGCTATGGGCCAAAGGCCAACGGCTTCCCGTGGAGGACATCATGACCAACATTCTCATCCGATCTGTGGACATCCTCACGCTGGACGACGCGGGGACGGTGCTGCGTGATGCCGACCTGGCCGTGAGCGACGGCCGCATCGCGGCGGTGGGGCGCGCGCCGCAGGACTTCCGCGCCGACGAGGTGGTGGACGGGCAGGGCAAGGTGGCCGCGCCTGGGTTCTTCAACGCCCACACCCACGCGCCCATGACGCTGGTGCGCGGCTGGGCCGAGGGCTTGCCGCTGGATCGCTGGTTCAACGAGCGCATCTGGGTGGCCGAGTCGGCGCTGGAGGAGGAAGACGTGCGCTGGGGGGCCTGCCTGGCCGCGGCGGAGATGATCCGCTCGGGCACGGTGGCCTTCGCCGACCACTACTTCTGGATGGATCGCGTCGCCGAGGTGGTGGAGGAGAGCGGCCTGAAGGCGACCCTGGCCTGGTGCGTGTTCGGGCTGGGCGCCGAGCAGGAAATCGGCGGGACGACGCTGGCCCGCACCGTGGAGTTCGTGCGGCGGTGGCAAGGCGCGGCGAACGGTCGCATCCGCACCGTGTTGGGGCCGCACTCGCCCTACGTCTGCTCGCCCGAGTTCCTGGGGCAGGTCGCCGAGACGGCGGCGGCCCTGGGCGTCGGCTGCCACATCCATGCCGCCGAGTCGCAGGCGCAGGTGGACGCATCGCTGGCCCGCCACGGCGCGACGCCCATCGGCCACCTGGCGCGGCTGGGCATTCTGGATCGCCCCGCCATCGTGGCCCACGCCATCTACCTGGGGCCTGGAGATTTGGAGACGCTGGCCGAAAAGCGCGCCACGGTGGTGCAGTGCCCCAACTGCCACATGAAACTGGGCATGGGCACCACGCGCGTCCCCGACCTGCTGGCGGCGGGGGTCAACGTGGCGCTGGGAACCGACGGCACCGCCAGCAACAACAACCTGGACATGCTGGAGGAGGCGCGGCTGGCGGCGCTGGCCCAGAAGCACGACCGCCGCGATCCAGAGGCCATGGCGGGGGATCTGCCCCTGCGACTGGCGACGCAGGCGGGGGCGCGGGCCATGGGCTTCGCCGAGAGCGGCGTCATCGCGCCAGGCCGCCCCGCCGACATCGTGCTGTGGGATTTCAACCGCCCCCACCTGCGGCCGAGGCACAACCTGGCCGCGAACCTGCTCCACGCGGCGCGGGCGGGCGATGTTACCGACGTGATGGTGGACGGGCGCTGGCTCCTGCGCGGCGGCGAACTCCAGACGCTGGACGAGGAGCGCATCCTGTGGGAGGCCGAGCGCCGCGCCTTCCGCATGGTCGGCAGCGAACTCAAACAGGTGAGGGCGTACAGGCTGTAGCCATTGGCCATTAGCCTTTGACCCTTGGGTTGCAGCCAGCGGCTAAAGGCTAATGGCTAGGGGCCGTATGAGGAGGCGAACGCGATGACAGGGAAGGCAGGATTGAAGGCGGGTCTTGTAGGCGGGGGCGTGGCGGCGATTCTGTCGTTCACCATGTTCATCCCGTGCTTGCAGTGTATTTCCACTCCGTTGATGTTCCTGGCCTACGCCATGGCAGGGGCTCTGGCGGCCTACTGGCTGCCCAAGCCGCGCACGGCGGGCGACGGCGCAGCAGCGGGCGCGGTGGCGGGAGCCGTCGCGGGCGCTCTGGGCGGCATCGTGTGGATGGTCGTGTCGGCGGTGTCGTACTCGGTCATGGGCGGCGCGGAGTATATCGTGCGCAACCTGCCGCCAGAATTCCTGGACATGTTTCGGGAGTACGGGCTGGATCCGCGGGCGGTGTTCGCGCCGAGCGTGGTCAACGCGGTCAACGCGGGGTGCTGTGCAGTCATGTTCCTAGCCGCCGTCGGGCTGGGCGCGCTGACCGGCGCCATCTTCGGCCCGTCCAAGGGCGAGCCGACCCCGCCAACAGGAGGGGAGGTTGTAGATGCTTGAACTCATCAAATCGCGGCGGAGCATTCGCAAGTACACGGCGGAACCGGTAACCGACGAGCAGGTGCAGGCGATGCTGGAGGCGGCCATGGCGGCGCCGTCGGCCAATAATTCCCAGCCGTGGGAGTTCGTCGTGGTGCGCGACGCGGGCCTGCGGCAACAACTGGCGGCGACGCACTCGTGGTCGTACATGGCGGCCGACGCGCCCGCGGTGTTTGTCGTGCTGGGCGACGCGCGGCGGTCAGACCACTGGGTGGAGGACACGTCGGCGGCCACCCAGAACCTGCTCCTGGCGGCGACGGCGCTGGGCCTGGGCGGGGTGTGGGTGGGCATTTACCCCCGCGCGGAGCGCGAGGCGCACGTCCGCAAGGTGCTCGGCATCCCCGAAGGCAAGCGCGTGCTGTGCATCGTCCCTGTGGGGCATCCGGCGGAGCAGAAGCCCCCGCGCACGCAGTACGACCCCGCGAAGGTGCACCGCGACCGCTACGGGAATCGGTAGCCACGGGTCGGGGTTCCACCGCTAAGCGGCGGGGTCTGGATCGCGAAACCCGCGAAGGGGTGCGGATCCCGCGAAGAGGTTCCGCGATCCAGTCGTCCCTGCGTGTCGCCTACGGCTTGCCGACCGTGTACCAGAAGTTGGCCAGGAAGCCCCGAGCATCCGCCTCAAAGACCTGCTTGACGATGGCGGGCTCGCCGTTGGTGCACCGCCACTCGTATACCGTGGCGCGGCCGGTTACCGCAGCCGGGATGACGTCCGCATTCTGGTTCTGCGCGCAGAAGTCCTTCATCTCCTGCGCGGGAGTGCGGCTGGTGTCGGCCTTCTCTTCGCAGGGCAGGTTCGCGCCCACAAAGCAGGCATACACCTTGCCGTCCATGCAGCGCCAGAGCGAGCCATTCTGCAGCACCCCTAGCGGTGTGTCGGGCACGTTCATCGCGATCTGCAGCCCCTTGGCGACTGATTCGGGAACCTTCGGCCCCGTGTAGCGCGCGTCGGGCTGGTCAATGGTGCCGACCGCGGCGCAGTAGGCAAAGGGGTCGGTGAAGTTCGCGGGGGTCGGCGTGGGGGCAGGCGCCCCGCAACCGACCAACATCAGGGCTACGAGCACAAGCGCAGCAACATACCAGGGTCTCATCGGGATGCCTCCTTCAGGACACATACATGGAGGGTTGCGAACGGGGATGGGCCGTCGTAGCCCTTCAGTTTGGTGGAACTCACGGTAACGCCAGTTTATGCCGAAAGGCGCGGATTGTCAAGGATGAGGCGCGCTGTCGCAAGACGCCCCCTCACCCTAGCCCTCTCCCAGCGGGCGAGGGGACGCGCGGGCCCGCCCCGGCCGCCCGATGCTGAAGCATCGGGCTGAATGGGCCAAGCCCTGCGGGCTGTAGGGGCGTAGCGTGCTACGCCCCTACATGCGGCGGGGTTCAGCCCCGCGCGGCGCCGCGCCTTTCGCGCCTTTCGTGCCCTTTCGTGGGTTGCGTGGTCCGAACGCCCCTCACCCTAGCCCTCTCCCGGCGGGCGAGGGAACGCCACCCGGCCCGGCCGCCCGATGCTGAAGCATCGGGCTAAATGGACAAAGCCCTGCGGGCTGCCAGCCCCAGCGGGGCTTCGCCCGTTCAGCGCGGGGGTTTAGCCCCGCGCTGGCCCCGCGCGCCCCACCGCCCGAGGCTGAAGCCGTCGGGCTGAAGGGACAAAGCCCTGCGGGCTG
>JARYMK010000193.1 GCA_029907165.1 Anaerolineae bacterium
GGGCGCGTTCGGGGCCGTCGCGGTCGGTAACCTCGTAGCACAGACTGGCGCGGATGCCGGCCTGCTCCACCGCATCGGCGATGACGTCCAGCGAGCCGTCAATGGCATTCGGGCTGGCGTGGTGGTCAATGAGCGTGGTCGTGCCGTGTTTCACCGCGTCCACCAGGCAGACCAGCGCCGAGTAGCGCACGTCCTCCAGTGTCAGCGCCTTGTCCAGCCGCCACCACAGGCGCTCCAGAATCTGCGGGAAGTTGGCGGCCGGCTCGCCCGGAATCGCCATGCCGCGCGCGAAGGCTCCGTAGAAGTGCGTGTGCGCGCAGATGGCCGCAGGCATGACCAGTTGGCCGCCGGCGTCCCAGCGTTGGGCGTGCGGGTACTGCGCGGCCAGTTCGGCGGTCGCGCCGATGGCGGCGATGCGGTCGCCCTGGATGAGCAACGCGCCATCGTCTATCAGTCTTGGTTCCGCGCCCAGCGTGGCGACGCGGGCGTGGGTGATGAGCAGTTCGGAGTTTGCGGACATCGCTTCTCCTCCCGATTAGGATCGCGCGGGCCATCGCGCAGGCCCATTGTAGCCGACAGCGGGCATGAGGGCAAGCCACGCCGCCCTAGAACGGCCCGTAGCCGATGGCCGTGCCGATGAGCAGGAACGCCACCGTCGCGACAATCACCCAGACCCACAGGCGCAGCGACCACTTGAGCCACTTGGCATAGGTTACCGACGTGAGGCCAAGCACGATGAGCAGCACCGGGTTGGTGGGGTACATCAGGTTGGAGAAGCCGTCGCCGAAGCAGTAGGCCGTTACCGTGATCTGCCGGGTTATCCCGACGAGGTCGGCCAGGGGGATGAGAATGGGCATCATCAGGAAAGCCTTCGCCGAACCCGACGCCACGAAGACCTCCATCACGAGCGCCACCCCGTAGATGGCGAGCGCGGCCAGGGCCGGGCTGGCCTGGGTGAACGGGCGCGCGGCGTAGTGCAGGATGGTGTCCATCACCCCGCCACTGACCACGATGTGCTTGATGCTCACCGCCATCAGGATGAGCACGATGCCCGGCGCGATGCCGCCGATACCCTGGGCGAGGGCCTTCCAGACGGCCTTCTTGTCCCGCTGGGCGATCAGTCCCGCGCCCACGCCGCCGACGAGGAACAGCAGCCCCACGAGCGGCAGCGCGAAGTCCGACAGGACGGGGACAAACGGCCCGGCCACCAGCGTCAGCACGATGAGCACGACGCAGACGCCAAACCACGCCATCGCCTTGCCCAGTCCCGGCGTGGCCGCCGAGAAGTCCACCCCCGAGGCGGCGAATCGCGCCCGCTCGGCCTTGTCTTCCTCGTACACGGCGGATGCCTCGGGCGCGCGCTCCACCTTCTTGGCGTACCGCACCAGGAAGAGGGCCAGCAGCGCGTAGAGCGTGAAGAAGATGATGAACCGGAACCAGGCCCCCGAAAACAACGGGAGTTCGGCGATCTTCTGGGCCACGCCGATGGTGAACGGGTTGGTGATGGCCGCCGAGAACCCCATGTTGGTGGCGAGGATGCTCATGCCCAGGCCCACCAGCGAGTCCCAGCCCAGGTAGAACGACAGCGCGACCATCACGGGCACCAGCGGGACCACTTCCTCAAAGATGCCAAAGAAAGCGCCGAGCGCCATGAAGAAGAACGAGACACTCAGGAGGAGCAGGTACTTGCGGCCGCCGGCCCAACGGACGATGCGGGCGATCCCGGCCCGCAGGATGCCGCTGGCGTCCAGCACCGCGAACGCGCCGCCCACCATCAGGATGAACAGGATGATGGTGATGACGACGATGCTCCCCGGCGCCCACAGCACCTCCACCGGCGCGGTGAGCCAGCGCCAGAAGGGGTAATCGGGCCGCGCGGTGAACTGGAACGAGTCGGGCACGAGCATCTCGCGGCCTGCCTCCAGCGTGCGCTGGTACGCGCCTGCGGGCAGGACGCGGGTCAACACGCCCGCGGCCAGCATGAGGACGAACAGGATAACGACCGATTGCAGGAAGGCTCGTGTGCTGATATGCGCGCCGGGCTTGCTCTCCATGCGTTCGTTCTCCTTCGCGTTGATGTGCGGGGCTTCGCGGCGGGGATTCTAGCGGAAGTGTTGCGCGCGGTCAAGCGGCAGGGCCAGGGTGTTGTCGGTCCCACTCGCGACCTTGTTCCACGATGCCGCGATTACAGGGGCGCACAAACGGCGCAAGCCTCTGGTGGGCGACAGTCTTCTATGTAACCCTGAAGGCCTGGCCCATCGGCTCAAACTCGGCAACTTCGTGTTTCTCTAGTTTTTGGCGGATTTGCTCAAAGCGGCGGATGGTCTCCACGTCATAGAGCCGCTCGCCGCATCGCAGGCACACGGACGCCCGAACCTTGACGACAGCCGTGTGAACGCCGGCCCTCAACAATTTCTCCACGTCTTTTTCAACCAGCGCGCCACCGCAAACTGGACATGAATCAAAGGGTTTCATTTCTTTGTCCTCTTCCGCCAGTTGATCCACCGCGATGGGTCGGGACGGTAGACGGTGATCAAGACTGCCCATTGTGTCTCTGGGTTGTAGGCCCAAACGCTGTGTATGGGCTGTCCCATGAAACTCTCCCCGTGAATGAGACAACTGGGGTAGGGCTTGTCATCAGGATAATCTTCAATGATCTCCCCTTGTAGAACGCTGAAGAATACCTCCAAAAGACAATCTATCCGCTTGCGCTTCCTCATCGGCGTGGTCGCTAATGCGTATGCGACCATGGCGAATGCAGTTGATGATGTCCTGGATGTACATTGACCTACTCTCAGCAAATCCTGCTCTGCGCTTCCATTCTAGCACCTCTCATCCGAAGCGTCAACGCTGGCTTGCCCTTTCCGTCGCCAGAGTACAGTCAATGGTACGGCGATGGAATCGGCCCCTCGCCTAGAAGTACTGCTCGTACCCCGTGATCTTCAACTCGTCGCGCATGATCTCCAACTCGCGGCGCAGATTCGGGTTCACGGGGATGCCCCGCTCCCGCACGACCTTCTCCATCTCCCATTCCTTCTCGCCCGCGACGTAGATGCGGTCGTGGCCGGGCTCCTTGCGCGAGTTCTGCAGGTCGCGCATGATCTGGCCCGTGATGCGCCGCGAGACTTCCAGCGGGATGAAGTGCTCAATGTCAATGGCCAGGAAGAAGTGGCCGACCATGTACGGGCGGCGCGTGCCGTCGGGCGCGTATCCCATCAGGTCGCGCAGGAAAGCCCCCTCGCTCAGCGACGCGCACAGCACTTCCACCATCGTCGCCAGGCCGTAGCCCTTGTGGCCGCCGTACATCTCGCCCTGGCCGCCCAGCGGCAGGAACGCCGCCAGTCCCTTGTCCAGGTCCTTGAGAATTTTGTGCGGGTCGGTGGCGGGCTTGCCTTCGGCGTCAATGAGCCAGCCTTCGGGGACGGGCTTCTCGGCGCGGGCGAGGACCTCAATCTTGCCGCGCTGGGTGATGGGCGTGGCGCCGTCAAAACAGAACGGGAACGGCATGTCCGACGGCGCGGCGAAGGCGATGGGGTTGGTCCCCAGCATCGGCTCGGTGCCGAAGGTGGGGGCGATGGCGGGGCGGGCGTTGGTTACGGTGAACCCCATCATCCCCTCGGCGGCGGCCATCAGCGGGTAGTAGCCCGCGATGCCGAAGTGGGTGGAGTTGCGCACGGCCACCGCGCCCAGCCCGTAGCGGCGCGCCTTGTCCATGGCCAGGCGCATGGCGCGGTATGCGATGACCTGGCCCATCCCGTGGTGCCCGTCCACGAGGGCGGTGGTCTCCGTCTCCTTGACAATCTCAAACTGCGTCTGGGTGCGCTGGACGCCTGCCTTGATGCGGTCGTAGTAGTACTTCAAGCGGCCCACGCCGTGCGACTCAATGCCGCGCAAGTCCGAGGCGATGAGCACGTTGGTGCAGATGCGTGCCTCATCGGGCGGGACTCCCAGCGCCTGGAACACGTCCATCATGAAGTTCTCTATGACTTCCACGGGGATGTACGCAACATTGTCTGCCATTGCTTTGCACTCCTTTGGTCGGTATGAGGATTGTTCGGGGCCATTGTACCACGAGTTGGCCGCAGGCGGAAAAGAGCGGTTTGTGCTTTCCACGTAGCGCCGTCCCACCCCAGAGTCGCCGAGGACGCGGGGAGATAAGGAGCATTTGCGTCTCTGTGGTGAGACAACGTCTAACCTGTCAGGCTCTCCATGAAGGCCTGGATGCGCGTGGCCAGTTGGCTCTCGGCGAAGGCGCGTGTGTCGCACATGTCGGCTTCCAGGATGAGGGTGGGGATGCCCGCCTCGCGCTCCAGGATGCGGCGCAGGTCGTACTGGCCGAAGGAGTAGGGCTTGCACGAGCGGTTGGAGTGGAACACCGCGCCGTCAATCCCGAAGTCGCGCACCATCTGCACCATGACGCGGGCGCGGTTGGGAACCTGCTGGTTGATGTACACGGTGGTGTAGGCCAGCGCCAGCCCGTGGATGGGGTCGTCGGCGTCCACCGACACGGCCCAGGCGTTGGTGTACGTGTCGGCGACGAAGCACGCGCCGCGTTTGATGAACTGGCTGAACACCGCGAACAGGCGCGGCCAAATGGCGATGTTGTCCCACAGCAGGCGCACCCGCTCGTCCACCACCGCGCCCTCGCGGCGAGCGATGCGCCCCTCGGCCTCACGCTTCAGCCGGCGGTAGTACCACGGTGCCCAGCGCGTGCCGCGCAGCACCACGATGGGGGCCATGGCGATGAACAGGTCGGGCGCGTTCAGCGGCGACGGGCGCGCCTTGCACAGTTCGCGGATTTCCTTCCACAGGCCGACGGCCTCGTTGGAATACGCGACAGCGCGGCGAAGTCGTCGCTCGTCCAGTCGGCGGCGCGTGTGGGTCTCCAGCCAGGCGATCATCTCGCGCAGTTGCGCCTCCACGTAGGCGATG
>JARYMK010000194.1 GCA_029907165.1 Anaerolineae bacterium
ACCTCGGCCTCGGCCGGGGGAAACTGGAGGATCTGGTCGGCGGCGCCGCGGAAGAGAACGCCCGGATCATGCGGGACGTTTTGAGCGGGCGTCCGGGCCCGCGCCGGGACGTGGTGTTGCTGAACGCGGCGGCGGCCCTGCTGGCCGAACACGCGGAGCCAGATGCTGTCATCATTACCCTGGGCGCGGGCGATGAGTGGGTCGTGGGCGACCGCACCCTCGCCCTTCTGCGCCAAAACCTGGCCCAAACCTTGCAAGCGGGGAAGTAGAGAATGCGATCAGGAGTAACAGGAGGGAAGCGGAAAATCCGAGTTGGCGTCATCCTCGGCGGGCGCTCCGGCGAGCACGAGGTCTCGCTGGTATCCGCCCAGTCGGTCATGAACGCCATGGACAAGGACAAATACGAAGTCATTCCAGTTGGCATCACTAAAGAGGGGCGGTGGATCGCGGGCGGGGATCCCGTCGCGGCGCTGAAGGGCCTGCCGGCGAAAGACACGCACCACACGGCACTGCTCGGCGACCCCACGCAGCGCGGGCTGGTGCCCCTTGACGCCATGCAGGCGGTGGAGCGCGCAACCCCGGTGGAACTGGACGTCGTCTTCCCAGTGCTCCACGGCCCCTACGGCGAGGACGGCACGGTGCAGGGCTTGCTGGAACTGGCCAACATCCCCTACGTGGGGGCCGGCGTGCTGGGGTCTGCCCTGGGCATGGACAAGGCCGCGATGAAGGATGTCTTCAAGGCCCACGGCCTGCCCATCGTTCAGTACCGGGTGTACAAGCGGCTGGAACTGGACCGGAATCAGAAGCGTGTAGAAGACGAGATTGAGCGGGAACTGGGCTATCCCTGTTTCGTCAAGCCGGCGAACCTGGGATCCAGCGTCGGCGTGTCCAAGGTGCACGACCGCGCCGAACTAGGCCCCGCCCTGCTCCTGGCCGCGTCCTACGACCGCAAAATCGTGGTGGAGCAAGGCATCAACGCCAGAGAGATTGAGTGCAGCGTGCTCGGCAACGACGAGCCGGAGGCATCGGTGTTGGGGGAAATCATCCCCTGCAACGAGTTCTACGATTACAACGCCAAGTACATAGACGGCCGCTCGGAACTCGTGATTCCCGCGCCGCTGCCCGATGACCTGGCCCAGCGGATTCGCCAACTGGCCATCCAGGCGTTCCTCGCGGTGGACTGCGCGGGGATGGCGCGGGTGGATTTCCTGCTGGATCGGGATACGCTTGATGTTTATGTCAACGAGGTCAACACGATACCGGGCTTCACGGCCATCAGCATGTATCCAAAACTCTGGGAGGCAAGCGGCCTTCCCTACCCGGCCCTGATTGACCGGCTGATTGAACTGGCCCTGGAGCGGCACGAGGAGAAACGCCGCACCCGGACCTCATATACGCCACAGGCAAAGGAATAGCGCGCAATGGCTTGGATGGAGCGACGACGCAGGGTTACGAAAGGCCGAGGGCACACCTTCGCCCAGGCACGTGCCGTGCCCCGCACGGGCGTGAGGGTGTCTGCCCGCCGCAAGTCCACGTTCTCGCGGGCGAAGGCGGTGGGCCTGGCGCTGGTGCTGCTTGCCGCCGTGGCCATCGTCGTCTTCTCCACGTCGCCCGCCTTCTTCGTGTACAGCGACGAGACGCGCTACGTCGGCCTGCACCTGCTCACGCCCGAAGCCGTGTGGCAGGCGGCGGGCATTCCGGATGGGTTGAGCGTCTTCTTCGTCCACACGGGTCGCATCGCGCAGGCGTTGAGGACGCTGCCCGAGGTCAAGGACGTGCGGGTAACCCTGCGCATCCCCAACCGCCTAACCATCGCCATCACCGAGCGGGCGGTGCGGGCGGCCTGGACGCAGGCAGGCGCGACCTGGTGGGTGGACGAGACGGGCCACGTGCTCGCCCAAGCGCAGGGCGATATCCCTGCCGATGCCTTGCGCATCGCCAGCATGGTTTCGGCCCCCTTGCAGCCGGGCAGCGACGTCAGCGCGACGGCCGTCCGCTCGGCGCTGCGCTATCACGAACGGTTGCCGGAGATCACCCGGTTCCGATACGCCGAGGACACGGGCCTGTCCCTGATGATGCCGGACGGCTGGCCCGTGCACGTCGGCGACGACCGCGACTGCGAACTGAAACTGGCGCGCCTGAAGGCGCTTGTGGAGCATTTCGCGCAGCGGGGCATCCGCCCCGTGTACGTGGACCTGCGCGCACCCGACGCGCCCGCATACAGGCGCTAGGGGAGGAGACGAGGGTATGTGGCTGCCGCTCATTGGTCTCCTGATCGGACTGATTATCGGGTCGGTTGTGTCCATCTCCATACCGGCGGAGTACGCCCGCTACACCGCGGTGGCGATCCTGGCGGCGCTGGACTCGGTGCTGGGCGCGGTGAGGGCGAACCTGGCGCACGAGTACGACAACGCCATCTTCATCACGGGGTTTTTCGGCAACACGCTGCTGGCCGCCATCCTGACGTTCCTGGGGGACCGGCTGGGGGTGGAACTGTACTACGCGGCCATTTTCGCGTTTGGCGTCAGGCTGTTCAACAACCTGGCCCTCATCAGGCGGCATCTGCTCGTCCGGTTCAGGCGCAACCTGCGCCGCGCGTCGTAACGGCCGCCGCGTGGCGGACAGGAGGAACCAGGTGGAACAACTCGTTGCGGCAATAGATATCGGAACCACAAAGGTCTGCACCCTCATCGCCGAGGCACCCGACGAGGGGTCCGTGCTCCGCATCATCGGCGTGGGCGAGAAGGATGCCCGCGGGATGCGCAAGGGCGTCGTCGTCAACGTGTCCGAAGCCGCCGAGGCCATCGCCGCATCGGTGGAGGAGGCGGTGCGCGTCTCGGGCGTCCCCGTGGATGCCGCCTACGTCAGCGTGGGAGGCACGCACATCACCTCGCTCAACAGCCGAGGCGTGGCCGCCATTGCACGGCCCGAGCGGGGCGTTTCCCAGGAGGACATTGACCGCGCCCTGCAAGGTGCGCGCGCCATTGCCATCCCCCACAACCAGGAGGTCATCCAGGCCATGCCGCGCGGCTACTCCATTGACGGCCACGACGGCATCACCGACCCGCTGGGGATGCACGGGCACCGCCTGGAGGTGGAAGCCCACGTCATCACGGCATCCGAGTCGGCCATCCAGAACCTGCGTGACTGCGTCCTGGCGGCCAAGGTGGAGCCGCTGGGCCCCGTGCCCGACCCCATCGCTGCCGCAAAGGCCGTCCTGCGCCAGAGCGAGCAGGAGGCGGGCGTCATCCTGGTGGACATCGGTGGCGGCACGACCAAGATCGCCGTCTTCGCCGACGGGTGCGCGTTGCACACGTCCATCATCGCCGTCGGCGGCGTGAACATCACCAACGACATCTGCTATGGGCTGAAGGCCCCCTTTGAGGTCGCCGAGCAGATCAAGATCGCCCACGGCCACGCCATCCCCGACAAGGTGCGCCCCGACGAGACCGTGGACGTAACGGCTTTCGGCGACGAAATGCCTCAACTGGCGTCGCGGCGGTTCCTGGCCGAGATCATCCAGGCCCGAGTGGAGGAAATCTTCGCCCTTGTGCTCAAGGAAATCAAGCACTCGGGGTACGACATCCTGCTGTCGGCGGGCGCGGTGCTGTGCGGCGGCACGGCCCAACTGCCGGGCATCAAAGAGGTCGCCCGCGAGGTCCTGCAGATGCCCGTCCGCATCGGCATCCCCACCGACCTGGAGGGGCTGACCGACCGCATCATGAACCCGGCCCACGCCACGAGCGTTGGCCTCCTGCGATGGGGCCTGGGCGACATGACCGTCCCCCCCACCGAAGAAAGCAAATGGTCCGACCGAATTAAGCGTTGGTTTACGAATATCCTGCCGAGTTAGACCCATACCGTAGAGAGGGAAGAATCATCGCAGAGCGCGAAAGGAGAATGACTGTATGGTAGACCTAGTAGAGCCCGAGAATTTCGCCAGGATCAAAGTCATCGGGGTGGGCGGGGCCGGCTGCAACGCAGTCAACCGCATGATTGAGGCCGGGCTGAGCGGCGTGGAGTTCATTGCCGTCAACACCGACGTGCAGGCTCTCATGCTCTCCAAAGCCCCCAAGCGCATCTCCATCGGCGAAAAACTGACCCGTGGGTTGGGCGCAGGCGGCGACCCCAACATCGGCCAGAAGGCCGCCGAGGAGAGCAGCGACGATCTGTACGAGGCCATCAACGGCGCGGACATGGTCTTCATCACCGCCGGCATGGGTGGCGGCACCGGCACGGGCGCAGCCCCCATCATCAGCCAGATCGCCAAGGAGACGGGCGCGCTCACCATCGGCGTGGTAACCAAGCCCTTCGGGTTTGAGGGCCAGCGCAAGAGCCGAACCGCCGAAGAAGGGTTGGAGCGCCTGCGCGAGCACGTGAACACGCTCATCGTCATCCCCAACGACCGCCTGCTGCAGATCGTGGACAAGAAAGCCCCCGTGGTGGAGGCGTTCCGCGTCGCCGACGACGCCCTGCGCCAGGGCATCCAGGGCATCTCGGAAGTGGTAACCGTGCCTGGGATGATCAACGTGGACTTCGCTGACGTCCGCGCCGTGATGCAGGAAGGCGGCTCGGCGCTCATGGCCGTGGGGCGGGGCAAGGGCGAGAACCGCGCCGTGGATGCCGCCAAGGCCGCCATTGCCAGCCCACTGCTGGACGTTACCATTGAGGGCGCGCGCGGCGTGCTGTTCAACATCACCGCGGGCCGCGACCTCACCCTAAGCGAAGTGGACGCCGCCGCCAACATCGTCAAGGCCACCGCAGACCCCGAAGCCAACATCATCTTCGGCGCCGTCATCAACGAGAGCATGAGCGACGAGGTGCAGATCACCGTCATCGCCACGGGGTTTGATGCCAAAGGCAAGGTGCTGCC
>JARYMK010000195.1 GCA_029907165.1 Anaerolineae bacterium
GGGCTGGCCGGTCTGGGCCACGTAGCCGGTGATGCCCTCGCCCAGTTCCACCTGGAAGCAGCACGTGCGCCCCGACGCCGACGAAGCGGCTTGGAACTCCAGTCTCTCCGTGCGCGGGTCCACGGTGAACAGGGCCACGTAGTAGTAGCCGAAGGTTTCGCGGATGACGTCCACGACGAGGTTGAAGAGCGTTGCCAAATCGCGGAGCACGCCCACCTGCTGGGTAACGCGCGCGATGGCCGCCAACTGGCGCGCGCGGCGCTGCTCGGCCTCGTAGGCCTGCGCCTTGCGGATGGCGAGCGCGCCTTGTGCCGCCAGCGCCGACAGGATGCGCAGGTCATCTTCAGTGTACACGTTGGGGTTGGCGTGCTGCACCGACAGGACACCGATGAGGTCGCGGTCGGCAACCAGCGGGACGAGGATGACGGAGCGTGTGGCCTGGCCGATGACTGTCGGCGTGAAGGGCAGGCTCTCGCGCTCCATGTCGCGGACAAGGAGGGGCTTGCGGTGCTCCTGCAACCAACGGATGCCGGGCGTGTAGGGGATTTCGTTGGGAGCCAGCCGCTGCCCGTCCTGTACCAGGATGGGATGTCGCATGCGCTGGTTCTGCGGGTCCGCGATCCCCAGCATGAACGTATGCGAGGTGTCCACAAGTTCCGAGCAGTAGCGGTAGATGAGTTCACACAGTTCATCCACGTTGAGGGACGCGCGGGCGAAATCCCAGCCGATGCGGTCCAGCAGAGTCAGTTCGCGGAGCCGCCGCTCGCGGGCTAGGCGCGCGTCGGAAAACGCCTGCAGGGTTACGCTGGCCGCCACAACGCCTGCCGTTACCACGGCGAACAGCCCCATTTCGCCGCGGGCATACAGGGCGGCGATGGGGAGAGACATGGGCAGCGGCAGGAGTTCTACCAGCACCGACACGGGCAACGAGTCGCGGACAAAGGTGCGTAAGCCCGCCTTTCCGCCCGACAGCGTCATCACCGTGCCCCAGGCGATGTGGTCCAGCGCGAACCACGCGACGAACAGCGCCGCCAGCGCGGGCGCGTCGTCCCACGACGGGCGCAACAGGGGGATGGCCCCGCCCATTCGCAGATAGAGAGCGCCCCCGCCCAGCGCCATCAGCGCCTTCAGGCTGCCGTCAAACAGCGGGGTGAGCAAGAGGGATTGCCAGCCGTGTTCCCTGCTCCGCAGGGCGTGAAGCGCCAGGTACACGAACCCGCCAAGGAAAGAGACGACCGCGCCCCCCAGCGGGCCGAAGATGAGCACCGCCGCCACGTCCACCATGCCCACCAGGCAGTGGGTTACCTTCTTGGTGGTGTGAAATCCCGACCGCTGGAGGATGGCCGAGAGGGCGACGAAGAGCAGCAGCGAGCCGACCTGAGGACGCCAGGTCCCCGTGTTGGCGGTATAGGCAAGCGCGGCCACGCCACAGATGGCTACGGCGAGTTGGAAGATTACACGCCCTAGACCCGAAACTGCCTTCACCCTAGCCCACCTCGCCGCCCAGGAACGCAGCCGCCGCTTCCTGCTCGGTCGGATGAATTGCGAAAATCTTGTGGAAGCCCGACAGCGTGAACACGTCCCTTACACGCTCGCTCATCGCGCACAGGCGGATGTCGCCGCCGTGTCTCCGTGCAGCGCGCATCGCTACCAGGAGCACCTTCAGCCCACTGCTGCTGATGTAACTCACCCGTGCAAAGTCCACGATGATGTGGGCGTGCCCCGCGGCCAGCAGGGCGTTCAATTGCGCTTCCAACTCGGGCGCGAGGCCCGCATCCAGCCGCCCGCGGGCTTCCACGACCCAGACGTCCTCGGCCCAGTCGGAGCGGCGCGCGTTCACGGGGTTCTCCTCTTGACCATCGTGAGGCGATTCCCACACTCGCCGAACTCAAACCGCACCTCGTCCATGATGGAGCGCATGAAGTGGAGGCCCAGGCCGCCGGTCTCACGCCGCTCCAGCGGGGCCTCCAGATCGGGCATGCGCACGGTCGTGGGGTCAAAGGGGCGGCCGGTGTCATGGATTTCCATCTGGATGCGGTCGGGGTACACCGTTACGGCGATGTGAATCTGGCCGGGGCCGCCGCCATAGGCATGTTCAATGACGTTGGTGCACGCCTCGTCGCAGGCCAGTTGCAGGTTGAACACGCCTTTCTCGTCAAACCCGGCCCGCCGCGCCACGCCCGAGATGAAATCGCCGATGAGGGCCAGGTTCTCAAACCTCGCCGGCACCGTCAGTTCGTACAGGGACGTTTCTTCCATCGCATGTTTTCCGCGGCGGGAAGCCCACAGCAAGCCGCGCGGGGTGCCGACGCCAAGCCCGACGGTCTCCGCGCACCATTGGGGCCGCGGCGCGCGCCGCTCCCGCCACTACAGATTCCCGACGGCCTCTACCGTGTCGGGGAAAATCTTGAACACGCGGGTAAGGCCCGCCAGTTCAAACGTCTCCATGATGTGCTGGGGAAGGGCCGCCAGGTACACGTCGCCGCGGTTCCAGCGGCGGCAGGTCTTGGCCGCGGAGATGAGGACGCGCAGACCGGCGCTGCTGATGAAGTTCAGGCCCGACATGTCCACCACGATGCGGAACTGCCCCTGCTCCATGAGTTCCTTGAGGGCCTTCTCCAGGTCGGGGGCGTTGCTGCTGTCCACGCGGCCGGAGACCTTCACCAGGCTGGCCCGCTTGAGTTGCTTGACTTCTATCTCCATTGAGAGACCTCCTTGCAGATGGATAGTCGCGATGCAGTGTTCCAGGTGCGTATTATACGCGAGAGTGCGGCGCGTGTACAATGAGACGTTCGCGCAATTCGGTTCGGGAAATTGCTGGTAACTGTCGTTGCGAGGGCCCGCAGCGCCCGACGCAATCCCGGCAAACTGTCATTCTGAGCAGCGAAGCCGCTGACGGCTGACCCCTGTCCCCCACGAGCCTGTCGCCCTTTGCCCCCGCCGACAACCTGTGATACCATTGCGCCGAAATCAATCCCATTGCCCAACGGAGTCGCAACATGGAAGAACGGCAACCGAGTTCGCGCAAGTGCTTTCTGTGCGGGAGGGAGAACCCCGTAGGGTTGAAGATCACGTGGGTCAACGATCGAGAGGCCAAGCAGATTCGGGCGCGGGTAGTCGTGCCCGAGCACTTCAACGGCTACCCGGGCGTGGTGCACGGCGGCATCGTGGCGGCCATCCTGGACGAGACGGCAGGCCGCGCCGTGCTCCTGGACGACGATGCTGACAACCTGATGGTAACGGTGAAACTGGAGGTGCGCTACCGCAAGCCCACGCCGACGGGTGTTCCGCTCACGGCGGTGGGCTGGGTCATCCGTCAGACGGAGTTGCGCGCGGAGGCGGCCAGCGAACTGCGCCTGGAGGACGGGACGGTTACCGCCGAGTGCCAGGCGCTGCTGTTCCGGCCCAGCCAGGAGTTCTTTGACCGCTGGGAGCCGGAGAAGAAATACTGGCGCGTGTACGAGGACTGAGCAGGGGGCGGGCAAGCAAAAAGCCGCGCCCGGTTTCCCGGACGCGGCTTCGCTTTGCAGAAACGCGCGGCGCGTTCTACAGGGGAACGACGTTGGTGGCCTGAGGACCCTTGGGGCCTTGTTCAACGGTGAACTCAACCCTCTGGTTCTCTTCCAGAGTCCGGAAGCCCTGCGACTGAATCGCCGAGAAGTGGACGAACACGTCGCCGCCCTTCTCGCGGGTGATGAACCCGTAGCCCTTGGACCCATTGAACCACTTTACCGTTCCTTTTTCTCGCTCACTCATTGGTGAACTCCTTGTGAAGAATTATAGGAGGTACGAGACAGAAGCGCCGCAAAAAACAACCGCCGGAGCCAAGTGTAACGCTCCAGCGGTCAGCCTTGCTAGTCGTTCCGTACACTTACTCAACCTACGGACGGTTTATAACACACATTTGAAATCTTGTCAAATATGCCTTCGCGCCGATGAGGTTTTGCGGGGCGGCCCCACGTGGGCTGTTCACGCGCCCTCGGCCGCGCCCGCGCCGGCAATCGCGCCGCTGGTCCACGCCCATTGCAGGTTGTACCCGCCGCACGGCCCGACTACATCCAGCACTTCGCCGGCGAAGTGCAAACGCGGCACGACCCGTGACGCCATCGTGGCCGGGTCCACCTCGGCCAGGGGAACGCCGCCCGTGGACACCTGGGCGAACTGGAAGCCGCGCGTGCCCGTAACGGTCGCCTTCAGGCGGGTGAGGGTCTCCATCAGCCGTTCGCGTTCGGCGTCCGAGAGTTCCGAGAGCCGGGCGTCGGGGCGCATGCCGGCGACCGACATGACGAGCGGCGGAATCTTCTGCGGCAGGACCGCGCCCAGGGCCACGCGGACGGGGAACGGCTCGTGCCGCTTTCGGGCTATGAGTTCTTCCAGCGCCACCTTCACATTGGGCAGCAGGTTGATCTCCAGCGTGAGGTACGTCCCCGGGCGCGCGCTGACCAGGTGGGCCAAATCCATGGCCGCCGGACCGCTGAACCCGTACTCGGTGAACATCATGTTGCCGATGGTGCGTCCCAGCACGCGGTCGCCCTCGTAGAGCGTCAGCCCCACGTCCAGCCGCACGCCCTGGAGTTTGTGGAACCGCCTGACGTCGGCGGTGAGCGGCGCGAGAGCCGGGCGGATGGGTACAATGTGGTGCCCCAGCGACTCCAGGATGGGGAACAGGTCGCCGCGGGACCCCAGCGCCGGGTACGCCTTGCCACCGCAGGCGACGATGACGCGGTCAAAGGTCTGGGTATGGGGGCCGCCGCCGATGGCGAGGGTGATGCCGCGCTTGTCGGGGCGGATGTCCGCGATCTTGGTCTGCAATCGTGCCTCTACGCCCGCCA
>JARYMK010000196.1 GCA_029907165.1 Anaerolineae bacterium
CGAAGGGCGCGAGGTGCGCGGTTCCCTCTCCCGCTGGGAGAGGGCTAGGGTGAGGGCGGCGTTTGGACCGCCAAACCCGCGAAAGATCGCGAAGGGCGCGAAGGGCGTTGCCGGTGGGGCTGCGCCCGTGGGGACCGCATGGCATCAGGTGCGACGCACCTCGCAGGTGCGTCGCACCTGGAGAGCCACCTCGCATGCGTGGGCGGGGGATTTGTGCAGAAGGAACGGAAGGGAGATTCGCAGGCGCCCTCGCGCCCTGAGCCGCTCTTTGACAGCACGCGGGGGATGTGCCATACTACCGTCGGTGTGCTCACCTGGGCAACCGTTAGGAGGCAAGATGACAAACGACGCAGACGCCGTAGTGGAACATGCACGCCAGGTCTTCCTCTCGTGCCATCACTGATCCGAGACCATCGTGATCGCCGTCGGCGATTACTACTTCGGCAAGGTCCCCGAAATCCTCGTCCGCGCCGCGTGCCCGCTGGCAGGGGGCGGCGGCTGCTGCTACGAAGAGATGTGCGGTCTGCTCAGCGGCGGGCTGATGATCATGGGGGCGCTGTTGGGCCGCGTGTCCGTTGAGGAAAGCGACGAAGCCGTGCAGGCGCTGGCCCGCGAATACCGCGAGCGGTTCCGCGCGCTGGCCGGCCACACCCAGTGCCAGGCCATCCGCAACAGCCTGCCCGACGTGGACAAGCGATGCCAGCACATCGTTACCGGCGCGGTGCGGCTCCTGCTGGACATGCTGGCGGCTCAGGGCGTGAAGCCGAGGGCGTAACCCTGGCCGTCGGCACTACCCCAGCAGTCGCCGGCGCATCCAGGCGTACATCGTCCCCGGGAGCAGCACCATCAGCGCCAGCGTCAGCAGAAACGCAGGGTTGTCCGTCCACGGCGCGAGACCCGATGCGACCGGCCCGAAGAAGTTCATGCCGAAGAAACTGGCGATGAACGAAATCGGCATGAACAGCGTGGTGATGAGGGTCAGCGTCTTCATCACGTCGTTGAGGCGGTTGTTGACGACAGACAGGTAGGTGTCCAGGACGCCGCTGACCAGGTCGCGCATGGACTCGTTGATGTCGTGCAGGCGCACCAGGTGGTCGTACACGTCGCGGAAGTACAGACGCCCGCGCGCGTCCACCACCTCGTAGTCGTCGCGGGCCAGTTTGTTCATCACCTCGCGCTGGGGGGCGATGATGCGCCGCAGGTTGAGCAGCGCCCGCTTGAGGGCCAGGAGCCGCTCCAGCGTGGCGGTGCGCAGCGCCCCGGCCAGGACCTGATCCTCAATCTGGTCTATGGCCACGTCAATCTCCTCAACCACGGGCATGTAGCCGGCCACGATCTCATCGGCGATGCGGTAGGCGAGATACGCGGCGCCCCGCGACGTGTGGCGCTCGTCGCGCTGGCACGAGGCCCACACCCGATCCAGCGCCGCCACGGGCATGTCCCGATGCGTTACCACGTAGGTCCTGCCCAGGAACAAGTCCACTTCCAGCGTGTCCACGTGCTCGCCGCCGTCGGTGTCAAAGGCGACCGCGTGCAGGACCACGTACAGGTACTCGCCCCAGTCGTCCAGTTTGGGCACGTGGGACTCCTGTAGCGCGTCGTCCACGGCCAGGGGGTCAAAGCGGAACACGTTGCGCAGGATCGGCTCGCAGTCTTGCGGGCTCTCGCCGACGAAGTCCACCCAGAGCAGCCCGTCGGCCTGGGCGAGGATGGCGGCAAATTCCTCGGGCCGCACGTCGGTGCGCAGTTTCCCGCTGCGGGCGCGGTAGAGCGTGCGGATCATAGGACCTCCTGAACAGTGTTGGGTGCTATGGCGTAGTGTAGCACATGCGGGCGCGAAGGACAATCGCCAGGAGCACAGCGTGCGGCGCGCCCCTGGGCGACCAGCGCGGCGGGTATCCGAGCCACCCCATCGCTGCGTGCCCGACGGGGACCCGCGAACAAGCGACAATCCGCGCGAAGGGCCAGAAATCGTGGGTTTCTGTGCGGCTGATAGTACCATATTCCTATTGCTGAAGTAAATTATCCCTCGTATAATGGCGGCAGATTATTGGAGTATCCACCATTTAGTTTGAAAGGAGATGTCAAGATGTTCTACTTGCCGCGGGAGAAAGGCCAGGGGTTGGTTGAGTACGCTCTGATCCTCGTGCTGGTCGCTGTGGTTGTGATCGCTGTGCTGTTGCTGCTCGGCCCGGCGGTCGGCAACGTGTTCAGCAACATCATCTCCAACCTGTAGGTCGCAACACTCGGAAACCCACCTCTACAATTGAATAGCGGAAGGCCCCGCTGCACAAGCGGGGCTTTCTTTTGCAGGCAGGTCGGGCGCGCTGCCTAGCCGTGCGTGCCGCGCTCCGGTCGCACCACCTTGCGCCCCTTCCACTCCGCGCCGCCCCGCTGCGCCAGGACCAGCGACCGCACGGCGATGGCGAATGCAATTGCGATGGAGATCGGATACGCCAGGGCCAGGTACACGGGGAACTTGAATCGGGCGCACGCGACGACCCAGAGGGCAAGCATCTCGCCCACGGTGATCGCCGCAGGCACGGGCGCGAACGCGGACGGCAGCGCGCCCAAGCCCGCGGCCAGCAGTACCCCAATCGGTTCCCAGGCAACGAGCAGCAGGTACGTCCACACGAACAGGAGCAGCGCCGCATTGTAGCCAAACGCGGCGTACAGGTTCTTGCTGAAGCCGTCCCATGCCTCGCGAAAGTTGTGGTACATGCGACATCGCACGCGGTCGGTGCCGTCTGCGATGCGCAGCCGAAGTCCGGCCGCCTTGATGCGCCGGGCCAGCGCCAAGTCGTCCACCACGTTGTCGCGGATGGCCGCGTGGCCGCCGATGGCCTCGTAGGCCGTGCGTCGGAACAGCATGTACTGGCCGATGGCCGCCGAGAGGCCGGGCGCGCGGAGCCGGTGAGCCAGCGCCGCCGACAGGAACGAGTGGATGCTCCAGTACATCACCGGCACGATGAGCCGCTCGCCCCAGGTGATCGCCTCCTCCTGCGGCAGCAAGGTGAGCATGTCGGCGTCGGCGGCTTGGAGCGCCGCCACGGTCTCCCGCAGCGCCTGCGGGTGGTGGCAGGTGTCGGCGTCGGTGAACAGCAGCAGGGTGCCGCTGGCGGCTTGCGCCAGTTGCCAACAGGCCCAGTGCTTCCCAATCCAGCCGTCTGGACGCGGCTTGCCCTGCAGGATGCGAAGCCGGGGGAACTCCGCCTCCAGGGCCTGCAGGCGCGCCCATGTCCCGTCGGTGGACTCGTCGTCCACGACCAGCACCTCAAAGTCGGGGTAATCCTGGGCGAGAAGGGACCGGACGCACGGGCTGATGTTGCGCTCTTCGTTGCGGGCGGGCACCAGCACCGAGACGCGGGGCGCGGGCGCGCGCAGGGGATGCCTGCCTATCTTGCGGAGCGCCCACAGGTTGGCGAGCGCGTTGAGCAGGATGACGGCCAGGAACACCGCCAGGCTGAACTGGTGCTGTATCCAGAACCCGCTCATCGCGGCCCCCCGACCATTCTCTGGAGCCAGGGGCGCAAGCGGAAGGGCAGGCGAAGGTCGGCGCGGTGCTTCCACGCCAGGATGAGCACGTTGCCAGCCCAGACCGCTAGCAGAACAAGCCCATGCCCGCGCAGCAGAAGATGCACCAGCACGCCCCCCATGCCCAGCATCACCGACCAGGAATCCGCCGCGAGGGTGAAGAAGAACAGCCCCAGCAGCACGCCGAGGAGAATCGGCACCTCGCCCAGCGTGAGCCCCGTCCAGATGCCGAAGGTTACGGCCACCGCCTTGCCCCCGCGGAACCGCAGGAATGGCGAGAAGGCGTGCCCCAAAACCGGAGCCAGCGCCATGGCCACCAGAGCCGGGCCGCGCATCCCCACGTGGAAATGGGCGAAGCCCACGGGGATCGCGCCCTTCAGATAGTCCAGCAGAACCGCCAGCAGGCCCACAGGCCAGCCGACGGCGCGCCAGGCATTGGCCGCGCCTGGGTTGCCGTCGCCGTACCGGCGGATGTCTGCGCGCACCAGAAGTCGCCCCAGCCAGACCGAGAACGGCATGGAACCTGCGAGGAAACCGACCACCGACCAGAGTAACGTGTCCACACGTCGCCTATGACGGGCACAGATTACCGACAACACGCGGTTGCCCGAATCTACAGCCAGTATAGCAAAGCCAGCGCAGAGCGCAAGGCTGGTGCCGGGTCGCCTTGACGCCGTGCGCGGGTGGGCTACAATTGCGCAGCGCCATGTGCGTGGCGCAGTCAATCCCACACAGGAGGCGGCGAGATGCTGAAAGAGTTCAAGGAATTCGCGATGCGGGGCAATGTGGTGGACATGGCCGTGGGCATCATCATCGGCGCGGCGTTCGGGAAAATCGTTACGTCGCTGGTGAACGACATCATTATGCCGCCCATCGGCCTGCTCCTCGGCGGCGTGGACTTCTCCAACCTGTACCTGAACCTGTCGGGAGGGTCCTACGCCTCGCTGGCCGAAGCGAAGGCCGCCGGTGCGGCGACCATCAACTACGGCGTCTTCCTCAACACGGTGCTGGACTTCATCATCGTGGCCTTTGCCATCTTCCTGGTGGTACCGGCCATCAATCGGATGAAACGCCAGCCCGCGCCCGCCGAGCCGACGACGAAGGACTGCCCGTTCTGCCTGTCCAAGGTTCCCATCAAGGCCACGCGCTGCCCGTTCTGCACCTCCGAACTGGGCCACGAAGGCGCATGAGACGGGTACGGACCGCCTGGCGCGACTTGCAGGTCGTCGTCAGGGCTGTGTCGGGCAACCTGGCTCTGTTCGCGGGACTCATCACCGGGGCGGCGCT
>JARYMK010000197.1 GCA_029907165.1 Anaerolineae bacterium
GGAAAACAGCACACGCAACTTGCCTGCCCTGGTGGAAAGCCTGCTGTTCGTGGCCGACCGCCCAACGCCGACCGAAGTGCTCGCACAGGTTTTGGAAACCAGCGTAGAGGTCGTAGAGGAAGCCCTGAAGGTCCTGGACGGGCAGCTGGCCGAGCGCGGTTTGCGACTTCAGCGCAAGGGCACGCAGGTTCAACTGGTTACCATGCCCGAGGCAGCCCCGTACATCCAGCGTTTTTTGGGCCTGGAACTGAGCGGCAGGCTGACGCAGCCCGCGCTGGAAACCCTGGCGATCATCGCCTACCGCCAGCCCATCACGCGGGCCGCGCTGGAAGCCATTCGCGGCGTCAACTGCGATGGCGTCCTGCGAACGCTGGTATCCAGGGGACTGGTGGAGGAAGTGGGCAGGCTAGAGCAGGTCGGCAGGCCGATTCTGTACGGCACGACCTTTGAATTCCTCCAGTACTTCGGCCTGAAATCGCTTGACGACCTGCCGCCCCTTGACCTGTCCGAGGCAAGCCCCGACGAGGCCCAGGGCAGCGATACCCCGACCGACGCGCCTTGAGGCAGCCTTGCCGGAGGGGGACGCCCATGATGGCATATCCCCCTCCGGACGATGGACATCTACCGTTTGGAAGGCCACCAGTTGCGTTCGCGCAGCAGGCGCGCAATCCCCGGCACCAGGATACCGCGAATCACGAACGTGTCCAGGAGCACGCCGAAGGCGACGCTGGCGCCGACCTGGAACAGCATCGTCATCGGCGACAGCATCATCGTGGCGAACGTGCCCGCTAGCACGATGCCGCACGAGGTGATGATCGCGCCGGTCCGCGACGTGGCCGCCACCAGGCCCTCCACGAACTCGGCGGATGCGGTCTCCTCACGCACGCGGGACATCAGGAAGATGTTGTAGTCGGCCCCAAGCGCCACGAGGAGCACGAGCACAATGGTGGGGATCAGCAGGTTTACCCCCTCCTGCCCCATGAGCATCTGGAACACGAACACGGTCAGGCCGAGCGTGGACCCGTAACTCAGCAGCACGGTCAGCACCAGGTAGGTTGGCGCCACGACCGAACGCAGCAGCGCGATCATGACCACGAACACGCCGATGGCGATCAGCACCAGCACCTTGATGAAGTCCTCGTTGGAGACCTGTCGGATGTCGGCGAAGGCGACCGAACTTCCTGTTATGTAAACTTCGCTCCCTGTGCCCTCCACGGCCTGGCTGACGGCCTTGCGGACTTTCTGGCTGAGATCCAGCGCCGCGTTGGAATACGGTTCCGGCTCCAGGATGACATACAGCCGCGTCGCCGTCCCATCCTCGGACACGAAGGCTTTCTCCAGGGCCTGGGCCGCAGGAATCGCTGCGAACAGGGCCTTCGGGTACAGATACGCCTTCTTGCCCTCAAACCCGCGCCGCAGTTCATCCAGGTTGGACGCCAGCGATTTCACAGTGGCCGCCAGCGCCGTTATGTCTTCCCCAGCCGCGCCGGCCAGCCCCGCGGCCACATACTGCGCGCCAGGCGCTTTGGCCTCAAACGCGGCACGGAGTTCCAGCAGTGCAAGCCCGAACTCCTCCACCTTATTTGCCAAATCTGCCGGGCGCATCAGGCCAGCGGGCAGGTTCTTCGGCACGAAACTAGCCTTGGGGTCGCGGGACGCGAAGGCGCCCGCGAGCGTCCGCATCGCTTCGGCCATGCCCGTTACCTCGGTCTTGAGCGCCGACAGGGCAGCCGGCAAGTCGCTCAGGGCAACCTGGCTGCCCTTCAGTTTGGCCGCCGCCTGGGCCATCTTGGCAAGATGTTCCCCCGCCGCCGCGAAGGCAGGCTCGCCCACAACCCAGGGATACCGTTCGGCCAACTCGCCCATGTAACTCTGGAGCGCCGTCAACTGCGACGCGGTGTCCACCTGCATCAACGAGGCGGGGTTGTCCAATTGCTTGGCAAGTGCGTCCAGGCTGTCGGCGATGATGCCTATCTGCCCGGACACCAGAAGCCCCTTCTGCGCCTGCGCCCAGGCAGCGGAAATCTCGTCCAGGCCCGCCAGCGCCTTCGCATAACTCGCCTCGCCTTTGACGAACGGGTAGGCTTCGCCCAGCCCGGCCAGGTACTGCTTGAGCGTCTGCAGCGTGCCCGCGTACTGGGCGAGCGACTCGGGCGCCGCCGTCAGCATGGGGCTGCGCAACCCTGTTGTGAGCATCCCCACCTGCTCCGCGATGGTCTCCAGTTGGCCGGTTACGAGCATTTTCTGCTCCAAGCGGGCGAGTTGATTCTGCAGGGCTTTGGCGCTCGCCACCGCGTTGGTATACGCGGGCTGGGCTTTCACATCGGGATAGGTCTCCGCCAGTTGCTGCAAATAGGCATTCATGGCAGCGACAAGCGCAGCGGGGTCAGTGCCAGCCGCACCGGAGCCCAGCCCGCCGGCAAACGCAGTCGCAGCGTTGCGCAGTCCATCGGCCAGCAGCGTCAACTGCGCGTCCACCGTGAACGGCACCGCCTGGCCGGTCTCCCCCGTGGGCGTCAGCAGGCTCCGGACGCGCAGTACACCCGGTATCTTCTGCACCTGCTGCACCACGGCGTCCAGCGTGGCCAACTCGTTCGTTACGTCCCCATCCTTCGCCAAGAGCATCACGTGCGTTGGGAAAATCTCCCCGGGGTCAAAGTGCCCTTTCAGCGTCTCAAAACCCTTTGCCGAATCCAGGTCCGCCGGTACGTCGGCCAGGATGTCAAAACTGCGGACCATCTTCGGCAGCGCTGCGTAGGGCACGAGCAGGCACACGATCACGAGCGGGACAACCCATGCCGCATTCCGGCTGACGTTGCGCGCCAGGTTGTGCCAGAACCCGCGCTCGGGGTGTTCGGCCTCGTTGGCGAAGGGCCAGAACAGCCGCGTGCCCATCACCGAGAGCAGCGCAGGCGTCAGGGTCAGCCCCGCGAGGAGCGTGATGAAGATACACACGGCGAGGCCCGTCCCCAGCGTGCGGGACAGGCCGAAACTCGCCACGTTCAGGAACAGGAACGCCAGGATAACCACCGTTGCGCTGGCCGCGATGACCGCGCCGATTTTCTCCATGGTCCGCACGCCGGCCTCAAAGCGCGTGCCCGGCCGATGGAGTTCCTCGCGGAAACGGGAAACGATGAACAGGCAGTAGTCCGTGCCCACGCCGAAGATGACGACGACCGCGAAGATGTCCATCTGCGTGCTCATCTTGACCCCGGCCTGGGCCAGGAAACCCAGCACCCCCGTGGAGACGAGGTACGCCACGCCGATGGTCGCCAGCGGCACCAGCGCCGCCACAGGCGAGCGGTAGATCACCAGCAGGATGACCACCACCAGCGCGATGGTTGCCCAGGTCGTGCGGTCAAGGCTGCGCTTCACCGTCTCCAGCGTGTCGCGGGCCACCGACGCCGAGCCGGCCGTGTACACCTCAAGCCCCGCCGGCCTGCCCTTCAGGTACGCGCGAATCCGATCCACCGCCTCGTGGGTCGGCGCTGCGGAGACCGCCGTGGTAAACTCCACGGTCATCAGCATCGCCGTGCCGTCGGCGCTCTTGAGCATCGGCTCCAGTTCCGGATTGGAGAAGACCGAAATCACCCTGGAGACTTCGCTCGGCGCGTTGGGCGACTGCAGCCACTGCTCCACCTCGCGCGCGTACGCCATATCCCCATCCGTGAGGCCGCTGGAGCGGAAGAATACGATGGTGTCGCCGATGGCCGAATCCTTCGGGAACTTCTTGGCGATCAACTGCCCGGCCTTCACCGAGGGCGCGCCCGACGGGAGAAAAGACTCCTGGTCCGTGATGCCGACTTTCTCAAGCGGCGGCGCAAAGGCCACCATCAGGGCTGCCAACAGCGCCCAGGCCAGGATGACCACCCACCGCTTCTGAAAGGAGAATGCTGCGAACTTTCGGTACATCTTCCCACCTCCCATGTTATCGCGGGATAAGCCCGTTCAAGGCCATGTCCACCGTGTGTGCGATGTCCTCCTCCCCTATCGGGAGGTCAGGCCGCAGCAACGTGCGGGTTACGAAGACGTTCATCATGCCGGCCAAGGACAGCGCGGCCCGCATGGCGTCCACCGGCCGGAATTTCCCTGTCGCGATTCCCTCCTGAATCAGGGCGACGAAGGGCCGCAAGACGTCCTCGCTGCGCTTGCTGGCGACGCCGGGCAATTCGCTCTCAATGGCACCGATGTCGCGCAGGAGCAACTGGATGAGCGAAAGGCGATGCTGAAGGGCCTCTAGGTAGCATCGCACGAGCCGAGACAGCCGCTCGGCTGCCGTGCCCGGGCCGGAACCGGCCTCGTCCAAGGCGAGCACCAGCCGCTCCAGTTCGCGGTCCACCACTTCCAGGTACAGATGCTTCTTGTCCCGGAAGTAGTGGTAGATGGCGGGTTTGGTGATGCCACACGCGGCGGCAATCTCGCGCATGGAGATAGATCGGTACCCGTGCGCAGCGAAGAGTTCGCCGGCCTTCTGCAGGATGCGTACCTTCGTGCTCTCCATCGCCACCTTGTGCTCCTCGGGATTTACCGACCGGTAAGTAAGGCAACGATATTCTAGCCCGACGGCCCACAGCCGTCAAATCGGCGCTGGCCGCGCATGTAAATTGGCGGATTCGGTCTGGGGGTTGTTGGTCATTGTCATTGCGAGGGCGCGAAGTGCCTGAAGCAATCCCGGTGGGCGAGATTGCTTCGCTTCGCTCGCAATGACAACAGGCGTGAGATTGCTTCGCTTCGCTCGCAATGACAACAGGCGTGAGATTGCTTCGCTTCGCTCGCAATGACAACAGGCGTGAGATTGCTT
>JARYMK010000198.1 GCA_029907165.1 Anaerolineae bacterium
CCAAAGAATGGGGCCAACCTCATGGAGCTGCATACGGGATACACTCTTTTGCCGCTCCAGGTTCATCTGTTCCGGCGATCAACACGACTGCTGTGCAGTTCCCCGGTGAGGCGCAGGCAGGCGGCGACGCCGTCAGTACCCCTTGTTCTCCATCACCACCGGCAGGAAGCGCCGGAAGATGCGCACCAGCCCGTACCAGTACCCCAGGTTGGCCTTGTAGTTGGGACTGCTCATCGTCCCGATGGCCGTCTGCCCCACCGTGATGTGCGCCACGTAGTTGGACGACGAGGACGTGCCCCCGCCGCCGCTTGTGCCCGGCGTGAACCAGTCCAGCCGGTAGTTGGACGAGGTCATCGCCAACGCCCCAACGACGAGCACAACGGCCACCAGCGCCAGCAGCCCCGTGCGCAGGATTCTGCGTCTCATGGCCGCCCTCCTAGTACAGATGGTGGTGGCCGAGCTGGACGCGCACCCCGCCTATCTGGATATACGTGGCGTCGTCGGCAAACTGCAGATCAAAGTAGAGCGCCAGAATGCCCTGACCCGCCGATAGCACATTGTTCACAGCGAGGGTATAGGAGGTCGCCGTGTTGCTGGTGCGGTGGGTCGTGTTGTTGATGAGAGTTACCCCGGTATCCGCACCCGTCTGTTTAGACAGGTATGTGCGCGCGATATAGGCTTTGCTGCCATTCTGGCATTTGTAGTACACGGTGATGTTCTCCACGTCCACAGGCTGGCCGTAGAGAACCGCAGGGATGGGGATGGGCAGGTACACAATCTTGTTCCCAGAAGCGGACCCTCGCCAGAGTCGGATCGATCCGTTGGGCTGCACATCCCAGCGCGTGGTGTCCGTGTTCAGATTCTTGATGATCTGCAAGCCAGGGACGAAGATGTAGGAATCGGCCTTGGTCTCAATGGAGCCGTTGTTGTTGATGCGGATTTCGTCCTCCCCGCCGTCGCTGCCAAAGCCCTTTAGCAGTTGTCCGCTCCCATTGTTGGAGATGACCACTGCGGCGTCGGCGCTATTCGCGTCGGCATGTAGCGCGATGCCCCAAGCGCCGCCCGCCACCGCTTTGACAGCCGGGCCGCTCAGCCCCGAACCCGCGCTGTAGCCATATACACCGATGCCGCCGCGGCTGTTCTCTCCCGAGACGCCCGCGTGGTTGCTGGAGTCGCTGCGACCGTGCACCGCATCACGGTTCTTGCTGTAGGCGTCTAGCCCCCAGCCGGTGCCGTGGTTGAAAACGTTGAGTATGGATCTGGAGGACGTCTCACTAATGACCGCCCCGGGCCGCAGGCTCCACGCATAGGGCACGGCGTAGATGGCCTGGCGCGGCGTCATCTCCGCATCGCCGCCGACCTTGATTCCCAGCCACACCTGCCGCCCGTTGAGATCCTGTGCCGTACAGTAATCCATGTTCGCGTTGAATAGTCCGTTGACGGCCGTAACGTAGTCATCGTCGGTGCACAGCGCCGTGCCCCCGGTGGAAGCGTCATACAGCGTCATCGTGATGCGCCGCGTGCCGTTGATGGGGTTGCCACTGGCATCCAGCAGCCGCCCCTGGATGGGGATGATATCGTCCATGGACGACGTCGCTTCCACTTGGCCCTGAGGCAGCACGTCGTCGTCTGCCCCTGGCCCCTAGGCCAGCGTTAGCCCGACCGCCCCCGCCAAGACGAGAGCCACCGCCATGAGGAAGACCCACAGGAGAATCCGCTTGCGTTCCATGTCCAATACTCCTTTCCAAATGTGGGGCGCAATGCGCCTGGGTGGATACGCCGCACACGCGGCAAACGATGGGGGAGAGCCATTCGCATTGAGTAGGGGCGGAGGGTGTCAATTGTCGGGCGCCAGGGTAGCAGCAGCGTCGGGCGATGTCCGTTCCCGTACGTGCTACGATGAATCCGCGGCAACTCCGCAGATATTGTAGCACAAATGCGGACAGGCGCAAGGGGCCTTCGGACACACGAGCCGAAAGGACACGAAAGACGCATGGGGGCTACCTCATGCGGAACAAAGCACGAGAAGCAACCGGCACGGCGACTCTCCCCAGCCACCGCCCCTCCTCGTACTCAGAGCCGGACTATCAACCGGGCGGCGTTTCCTCCCCTTGCGCTAGGCCCGGCGACCTGCTATACTGCCCAGGTCGGCGACGAGGGCACGCCCGCATCCTCGCCGGCGCGAAAGGAGTATGTGATGTCAACAGATGCACAGAAGTTGGCCTTCTACCAGAAGCACCGCCTTCGGGCACACGCCACGCCCGGCCTGGAAGCCGTCGTCCTGCACTGGACCATCGGCGAGGCGTTCCTGCCCGGCCTGCAGGGGTTCACCATCTTCCGCACCGACGCCGGCGGCACCCGCGCGCCCCTCCGCAGTTTTGACTGGCAGAAGGACTCGGACTTGGACCCCATCCGCCGGTTCTCGTGGATTGACTTCGCCTGCGCCGAGGGCCAGACGTACACTTACGAGATTCTCGCCCGCTACAAGACCGGCAAGCGGTTCAAGCCCTCCGAATACGCGGATTTCGCCGACGCCGCGCCGTTCCTCCGCGCCGAGACGCAGGTAACCACCCATTCCAACGCCAACCGCACCATCTCCGTCCACTTCACGAAAGCCATTGACACCGGCATCCCCGGGTGGGACCCCACCAACGGCATAGACCGCCACTTTGTGGACTTCATTGACTCGGCCCCTGCGGGAGGCTCCATCAGCGCCCACTTCTACCAGTGCAACCGCGCCAACATCCGCGACGCCTTCCTGCGCGCCGCCAACCGCGGGGTGAAAATCCGCTTCCTCACCGACAGCGAGTACTACAGCAAGAAAGTCTCGTGGGTGCCCAAGCCGCGCAAACTGAAGGACAAGGCCCGCCCCGAACTGTGGGAGGACTTCGCCGACCACATGCAACTCCCCGCCCTGCCCCTCCCTGGCGACCTGCCCGTAACCCACCTGGAGTTGCAGCACCTGGTGGACTCCCTGAGCGCGCAGGGGCTGCAGGCTGTGGCGAACGCGGTGCTCCTGCCCGCCTTCCAGGCCGACGCCGAGGCGCTGGAAGCCCTGCGGTCCTACCGCGCGGCGCTCCTGGCCTTCCTTATCAACCGCACCAAGTACTACGACGTGTTCTACAAGCCGCTGGAGCAGCACCCCAACATCCGCGTGGAGTCGGACCGTTCTGCGGGGTTCGCGGGGGCTTGGCAGTCGCACAACAAGTTCGCCGTCATCTGCAACGCGGGCGGCAATCCCCTGGCCGTTGCCACCGGCTCGTACAACCTGACCGACAACGCCACCGAGCGCCAGAACAACACCCTGCTCATCATCCGCGCGCCCGAGGTAGCGCAGGTGTACCTGGAGCAGTTCAACCAACTGTGGGGCAGCGATGGGTTTGAGTTTGACCGCGCCAAGTCCAAACTGCGCGGGCGCGACAGTGCGAAGTTCTGGCAGGACTACGCCGACCTGTCCCGCACGGTGCTGGTGCCGGCCCACTTCCCAGGCGAGTCGCCGATGGTGGTGGAGGTTCTGTTCTCGCCGTCGCCACTGGAACCGGCCATCAACAACCCTTCGCGCCAGGTTACCCACGACACCAACCGCTTAGTGGCGTGCGTGAGGGGTGTGCGGAACAGCATCCACTTCGCCGCCTTCTACTTCACCGACGACGCCGTGGGCGAGGCGGTGCGGCAGCGCATGGGCGAGGGCGTGGTGGTGAGCGGCATCAGCGACAACGAGGGCGCGGGCAGCCAGTACTCCGAGCACCACTTCACCATGTGGCACAAGGGCGAGATTCTAGAGGGGAGCCTCAACCCGGGGCTTGTCCCGTTCCACATCACCGACGTGCGCGTGAACGCCGACTACGTGGTGCACCACAAGTTCTTCGTGCTGGACGTGGGGGCAGTGGGCGCGGCGGTCATCGCCGGCTCGCGCAACTTCACCGACGCCGCCGGACGCGAGAACGACGAGAACATGCTCATCCTCCAGGATTCGCGCCTGGCGGACATCTTCTTCGTGGAGTTCTACCAACTGTTCTCGTTCTACAAGACCCGCTACGAGAAGGCTAAGATGTGGTATCTGAAGTACCTCAGCGGGCCGGACAAGACGTTCCGCGAGATGTTCTTCAACCCGAACTTCCAGCCGCACGGGTAGAATGCAAGGGCCAGCCCCTCGCCCCTGGAAAGGGTCGGGGTGAGCGGCATATGTGCGACGCGCCTTGGAGGTGCGTCGCGCGTGCATCTCCGCCGCGCCAACGCCATCTCGCAGGGCTTCGCCCCTTCAGCCCGGTGCTTCAGCGCCGGGCCGCCCTCACGCCACCTCGTCGGCGATCTCTATGTCCAGTTCGCCCACTTCTTTGGTGTTGGGCACAATCAGAATCCGATGCGAGCCGGCGGCCAGGCGCGCGCCCTTGACCCGCACCGTTACCACCAGGTTCACGGCGAAGTCCAGCGGGTTCTGAACCGAAATCTGATCCAGGGACCAGGTCTTGCCGCCGAACGCCACCTCCACCTGCGCGCCGTCCACCTTCTCGCCGTCCACCACTAGGGTGCGAATTCCCACGATAGTGCCCGGGGCCAGCGTATTCTTCAGCGCGAACTCAAACCCGTTCTCCGTGTTCTTCAGGCTGCCTCTCACGTACAACTTCTTCAGCAGCGTGCTGGGTATGGTCGGCATGGCATCCCTCCCAAAAGGAAATTGTTCGCGGCCAGTGTAGCAGAATTGCGCGCATCGGGCAAACGTATGTACTCGTTCAGTACCTTAGTGACACATCCTCCTTTCCCAGGATTCCATTGTGCACGAGGTACTGGAGTGGCGT
>JARYMK010000199.1 GCA_029907165.1 Anaerolineae bacterium
ACGCCACTCCAGTACCTCGTGCACAATGGAATCCTGGGAAAGGAGGATGTGTCACTAAGGTACTGAACGAGTACACGAATTTGACAACCCAACAAGATCGTGATATAATGCACAAAATGGAATGGGCCACGAAGACGTGGGCCGGAGTTCGTTGCCGTTGCTCCGTCGCGTGGGCAACGGTTTTTCGTGCGTGGAGGCGGCGCCAGTGGCCGTTTTCATCTCTCCTCCTACCTCCTTTTGCGCAAAGGGCGGGGCTACGAGGCCCCGCCCTTCGTTTTTCCGCGTTGGCGTATCGCACCGGTTGACCGAGCGGGCGTCGTCGGGTATACTCACCCGCGAAGGATGGTGCGAGAATCATGCGTTGCAGAACCCGCAGCCTTGCGCTTGCAATCTCGTTGTGCCTGGCGCTCGTGGGCGCGGCCTTGCCGGTGTTCGTCGGCGGACAGGGGCCGACCGCTGATGTGGATTCGCTCCTGGCCCGCATGACGCCGGCCGAGCGGGTGGGGCAGTTGTTTGTGGTGGGGTTTTCGCCCGACCACGAAGCCGAGATTCTGGATTTGGTGCAGGGTTACCGCATCGGTGGCGTGGTGCTGGCGGCGCGGAATGGGAACATACCATCCTCACCCGAAAGCACCTCATCCTTGCGTGATTTCGTTATCGCTCTACAATCCGCCGCTCTGGCGGGTTCGGCGGGGAGCGTGCCCCGAGGGGCGCCGACGACAACGCCCGCGCCTAACTCCGCGGGAACAACTCCCACACCCGCCGCAGTGGAGCATGTCGCCATCCCACTTTTCGTCGCCGTTGACGCTTCGGACCTGAGCCTCGTTGGCACTGAAGCCGGATTCGCCCCTCCGTTGAGTCCTATGGCTTTGGGCGCTACATGGAGTGAGAATGCCGCCGAAAAGGCGGGGCAACTGGCGGGCCGCCAACTTCGCGCCCTGGGCGTCAATGTCCTCCTGGGGCCTGCGCTGGATGTGGCCAACCCGGCGCGGGCGGGACTGGCAGGCGACTTGGGCGTGAATACCTTCGGCGAGTCGCCGTATTGGGTTGCGCGGCTGGGCAGGGCTTACCTGCGCGGGGTGCACAGCGGCTCCGAAAGCCACGTCTTGAGCATCGCCACGCATTTCCCTGGACTGGGCGCGGCCGACAGGGATGTGTACGGCGAGATACCCGTTGTCCAGGACTCGCTGGAAAATCGGCTTGCTTCTGACCTCTTCCCTTTCACCGCTCTCGTGCGTCAGGAGTCGCCCGAGGCCGATGACGCCGTGGACGGTATCCTGACGACGCATATCCAGTTCCATAGCATCAGCGCGGGAACCCTGATGGTGCGCCCGACGAGCCTGGACCCCCAGGCGCTCTACTACTTCCTGTCGCTGCCGCAGGTGGCATCGTGGCGCGAGGCGGGGGGCTTGCTGGTGAGCGATTCTCTGGGAGCGCGCTCGGTCCGACAGTACTACGACCCGAAGTCTGAGGGTTTCCAGGCGAAGCGGGCGGCGTATGATGCGTTCCTGGCCGGCAACGACGTGCTCATGCTGGATTCGGTCGGACCAAAGGCGGACGACTGGGCGGGGCATTTCGCCAGAGTGCGCGAGACGCTGGATTTCTTCCAAGCGAAGTACCAGTCGGACGCCGCGTTCCGGAGCCGGGTGGATGCCAGCGTGCGGCGGATTCTGGCGGCGAAGTTGAGATTGTATCCGCGCTTCTCGGTGGACGCGGTAGCGCCGGGTGTCCCCTGGCCTCAGGGTGAGGAAGATTGGGCGCAGGAAGTGTCGGAGATCGCAGGCCGGGCCGTAACGTTGCTGTACCCGCGCCCGGAGGAACTGGCGGCGAAGATGCCAGCCCCGCCGTCGGTGGCCGACCGCCTCGTCATCGTGGAGGATGTGGCCGCTTTTGCCCCATGCGCGGTGTGCGAGCCCGTCCAGCGGCCGACGCCGGGTACCACGCTGCGCCTGCTCCAGCGCCTTTACGGGCAGGAGGGCAGCGGTCATGTGGATATGGCCCGCGTGCAAACCTTCACGGTTGCCGACCTGGCGGGGTTGCTGGCGGGCAGCGCGGCGGAGGAAGCAACGCGCCTGCAAGAGGCGCTGGGCGAGGCGAACTGGGTGCTGTTTCTGATGGAGGGCGGCCAGACGTTCGGCGGGGGTGCCGCGCACCCGCTCACGACGCTGCTTCGGGAGAAGCCGTCGCTGCTGCGCGACAAGCGGGTTGTGGTGTTCGCCCTGGGCGCGCCCTACTACCTGGATTCCACCGACGTGGCGAAGGTGAGCGCCTACTATGCCCTGTACAGCCCTACGGAGCCGGCGATTGAGGCGGGGCTGCGGGCCCTGTTCGGTGGAATCGCGCCCGCGGGCAAGCCACCCGTCTCAGTCCCCGCCGTGCAATATCGGCTCGCCGAGCGGCTGCAACCGGCTCCGGAGCAGATGCTATACCTGGAACCCGTTGGCCAGACGGGTGAGGAGGGCGGCCAGGTGAGCCTGGGCCTGGGCGATGAACTCGTGCTCACCACGGGCGCGATTCTGGATCGGAATGGGAACATCGTCCCCGATGGAACTCCCGTTACTTTCCTGTTCTCTGATGTGGAGTCCCGCCTGACCTGGCAAGAGGCGGGCGCTACAACGAACGGCAAAGCCACTGTGCGGCTGAGGCTGGAGCGCCAGGGCACGGTGGAAGTCAGTGTGGCAGCAGGCCAGGCGGTGCGCTCGGCTAAGTTGGTGGTTGCGGTGCGCGGCGATCAACCGGCGGTAATTTCCACCATGGTGCCCACGCCGGCGCCGACGGCCACGCCGCAACCGACGCCCGCGGCGGTATTCCCGGGAGAGGGTGCCCCACCCTCGGCGCCTTCGCGACCGCTGGATTTCGGGGCTTTTGTGCTGAGCGTCGCGGGTGTGCTCGGACTGTCTGTCGCGCTGGGGGCGCTGGCCTATCCGCGGGCGGGCAAGTCGCTTGCGGCCGAGACGGCGCTGTTCGCATTCTGCGCGGGGCTGGCGGGTTATCTGGCCTACGGACTGCTAGGGCTGGCTCTGGGGCGCACCGTCTTGCTGGAGAGTGTGCAGAAGACCATTCCCTGGCGCTGGCAACCGGCGATCCTCTCGTACCTGCTGTGCACCCTCACGGGGCTCGTGGGCTGGGCTTGGCCGCGGGCAATCGCACGGGCCGCGCGCTACCTCAGGCGCATCACGGGCGGCGCGGCCTCACAACCCCAGGGACACCAGCAGCGACGCCAGGAGCAGTAGCCCAGCCAGGATGACCAGCGGCAGGTCCTGGCGGAGCAGGCCCGTCCACGTTGCTGAGACGGCCCCGCCTGCGCCGGTTGACCCAGGGGCATCCTCGCCGTGGAGCATGTCCTGGAACTCCTTGACGCTGGATGGGCGGTCCTGCGGGTGCATGGCCATCGCGCGCAGGATTGCCTCCGCGACGTGAGGCGGGAGATCGGGCACGATCTGCTGGGGCGGCACGAAACGGTCGGGCCTAAGAAATCGCTCCTTGGCCGACACGGGTGGCTGGCCCGTCAGCAGGTGGTACAGGGTCGCGCCTAGGGCATAGATATCCGTGCGCGGGTCCGTGTGGCCGGTATCGCCCCCGTATTGCTCCAGTGGCGTGTACGCCAGCGTCCCCAATCCCTGAATGACCGTGATGGTGGAATTGTCGTCCGGGGCCATCCACTTTACCAGCCCGAAATCCACCAACTTGACAAGGCCCGAATCCGCCAGCTTGATGTTGGCCGGCTTGATGTCGCGATGCAGGATGGGCGGGTCCTGGGTGTGGAGATAGTGCAGGGCGGCGCAGAGTTGATCTGCCCACGCCAGCACTTGCTCCACGGGCATGCCGGGCTGCCCTGCGGGCCGGCTCTTGAGCAGAGAGAGCAAATCCTGGCCCGCTACGTAGTCCATGACGAGATAGTGCCGCCCACCGCTGGAGAAGTAGTCGGAGACCTTCGGGAGGTTCGGGTGGTCCAGGGTCGCCAGCGTGGTCGCTTCGCGCTTGAACTGCTCCTGCATCTGCTTCAGTTGCGCCGGGGACAGCGTGGGGTCAATTCGCGTTTCCTTCACGGCGCAGAGGCGGCCGGCCAGGCGGGTGTCGCTGCACTTGTACACCGCGCCCATTCCGCCCTGGGCGATGAGTTCCAGGACCTTGTATCGGTTGCCGAGCATGGTCCCTGGCGAAACCGACTGCACCATGGCTTTTCCCCCGAAAGCGCCTCCGGCGTGTAGGGTACCCGACTTTGGGCGCGCTGTCAATTCGCGCTCGGCAACACGATCATTTGACTTGACACGGGGGAATGGCAAGGGCCACAGAGTTCATGCCGAGTGAAGGATCATCCTGTCATTGCGAGCGAAGCGAAGCAATCCCACGCCTGTTGTCATTGCGGGCGAAGCGAAGCAATCCCACGCCTGTGGTCATTGCGAGCGAAGCGAAGCAATCCCACGCCCTGGGGATTGCTTCGGGCGCTGCGCGCCCTCGCAATGATGCACCATCAAGAATCCCTGCAGTAGAGCACTAGCCTTTGCCGTGGAGCGCGCGCCAGACCATCTCGCTCGTCGCGGGTATGCGCTTCAGCCAGACGCCTGTCGCGTCGTGTATCGCGTTGGCGATGGCGGCGGCGGTGGGCAGGGTCGGCGTTTCGCCCAGCCCCTTTGCGCCGAAGGGCCCCGTCGGATCCTCCACCTCGACCGCCAGCGAAACCAACTCCCGCGGCATATCCAGCACGGTCGGGATGAAGTACTCGCTGAATCGGCGGGTGCGCGGCAGGCC
>JARYMK010000019.1 GCA_029907165.1 Anaerolineae bacterium
GGGCGAGGAGATAGACCTGTTCCGCCGCGTGCTTCGCGCGGGGGGCACGGTGGCCTACACGCCCCGCGCCGTCGTCCTGGTCTTGGGCGAGCACCCCAGCCGCTCGGGCGAGAATGCCAACGTCAGCGACTTGACGCTCCCGCCAGGCCAGGCTGAATTCGTTGAGGCCATGGCGGCCCTGGGCAAACCGACGGTGCTGGTGGTCTTCGCGGGGCGCCCGCTGGCGCTCACCCGCCAGGTCTCGCAGGTGCACGCCCTGCTCTACGCCTGGCATCCCGGGATAGAGGGCGGCGGGGCGCTGGCCGAAATCCTGTTCGGATACGAGGCCCCGAGCGGGCGGCTGCCCATCACCTTCCCGCGCGCAACCGGCCAGGTGCCCATCTACTACAACCACAAGAACTCGGGCCGGCCCATCGTGGCCGACGGCGCATTCCGAACCCGGTACATAGACCTGCCGTCCGGCCCGCTGTACCCGTTCGGGTACGGGCTTACCTACACCACGTTCCGATATGACAACCTGCGCGTCAGCGATGCCACGTTGCGCAACCGAATCACGGTGAGCGCGGACATCACGAACACGGGCCCACGCGCCGGTCGCGAGGTGGTGCAACTCTACGTGCGCGACCTGGTCGGATCGCTCACCCGACCGGTGCGGGAGTTGAAGGATTTTCAGGCGGTGGATTTGCGCCCGGGGGAGACCCGCAAGGTTACGTTCACCATCACCGAGGACATGCTCGCGTTCACGCGCGCCGACGGCACGCGGGGTGTGGAGCCGGGGAACTTCCACGTGTGGATTGCCCCCCATAGCCAGGGCGGGCTGCGGGGCGAGTTCACGCTGTAGGCGCTTCGCCGACTCTTGCCCGCCTGTCATTTGTCCGCCTGGGGGTGGATGAGCGTGCGGCCGCTTACATATACATACCACCTTGTCCGAGTTGGAACCATAGACCGCTAGCCTTGGCTGCCACCTCGCCTACGCTCAAGGTGCCGTCCACGGTGATCCGTCGCAAAGCGAAGAGGTCATCGCCGGGCCCGTTTGTTCCCCTGATGGAGGTAACCGCCGAGGCGAAACCTGCCTCTTGCACCATGCCTTTGACCTGTTCGTTGAAATCGGCCGGTCCGCCATTGGGGTACGCGAAATGCCTGGGTGCCGGCCCGATTTCGCGCTCCAGGTCTGCGGCGCAATCCGCGATCTCCTGCCTCGCCGTGTCTAGCCCCACACGCGACAGGATGGGGTGAGTGCGCGTATGACCGCCAAAGGATACCAGGCCAGAACGCTCCATCTCGCGCACCTGATTCCACGTCAACAGACGATAGCGATCCTTCTCTTCATCGGATGCTTCTATCCTCAGGGTGATCTTTTCAGTGAGAGATCGGCGCTCTTCATCCGGCACGGTCTTGAGATACGCCATCAATGACCGCCGGAGCGACAGCCACTCCACGCCGCGCAAGAAGTTTGGCAGAACGTCCGCGATGTCCGCCCTTTTCCTGGAAGCCAGGTCTATCCAGCCGAACCACGGGATGTCATCGCTGCCGACGTAGCCCGTGATGAGGAAGACGGTCGCCGGAGCCTGGAATTGGCGGAGGGACGGATACACGGTGGTGTAGAATGACCTGAACCCGTCGTCAAAGGTCAGGACAAGTGCGCGTTCCGGAAGTGCCTCTCCATGCCCGATGGCAGCGACAGCCTCTGTCAGCGACACGATGTTGTAGGTGCGCGCGAGAAACTCCAGATGTCGCTTGAACGTCGGCGCATCAATGTCGTGGTACGCGAGAATGACGATCCGATGACGCTGCCGCGCGCGCTGCAACGCCGCCAGACCAGAGTATGCGACTGCGGAGCCGTAGAGTCTGCGACATGAGAAGCCTCTAGATTGCATCCTTATCACCCATCATGGCATGATCCCTCATCTTCGCGGAGGAAGCCGATCTCGGAGGGATTTGGGCGGCGGATCAGCGAACGACACGGTAGATGATCCACTCCTCGGTAGGGATGGAATCTTCCTTGCCAAACAGCCGCAGGGCACGGTACAAGAGGAGTTCCACAACCGGTTTGGACCGCACAGTGTGGATAGGCTCCAGGCGGCTTCGCACGGCGTCTATCGTCAGACTCCAATTGGTCCCCTCTGAAGTAAGCCTCTGGGGCGTCCAGAGCACGTACACATTCCGGCCCTCGTATTGTTGCAGCAACTCCGGCGTGATAGCATCGGGTCCCAGCACCTCTATCTGCCGGGAGGACCGTCGCAGCACCGAGTTCACCTGGCTTGAAAGCGTGATGACGACATCCCCATCCCGGACGAACTGATGGAGGTCGGAGTAGGCGGCATCCCTGGCCTCGTGCACGGCGCGGGAACTCTGGATCACTTGGAAACTGATCTCAAACATCCCATACGCCAGGGCTACCAGCGCCAGAACCCACGCGATGCGCCAGAGCCGTTTGCGCTCCTGCACCCAGTGCTGAATCTCAGCAAGCCCAACCGCTAGCCAGATGAAACAGGGAATCAGCGCAACCATGACATAGCGGTTGGAGAAGTAGGCATAGAAGGACAGTAGTAGGACGACGGATAAGAAAAACAGGAGCAGATAGACCGCCTTGACTCGGGGTATTCGCTTGAACGAGACCACCGCGCCGAGCAGACTCACCGGCGTAAGTAGGGCGAAAAATAGGCGAAAGTCTAGCAGCAGGAAGCGCAGATAGTGCAACAACACGTATTGTCGCCCAGCCTGCTCGTCCTTAAAGAAATACTGGAGGCCGAAGATGGGCTCCGCGGAGGCATAACTGATGGCGAAAGGCCCGCCCAGGTGTCTCACGTTGTAGATCAACTGCGGAATGTAGGGTACAACGGCAGCCAGGACCCCTAGCGCGTGCCACTTCCAGTCGCGGCGGGTGATCCATGCGAAATACAGGAACGCGAACAGGAAGAATGCGCTCGCATAGCGCATGCTGACCGTAGCCGACGCGAAGAAATAAGACAAGACCAGGTCCAGCGGCTTCCGCTCATCCAGGAAGCGGAACTGGAAGTATACCATCCCTATCGTGAGCGCCAGGGCCGGGATATCGGTAAAGACCTGCGTGCCGTACCGCAGGGGCGCGTAGGATATCGCGAACAGGAGGCTTACGAAGGCCGCCAACGCGGGCGAGGCGTGCTTCAGGTTGATCCGGTACAACAGATAGACCGAACCGAGCAGAGAGATGCCAGACACAACGAGACCGAACAAAACCGGATCAAGGCCCAGGAACAATGGGACAGCCAGAATGTAACTGAATAGGATATTGCGGTGCTGGAGACCGGTGTCACCACTTTGCACGAGATTTCGCGCGGATTGAAGCCACTCGGACGGATCGGCCTGGAGCGTGCGATCAGCGAGAAACAGGATCAGGAACAGGGTAAAGAGGAGCACTGCCAGGATCGGCAGTTGCAGCCGAAGCGTCTTCCGGCGGCTCATGGTCATGGCGTTTGGTGGCGTGAGGGTCATGGCAGTCAAAAGCCCTTTCTGAAAAGTTCTGGAGGTGCGATGCGGCGTGTGCTCGGTCAGTGGGTATTATATGCAGGGCAAAGGTTCTGTCAAGGTCGCGCCAGGGCAGTGGGTATCTAACTGATGGAGGGGGAGGGAGGTGTTTCCAGGCAAAGGCTATGCGGGCAGATACCCGCGGGTCAATCTGACCGCCGGCGAAATCCAGAGGCGTGTGTGCCAGGCGGAAGGCATGCTTACTCGCAAACTTGGCGAGACCGATAAACGGCACGAGGACCTTGAGGGCCAGTTAGGGGCGTTGCGGATGGACATGAATCGTCTCGGCGAGAGCGCGAAGAGACTCGGTGATGCCGACCGAAGGTTCCCTGTATTGAAGCAGCGCCTACTAGAATTGGAAGGACGGATTGGTGTTCTTGAGGGTAGAGTATCCTTGGTCAGGAGCACTCCGACGGCGCCTCCCACCACGGGGGCTCGGGCCAAGGTTCCGCGGCGGTGGTTGGTCGCGGCATTCGCGGCCATGATCGTGATTTCGGCTGTTGTGAACATATGCCTGAACGCGCTACTCTGGAAAGGCAGTGGCGTGCGTGTGTATCAAACCCCACAACTGTCACGCCGAGTGCAACGCCAACCCTCCAAGCGCCGAGCCCTTCCAGTTCACGCAACCCGCCACCGTAACAGGGCTAGGGCTGCCTCGTACCGCCGTGCGTGCAAGAGTACAGGCGATATGCCTGTGGCGTAGCTTCTGCTGCCGCTACGCGAGGGCAATGTCCGTACACTCCTGAAAGAGGCGGCTTGAAATACAATGGTTGTGATCAACACACCAAGCCCCGAGGGGCAGAAGGGACATTAGGCCATGAGAAGAATGGGACCAAGCAACCCAACCGGGCAAAGGATCGCCGGGCGGTTGCAGAGTGCACAAAGCAAGAACCGCGAGGAGACTCGCGGTTCTGTGCGGTGGCCGTGCGTATCGTGGGAAGTCAGGCGGCTTCCCTGTTGCGGCTGCCCGTCATTCTAGGCGCTCGGCGTGCACGTAGTACTTGTAGCGATCCGCTCGCGCGATGATGCGGTGAAACTCCACTGCCCCGCCGTTCGCATCCCAGACCACGCCTTCAATCAGCAGGAGCGGCGCGTTCTTGCGCACGCCCAGCAGACTGGCCTCCCATTCGTCGGCGGGAATCGCCTCAATGCTCTTGTCGGCCTGGGCCATGCGGATACCCTTGGAGCGCAGCAAGTTCCACAGCGACACCTCGGATTCCAATTCCGCCTGGGTCAGCGTTACATAGGGCGGAAGGTTAAGATAGGATAGATTCAGCGCAATGGGCGCGTCGTCCGCCAGGCGAAGCCGCTCTACAAACCACACCAGCGTCCCCTCGGGCACCCGGAGTTCGCTCGCGATGCGTCCCGTGGCCGGCTCGTGCTTCAGCGCTAGCAGGCGAGACCCCGGCCTGAACCCACGCGACACGATATCCTCGGTGAAACTGGTCAGCGTCGGGCCGCCGCGCTGGACTCTGGGTGAGGCCACAAATGTGCCGCGCCCCTGCTCACGCCGTACGAACCCCCGCTTCACCAGTTCGTCAACAGCCGCGCGCACCGTGATGCGGCTGACCGCATACATCTCCATCAACTCGCGTTCCGTCGGTATCAGGTCGCCCGGTTTGAAATCCCCCGCCGCGATGCGAGCCATGAGAATCTCACTCAGTTGGTAGTACAAGGGAACCGGTGAACTGCGATCCAGCACGGCCCTTCGCCCTCCTTGCAAGATTGATCGCACCCACTATAACACGAATCACATGTCATGACAAGTCTAGGACGTTCGGTCAACATACTCTTGCCAGGTTTGGTGCTCGGGAGACGCCCCGAGCAAGGCCCCCCAGCGGCATACCACAGTTACCGGTGAGCCTACACAGGCACGTCCGCGCGTTGATCTGATAGGCCGAAAGACGCCCTAGACCCAGAAGTCATGAGGCCAGGCGTGTTCCTTCAGACGCACCAAATCCTCAGGCGGCAGCGGCCCCTTGTCGGACGCCCTTACGTTCGCCAGGATATTCTCCGGCTTCCGCATTCCGACCACCACGGTGGAGACCGCCTTGTGGCTCAGGCAGAAGCGCAGGGCCGCCTCTGCCAGCGATTCCACATCGCCGTGGATGAGCCATTGGAGCGCCTGCGCCCGCTCATAGACTTCCCGCTTGCGGTCGCCCCTGAAGTACGAACACCGCCAGTCCCCTTCGGGGAACTGCGTATCCGGCGTGATCTTGCCGGTCAGCGCGCCCTCGTCCAGCGGGCAGCGCACGATGATGCCCACGTTCTTCTCCAACGCCAGCGGGAACAATCCTTCCTTGGGCACCTGCTCGTAGATGTTGTACACCACCATGCAGGTGTCAATAAGCCCGGTCTGGATTGCCAGCGCCCCGTAGTCCGGCAGCAGCGGGAAGTTCAGCGACAACCCCACCGCACCGATTTTGCCCTGCTGTTTGAGTTGGAGTATCGCCTCTTTCCACTCGTCCTGGTCGGCCCACTCATCCAGCCAGACGTGGAACTGCTGCAGGTCAATGCGTTCAAGTCCCAGGTTCTTCAGGCTCTTCTCGGTGCACTCCACAATCCATTCTTTGGGGAACGCTTCCTTCAAGGGCGTGCCGGGCTTGGCAGGGAAGCCGTAGTTCTTGGGCGGCATCTTCGTCGCGACGTACACGCGCTCTGATCGGCTGCGGACGACTTTGCCCACCAGTTGCTCGCTGTAGCCGCCGCCATAGCCCAGCGCCGTATCAATGAAGTTCACGCCGTGATCAATGGCGAGGTTCATCGCACACAGAGCGCTGTCTTCAGTGCAATCCTTCCACCAGTCGCCTGCGATGCCCCAGGCACCGTAGGAAATCTCCGAAACCTTGTATCCCGTTTTTCCGAGTACACGGTAACGCATCGTTCCACCTCGCGAGCATAGAGTGATGTTGATTCCCGAAAGTGCCAATCAGCCCTCGCGCTTGGCAAAGAACGCGCGGGCTTCCGCCAGAATCCTGCGCAAGTCCTCCTCCTGGGCGTCGGTGAGCAGGGTTTGAGGCTCGCCGGACAGAAGGGCGTCCATGCGTTCCCTGGCGTAGTCCACAGCCACCTTGCGCTCACCCGACAGCCACTGCGAATAACTCAGCCTGTCGGCGGCTTTGGGCACATACTGCTCCTTGCGCCACCATTTGATCGTATGCCGCTTGTCCATGTAATGCCCAGGCAGCGGCCCGACCTCCGCGATGAGGTCCAGCGCAATCGCATCCTCGCTGACCTCCTCGCCGGCCAGGAAGCGGCCGATCATGCCGGCCACGTCCTCATCCAGGATCGCTTGGATCGGGTGGGCGGTGATCTCGCCCGACACGCCCAGGTGCAGCAGGATGAATCCTGCGCCCGACAGGGCCGCGAGTATCGCCGCCATCGTCTTCTCGCATCCCGCCTGGAAATCCATGACCTTGGAGTTCACATACCCAGGGCTGCCGTTGGAGAAGGGTATCCCGTACCAGCGCCACACTTGATTGAAGATCACGTTACTGATAGAGGAATCTATCTGTCCGAATGCAGGTGCTCCCGTGCTCATGTTCATGGGCAGCGAGAAGTGCCCAACGGAGATTCTGTGGCCAGGACGAAGCAATTGGGTGAGCACGATCATGGACAGGTGCGCCGCATTGGAGACCACGATCTCGCCCGCAATGGTAACGGGCGCACTCCCACCACGGACACACCCATCCACGGTGGTCAGATGGAAACCCGCCTCCACAATGCGGCGAGCGCCGTCAATCGCCTCCCTGCCCCACATGAGCGGGGCCGAGTAGCCCACGATGCCCGTGATCTCCTGTCCGGTCGCCTGCGCCATCTGGATGGTGAAAATCTCGTTATCGTTGGAGCATCCTTCCATCTGGTGCTTTCCGGAGTACTGCATCTTGAGGGCCACGCCCTCGGGGATGGCCATCGCCGGGGAGACTCCCTCGTAGCCGAAGAACGGATACGCGCCCAGTAAATCCACCGTCTCCAACGCGTCCAGCACGCGCACGCAGTCCACGTACTCTTTCAGGGTGGCCTTGCGCGGCTCAAACGTCTTCAGGTCCACCGTCTCCATGCCAGACGAGTGGGTGAAGTAGATGCCCTCGCCGCCGAGCACGAGGTCGTTCTCGGGCTTCGGAGCCTTCACGACAAAGGAGCGCGGCGCTCGCGCCAGGCATGTCTCCACCACATCGCGGGGGAAGTGAACCCTGTGCGTGTCCCTGTCAACCTTGCAACCGTTGCTGCCCAGGAACTCCAGCGCCCACTCGCTCTCAAACCGCACGCCCGTCTGCCACAGCACGTTGAGCGTCGCCTCGTGCAGCCGCTCAATTTCGCTGTCGGCGAGCATCTCCAAAAATGCGATTTTGCGGACGACGCCTTTGCGTGCCACGCATCACCTCCCGCCAGCCGTCTAGCGGCCTGCCAGCAACTGGTGCAGGTGGTACTGATGCTTGCCGAATTCGCCGCCGAAGTTCATGGCTCCGATTTCTCGCACGCCGGGAACCTGGGCCGCCGCCTCAATGGCCACCTTCATCGCCTGCCGCATCAGCCCCGACGTCGCGCCGAACATCAGCAGATTGAGGATGGAGACGGTCCCCTCCGGCACCCTGCTCTTCTCAATCTTGCCCCGGAGCGCGGGCACGTAGTCCAGTTCGCGGAAGACCTGCTCCAGCCCGTAGCCCATCGGCGACACGCCGTCCACACCCCGAAGTGCGACCTTGGCAGCCTGGATGGCCAGGACCGCCGAAGCTGCGTTGTCGGCATAGCACACGATATGGCCATCGGTGCCCTCGGTGGAGATGGTGAACGCCTTCTCGTACAGGAACTCGCCGGTGGTTGTTGGGACGACGCACATGGTGTGGCCCGCGATGACCCGCTCGCTCTCGTAGCCCTGCCACCACTGCTGCGTGCGCGCGTAGATGTCCGCGCCCACTTTGGCCTTGACCTCCGGCACGGGGGAGTCAAACACCGTGATGGTCGGAACCAGCGTCGCCAGCACGGTGCGCAGGGCGAGTTCCTGCACCATCTCTTCCCGCTTGTCCGGCGGCATGGTGAGGGACACAAAGACGCCCGGCCGCCCGTCGGGGGTCTCCTGGGGAAGCGCCACCCGCTCAATGCCGCCGTTGATCCGCGAGCCCAGCATGCTGGAGCCGGCAGCGCCCACGAACTGGTGCGCACCCTCTAGCGCCACCTCCTCGGAGATGGCCGTCAGCAACAGGCGAGTAACTTCCAAATCCCAAGCCTCGGCGAAGGTGTCCTGAATCAGCACCTGGTTGATTCTCATTTCTTCAAAGCCTCCTCGGTGTAGTCCGCGATAGCCCAAGGGCCACTACGGGTTGACGACCATCACTTTCATTCGGCTGCGCTCGCGGGCGACCTCAAATGCCTGCTGAATCTGTTCCAGTGGGAATTGGTCTGAAATCAGCGGCTGCACGTTGACGATGCCCGCCTTCATCAGCGCCAGAGCCGTCTCATACTGCCCGATGGTGGAGTCGTGGCTGCCGACGAGATTGAGTTCCCTGTAGTGAATGATGTCCAGCGGTAGAGCAATGCGATCGTGTAGCACAGCGGCAAAGTACACGATTTGCCCGCGCTTGGCGGCCATCTCCAGCGCCTGCTCCAGCACCGAGGGGTCGTGGCCCGCGGCGCTCACCACCACGTCGGCCCCGCGGCCACCTGTCAGGTCCATGACCGCCTTGACCACGTCCGTCTCCCTGGCGTTGAGGGTAACGTCCGCGCCGACCTGTTTCGCCACTTCCAAGCGCCCAGGCTGGATGTCCACGACCACAGTGGAGAGGCCGCGGTGGCGCAGCAGTTGCGTGTGCATCAGTCCGATAGGCCCTGCGCCGATGACCACGCCCACACCGCCCAGGGGAACATCTTTTAGTTTGCTGTTGCCGTTCACGCAGCACGCCAGCGGCTCCGTGAATGCCGCAGCGATTAGGGGCACCTCATCGGGAACGCTCACCAGGTTCTTGTAAGGATACACGCTGTACTGCGCGAATCCGCCCGCGATGTACGACTGGTTCATGCACAGGTTGTACGCACCCAGCCGACAGTAATGGCATCGCCCGCACACCACGCGGCCATCGGGCACGACGCGATCCCCAGGGCGCAGGCCCGGCACGTCGGGCACGTCAGAGCCGACAGCCTCAATGACGCCCGAAAGTTCGTGGCCCATCTGGAACGGGAAGACGATCTTCCAGCCCTTGGGCTTCTGGCCCTCAAACACGCCGATGTCGGTCCCGCAGATGCCACATGCCGCGACCTTCACCAGCACATCCTGCGGCCCCAGTTTGGGAGCAGGTTTCTCCTGGATGATGAACTCACCCGGTTTGTTCAGAAGCGCGACTTTCATAGCATTCCCCTTTTACGTCTAGTGTTGTTTGCTCAATGATCCCTGCACGCGATGGTACGGCGGCACGGTCAGCCCCGCCTGCTCAAACCGCGCGAAGGCGTACTCCTCGGCCTGATTGACCACAGCCTCCTCGTCCAGCGTGAGCAGCCGGTGATTCTCCACGACCAGCGCCCCGTCCACGATGACCGTCTCCACGTCGCGGGCGGCGCTGGCCGCATAGACGAGGTTGTTAGCGATGTTGTTGATGGGCCGCATGTGTGGCTGGCTCAGGTCCACGAGGATGATGTCCGCCTTCTTGCCCACCTCCAGCGACCCGATTTCGTGCTCCAGGTTCAGCGCCCTGGCCCCTCCGATGGTCGCCATGGCGAGCACTTCATCCGCAGGCACAACGGCGGGGTCCATCCTGGCAACCTTCTGCAGGAACGCCGCAATCCGCATCGCCTCAAACATGTCCATGTTGTCGTTGACGGCGCAACTGTCTGTGCCCAGCGAGACCACCACCCCCGCTGCCAGCATGTCGGCGATTCGGGCGATGCCGTCGGCCACCTTCATGTTGCACTCTGGATTGTGCGCGACCGACGTCCCGGTCTCTTTGAGAATCTGGATGTCCTCGTCCGACAGCCAAATGCAGTGGGCGCCCAGCACGTCCGGCCCCAGCAGGCCGATATCGTAGAGATAGCGAACCGGCGTCTTCCCGTAGAGGTTGTGGATATTGTCCCATTCAAACCGAGTCTCGGCAATGTGGACGTGAATCCCCACCCGGTGGTGTGTGGCAAGCGCACGCGCCTCTCGGAACAGGTCGGTGGTGCACGAGTTGGGGCAGGCAAGGCCGTAGCGGAAGGTAACGCGACCGCCCTGGGATGCCCTGCACCGCGCGATCAGTTGCTCGGCCAGCGGGAATGCCTTGTCCATGGGCAGGATCATGCCGGGGCGCTTCCACTGGTCGTAGTCGGTGAGGGTGAGGGTATGCACGGCGCGGATGCCCGCTTCCTCGTAGGCGTCAACAACCCTGGGGTGCGTGGCCCATTCCATGTTCAGGATGCAGGTGATGCCGGACTTGAGCGCCTCAACGCACCCCAGGCGTGTCGCGTGATACTCCAGGCCGTACTCGCCGCGGAGGTAATCCTGCACGGCCAGAACAATCCTCGGCGCCGACACCTGGTCAATCCAATCGGCAAGGGCCAAGTCATCACGGCTGCCTTTGAGGAAGTTCTGCAAGAAGTGATGGTGGGTATCCACCAGGCCGGGCATCACGGCCTTGTGGCGGGCGTCCAGAATCTTCTTGCCCCGGTAGCGGCTCGCCACATCCGCCGTTGGCCCAACCGCCACGATGCGGCCACCCGCCACCGCCACCGCGCCGTCGTACAGCACCGTCCGCTTCGCGTCCAGCGTGAGGACGACGCCGTTCCGTATTAGGATATCCACTTCCACGGGCTTCTGCGCGTCGGTCATGGAATGGCCTCGTTGAGGATTTCTACCAGGTCTTTCACCTGCATGTCCAGGCCCGCCTTGCCGATGGTGCGCTGGAAGTTCACGTAGCAGGCCGGGCACGACGTAGCGATCACCGCCGCCTCGCACGCGACGGCCTGCTGGAGGCGGTCTTCGGCGACGCCGCCGGAGATGGCGTCAAAGGCAGCCATGACGCCACCACCGGCACCGCAGCACTGAGCGTTCTCGCGGCTGGAGTACATCTCCACCAGTTCCAGCCCCGGAACCAGGCGCAGCAGATGGCGCGGCTCGTCGTACATGCCCAGGTGCCGCCCCAGCACGCAGGGATCATGCCACGTAACCCGCAGGTCCAGTTCGCCCAGTTTCCCCGCCACCAGGTCTGGCAGATACTGGCTAACGTGGAGCACCTCTACGCCGTGCTGGATGCCCATCTCATCGGGGTAGATGAAACGCAGCACCCGATAGCAAGATGGGCACGTTGTGAGAATAATGTCCGGGTCGTAACGCTTGATGCGCTCTAGGCTCCAGTCCGCGGCCTCTTTCGCCTGGCTCACCATGCCGGTCTCGTACAGCGGATAGCCGCAGCACGCATCCTCCTCCAGGACGGCGTAGTCTACGCCGAGTTTGCCCAGCAGGTCAGCCGTAGCCTTGACCACCCTGCGCGCCTTGCGGATGGTTGTGCAGCCGGGGAAGTACAGGACCGAGACCTTGCGCGGCTCAGATGCCTCGGCCCCCTTGCGCCCGCCGCGTGGCCCGTACAGGCTGTGGTGCACCGCGACATTCTCAGCGATTTGGCGATGCACGGGCAGGTTGTGCCCAGCGGCGGCCAAATCCACGCGCCATGCGTGGAAGATTTCGCCCAGCGGGACCTCCACCGGGCAGTGTTCCTCGCAGTTGCGGCACAGGGTGCACTGGTATGCATGCTCCAGCATGGCAGGGGTGATCTCTACCTCACCTTCCATCGTGGCGCGCGCCAGGCGAACGCGCCCGCGGGCGTATTGGCTTTCCCAGCCGGGCGTGAACGGATACGTGGGGCAGACATTCTCTACCCCCTCCCACTCCCAAACGCGGCAGAAGCCGCACCGCGAACACTGGTAGATTTGATGCCGAAGTTTCTCTAGCATAGACGATTCCTCCAACGCCAGCCCTCTATAGCCCCACAACGCCCGGGTTCATGATGTTGTTCGGGTCCAGCGCCTTCTTGATGGCCTTGAGAGTCCGCCAGTAGCCGGTATTGCCCAGGTGTTTCTCCAGATGGGGCGCCCACTGCCGCCCTTTGGAGTACGGGCAGCCACCCATGGACAGGGCCTTGTCCATCATCTCCGGCAGCGCCCGCTGGATTTTCGCGTACTCCTCTTTATCCCCTGGGTGGTGGAACATTAGGCTCACATGCTCGGACCCCATCGGCTCCGGGAACATCTGCTGGGCGTACTTCTGGATGCCATGCCTGTCCATGATCGCTCGCATGGCGTAGGTCGCCTCTTCCAGTTTCTCAAAGGGCAGGAAGTAGTTGACCGCGCCCGCGATGCCATCCTTGAACTCCTCGCCCGTGTTGAACCAGCGGCGCTCCCAGAAGCGGCTGGGCCCTTCAGGTCCCTTGAACTCAATCCCCGGATACTTGCGCACGATGGCTCGGATGCGCTCCAGCCGGTGATCCACCTCAACTGCGTCGCCCTCTACGTTGACGTCAAACAGAATCATGTCGGGCTTGATGACCGGCACGGAGATGTAGCAGACCAAGTTGTTCAGCGCGATTTCCCGGAAGATGTCAATGGCGTCGCGCAAATTGTGGCCGATGTATCGCTCCAGGTAGATTTTCTCCGGCCACGGGTACATCCGCAGCGTGGCCTCGGTGATGACGCCATACGCCCCCTCCGAGCCGATAAAGAGACCGGCCAAGTCGGGGCCGAGACAGTAGCGGAAGAAACTGTCCGAATTGGGGTTGCCGGCGCTGCCCGTGCTCACGATGTCGCCTGTGGGCAGGACTGCCTTCAGCCCCACAACCTGATCCCCCTGGGTTACATACTTGATGTTCCCCCAGCCCACGCCCGGCCTGGCGATATGTGCCCCTGGCGTGCCCGCCATGGCGCCCGACGGCGCGATGCCGATCTTCCAGCCCCGCTGCTCCAGGACGTCCATCAGTTTGACGAAGGTGATTCCGGCTTCCACCGTTACGGTGCCGGTGTCCTCGTCTATATCCAGAATCTTGTCCATGCGCAGCGTTTCCAGAACGATGCCGCCGTCGGACTGGCATCCGCCTTCCTGTGCAGACCCGCCTCCTCTGGGCGACACCGGAATCCGCAACTCGTTGGCGAGTTTCAGGATCTCGGCGACTTCTTCCGTAGTGCCAGGACGCACCACAAAGGAAGGCCACATGGGCGGCTGTGTGCCAAAATCCTGCGTGTAGGTCAGCAGAATGAACGGCTCATCGGTAACATGCTCCGGGCCGACAATCTCTGCCAGACGATCAAAGACGTACTTTTTGTCCATGCCTACGCTCCTAGCATTCCCATCTTTCAAAATCTGCGTTGCAAGTCTCCTACGCGAAGAGGATGGCGCCGATCTTGCGGACCAAGATGTCCGGATGAGGCGACTGCCAGATTCTGCGGCCGAAGGCGATTCCCGCGGCTCCGGCCTCTACCACGTCCTGCACCAGTTGCAGCGAGTCCTCATCTCCCTCGCCATTGCTCGGCCCCCCGGCGACTAAAATGGGCACCGGTACGGCTTTGACAACCTGGCGGAAGGTGTCCACATGCCCGCAGTAGTTGGTCTTGACGATGTCCGCGCCTGCCTCAAAACCGATGCGCGCGGCGTGCGCGATTGCATCCGGGTCATAGGCTTTGTCTGGTGGGGGCATCATCTCGGCTAGGACGGGCATCCCGAACCGGTCGCACTGCTCCAGCAACTCGCCCAGATAGCGCATCACGGCCAGTTCACCGCCCCGGCCAAACCAGACCGACACCGCCACGGCGTCGGCATCCAGTCGCAAGGCCGTCTCGGCCGTCGCCAGAGGGGCCTCTTGAGTGGACTCCGGGGCGAGGCCGGGCGTCAGGCTCACGCGCAGCACCACAGCGGTGGAAGGGTGCAGGATGTCCTCCACCGCGCGGGTGAACCCCGGCCCCATGAGGAGCGCATTCGCGCCGCCGGCCAGCACCTTCTTCACGATGGAAGTTGGGCAGTCAATCCCCTTCACCGGGCCGAGCCATGCCGCGTGGTCCAGGGCCACCAAGAGACATCGTTGCTTCGGGCCTACCAACAATCGCTGCAGGCGCCTCTTTTTCCCTATCATCACGCCCTCCACGTGCTTTGCCGATCTGTGTTCCACTAGTGTCCTACGGTGTTGTCGCTGCGATACGTCGGATTGCCAGATGCCTTCATCCCCGCTTGCGCCGCGGCAAACGCCGAGAAGGCACGGTAGCGAAGATACGCTTCTCCGTACACCTCTGCTAGATTCCTCTGGCACGGTACGACTTGCGGAATCTCAAACGTGCGCAACAGGCTCTCCTGGAAACTCCCACGGCCCAGATGAGACTGGCACAGCGCGTAGAGCACCCGGGTTACGGTCTCCTCGCCCGCGTAGACCAGAACATCCTGCTGGCACACATCGGCGATGATCTGGACCCAGCCGGGGGTCGTGGTGCCGCCGGCCGCCAGCGCCAATTCCTGAGCCGGGGCACCGATCTCAGCGTAGATGTCCAGCAGATGCCGCAGGCTGTGCGCCACGCCCTCCATCACTGCGCGGACTAGGTATCGCCAGTCGTGGGCCAGTTGTAGCCCGTAGAACCCGCCCCGTATCGCGTCGTTCCAGTAGGGGCTGCGCTCCCCGGCCAGATACGGGATGAAGCACACGCCCCCGGCGCCAGGTTCTACTTGGAGCGCCGCTTGCATGCAGTCCTCAAAGGTCAGGTTTCGGTCTGATCCCGCGCACAGTTTTTCCCACGCCCACACCAGGCAAGCGCCCGTCGTGGACGATACACCCCCGAGAAGCGGATAAGGGCCGAACGGATAGACGTACAGACGGTCTTGCGGGTCGGCGACGCTTTGCCCCTCGCGGAGCGCGGCGAAGACCATGGACGAGCTGCCCAGCGAGCAAACCACGCGGCCCGGCATGGGGGGCGCGCCACCAAACAGCGCCGCCACGTCGCCCATGCCCACGACCACCCGCGCACGCGGGTTCAGGCCCAGTGAACGGGCGACGCCGGGCAAGATGGCCCCGCCATCGCCATCGGCGGGCCGCACGGTGGGGAGCACATCCGGCGTCAACCCCGCCAGCGCCATCCGCTCCGTGGCCCAGCATCGCGTTTCCCAATCCAGCAAAGCCGCGCCGCCGGCTTCTGTCAGGTCCGTGCATGCCTCACCGGTTAGCCGAAAGCGTAGGTAGTCCTTGGGCCACAGGATTTTGCGCACCCTGGCGAGCACGCCGGGCATGTTGCGGTAGAGCCAGACGAGTTTGGGCAGCGTGTAGGTGCTGTTGAGTTGGTAGGGCGGCAGGCGCAGGGTTTGCTGCAGTTCTTCGGTCTCTCGGTCGGCCCGTCGGTCCAGCCACAGGATTGTCGGCGGCACGACCTTGCCCTCGCCGTCCAGCAGCACAGCGGTATGCATCTGGCCGGTAAACGAGAGGACCTCCACCGATGCCAGATTGACCCCTTGCCCGCCGAGGTCGCCCAGCGCGTCTCGGAAGGCGTCCCACCAAGCCTCGGGGTCGCCCTCGGCCCAGCCCGGCCGCTCGGACCGGTAGGAATACCGCCGCGTGCTCCTGGCGACCACACGGCCATCCTCACTGTAGAGCACGACCTTGACGGAGGATGTCCCCACATCTACGGTTAGGATTTCCGCACGCTGCCCGATCATCTACGCCACCACTATTTCAGCGGAATGCCCGCCTTGATCACTTCTTCCTTGACTTCGTCGTAGATGCGCTGCCACTCCTCGGTAGGTTGCAGCCGTTCCACGTCGTAGCACTCGGGGAAGCTCTTGCCCTTGGGGGCCATCCCCAGGTTGGCCTCGTACAGCGGCAGCAGGCGGTTGGCGATGTCGTTCGCCTTCGCGCGGCTCATCCCCGCACACGCCTTGAAGACCTCGCCCGCGAACCGCGTTTCCAGCGGCGTGATGAAGTTCGTGTACTTGCCGCCCGCCGTCCGAGGGCCGGTGCACGAAGTAGCCCCCGACACCGCGAGGTTCATCATGCCGACCGCCGACTCGTACAGCAGCATCTTGGTCGCGGGACCCGCAGTCTGGTTCAGCACCGAGTTGGCGCAGATGTGGGTGTTGCGGCTCAGGGCCTGGAACACGACACTGAGCGCCCACTGCGCCTTGCGCCCGCAATTGCCCATGTACTTCATGTCGTAGGGGAACGATGCGCCGTTGGATGCCTGGTAGGCCGTGTAGAGCAACAAGGTGCAGGCGATGCACGACACCGCCGCGCCTTCGGGGCCGCCCGCGTATCCGCCGATCATGGACCACGAGCCGCCGTAGGTGATGCCGCCACAGTTGTAGGTCTGACACAGTTTGTGCAGAACCTCGTAACTCGTTTTCATCTCCACGGGCGTGAGCAGGAGCACGATGTCCCGCTCCGGCTTGTACCCGCCTGGGATGCCGTAGCCACCCAGCACGCCGTAGTGGGTCGGCGCTGTGCCCACGGCGTACATGCCGATTCCTTCACGCCCAGCGCGGCGGATGGCCTCGTAGTTCAGGTCGGCCTGGAGTTTGCCCGCCAGCAACTCATACGGAGACCCCGCGCGCAGTTTGCTGCCCCAAATGGTTTGCAGCGACGGCCCCTCCAGGCAATCCACAACCCGCTCGCGCAGAATTCCCTCCGTAATGGGGATGAACAGATGCTCCTCAACGGCGATGCTCAGCGGCGCAACCCACACCGGCGGGAAGGGATCCTCAAGCCCCCTGTGGCGGAACACAACTTTCTCCTTGCCTTCCCCCAGCGTGAACTCGGCGGGCGCGGAATCCATCCCGCGCTGAATTTCCTCGCGGGAGAACTTGATGACGCGCTGGGTGTCCAGGCACAACATGCCCACCTCAACGGCCACATCAAAGCCCGCCTGGAAGAAGCGGTCGGCCAGCGCATCATCCTGGTTGATGGGGTTGTCCGGGTCGCACGTCTTCATCAGATCGTACTTGCGGAGAGCCGCCGCGATGGTTTGAGGGATCACTTCGGTATCCCATTTGAAGGGCTCGCAAATGGGGCCGGAGTGCGCCCTATCCAGCACTTGCATCAGTCGCTCACGATCCAAAGCCATGTTCTTTGCTCCTCTCTCAATGCCTTCACCACGCGCCGCCCGCTTGGGTGCCGGCTCGTGGTCCAGTCTCTCGCTCTAGGGGATGACGGTCTCTGCGACAGGCGGCTTGATACCCGAGGCCATCAACATCTCGCACAGGCGGGCAGCGGCAGCCGCGTTCTCAGCCCAGCCGTCTGCGCCGATGCTCCTGGCGAACTCCGGCGTAACCGGCCCCCCGCCCACGATGACGTAGAACCTGTCGCGCATGTTCAACTCTTTGAGGACATCAATCACCTCTTGCTGATAGGGCAGCGAGGTGGTCATGAGGCTGGACAGGGCGATGATGTCCGCGCCGGCGTCCTTGGCCGCATGCACGAACTTCAGAGGGGGCACGTTCACGCCGAGGTCTACGATGTCAAAGCCGCGCACGGCCATCATCGTTGCGACTAGGTTCTTGCCGATGTCATGGATATCGCCCGACACCGTGCCGATCACGATGCGGCCGCCCTGAACACCGCTATCGGACGCCTTGATATGCGGGCGCAGCACGGCCATGCAACGTTCCATCTTGCGGCCCGCGATCATCAGTTCGGGTAGGTAGATGTCGCCTGCCTCAAAGCAGTCGCCGACCGCTCGGATCGCCTCCGTGGCCGCATGGATTGCGTCGTTTATGTCAACGCCCGACTCAATCACAGCCCGCGCGACATCCTCAACTTCCTCCACGCTGCTCTCTTCCAAAATCACCTTTCGCAGCCTTTCCAGTACATCACTTTGTACCATAATTAGATTCCTCCATAGATCATGTTCTCGCCCTCCGCGCTGGGCGCAAGGCGCTCGTGACACCGGTTGTTCGCAGCCGCCTCGCTGCGTTTTCGCTGCTCACGGTAGTAGGAAAGATACCGCTTCCCATAAGGGTCCTTGCCCATCAGAAAGTCCACCGCACGAATCTCCTCGGCCAGGAGCGGCGTGAAGGGGTTGACCATCGCCACATCTAGGCCCCAGGACACCGCCGCGATCAGATAGGCCAGGTCAATCTTCTCCGGTTCGGGCATCAGGAAACCGGCATTGCTGATCCCTAGGAGCGTCGCTACACCGAGTTCTCGGTGGAAAGCCGCCAGGGTCTCCAGCGTTGTCCGCATGGAGTCGGGCTGCACCGAGGACGGCAAGCATACCGCATCCAGGATCACATCCTGGCGAGGAATGCCATGGGCTTCCGCAGCCTGGACAATGCGCCGCCCCACGTACAGCCTCTCCTCAACCGTCATAGGCACGCCCTTCTCGTACACCAGAGAGCCGGTTACGGCCGCTCGGTGCTTGGCCGCGACGGGGAGCATGGCTTCCAGCACGTGCATCTCGCCGCTGATGGAGTTGCACAGTGTCTTGTGCGGATAGGCGGCAAGCCCGCGATCCACCACCTCCGGGTTGCGCGAGTCCACGGCAATCGCGCACCCCGTCGCCTCATGCAAGGCTTGCACAACCCTGGGCACAAGGTCCAACTCATCCAGCGTCGGCTCCATCAACTGCACGTTGACCACCTGGATGCCAATGGCCTGTCCTGCCTTCGCCAGTTCTATCAGGCTGTTAAAGTTGCCCTCGCGCAACTCGGCGAGCACTTGCGGCCGGCCGTAGTAGTATCCCATCTGGTCGTTCACCAGGAGTGTGGGACAGCCAGGCCCAAAAGGGATGGCTCCGCGGGCGCAAGTGATTGTGCCAGGAGCGGCCCGATTCGTCGCCGTCGCGCCCCGCGGTTCAGACCCGCTCACCAAACGCCCCTCCGCGACCGGAGACCGGCCTATTCTGTCGGAAGCGCCTCGTCCGTCTCGCTGTCAAAAAGGTGCACACAAGCCTCGTCAAACGTCAGCCAGACCGTCTCGCCGATTCGGGGGCGCACATTGGTCGGCGTGATGGCCTTCGCCAGGGCGCCTCCGACCTCCACCGTGAGCAGCATCTCCTTGCCCATCGGCTCGGAGATGTACACCGTAGCGGGCACCGCCCCTTCCTCAAAACTTGCCAGCACCTTGAGGTCTTCGGGCCGAACACCTAGGATCACGCTGTCCTTGCCACGGCGGCGCAGCGCCTCCACGAAGCGCGAGGGGGCCTTGCACTGGAAGTCGGGCGCGTGCAACTCCGCCTCGGCGCAGTCCACGCTGCACCGGATGAAGTTCATGGCCGGGCTCCCGATGAACCCGCCCACAAAAGTATTTCGTGGGTGCGAGTATACCTCTTCGGGTTCGCCCATCTGCTGGATAACGCCGCCTCGCATGACGACGAGTTTGTCGGCCATCGTCATGGCTTCGGCCTGGTCGTGGGTTACGTAGATGGTGGTAACGCCCAGGTCCTTCTGGAGGCGTTTCAGTTCGGCCCGCATTTCCACCCGCAGTTTGGCATCTAGGTTAGAAAGCGGCTCGTCCATCAGAAACACCTCGGGTTTGCGGACGATGGCCCGTCCCAACGCAACGCGCTGCATCTGCCCACCCGACAACTGGCGGGGCTTGCGCTGCAGCAGTTCCGAAAGCCCCAGGAGCGCCGCCGTCTGCTCCACCCGCTGCTTCACTTCCGCTTTGGATATCTTGCGCGCCCTGAGGGGGAAGGCGATATTGTCAAACACGGTCATGTGCGGATACAGGGCGTAACTCTGGAACACCATGGCGATGTTGCGCTCCCACGGCGGAACCTGGTTCACCGCCTCATGGCCGATGAAAACCGAGCCGCCCGTTGCATCCTCCAAGCCGGCGATGATTCGCAGAAGCGTGGTCTTGCCGCACCCCGACGGCCCCACAAGCACCGTCAGTTGGCCATCTTCAAACTCCAGGGAAACGTGATCCAGCGCGGTAACGTTTCCGAACTTCTTGAGCAAGCCTTCTACGCGTACTCCAGCCATCTGGCCTCCTCACGACAACCTTGGACTGATTACCGAATTAGTACTTCACAGCGCCTGCGGTCAGGCCACGGATGACCCAGCGCTGGAAGACAAGCGTCATGAACGCCACGAGGGCTACCGACAGGATGATCGCCGCCGATATCCACGTCCACTCGTACCGGAACTGCACGGAGAAGTTCAGCATGGCCGCCGGCACAGTCTGCACGGCGGGGATGCCCATGGAAACGGCAGAAGCCAGCATAAACTCGCCCCACGAGCCGAGAAACGCGAACACGCCCGCCGAGAACAGCCCCGGGGCCGCCAGAGGAATGATGACCTTCCAGAATATCTGGATGGGCTTGTACCCATCCACCTTCGCAGCGTCTTCCAGGTCAAAGGGCAACTCGGCGAAGTAGCAGGCGATGAGCCACGTGGACATCGGCACGTTGTAGAAGATGTTGGGGATGATCATCGCCAGCAGCGTCCGCAGCAAGCCCAGCGAGCGCATGAGCATAAAGGTCGGCGCGATGGTTACGGCAATGGGGATCATCGCCCCCAACTGCAGGAAGATGAGCGACTGAATCTTGTACCTGAACCGCAACCGCGCAATGGCGTAGGCCGACAGCGACGAGATGAGCAGGCTAAACGCAGCAACCGCGGACGAGACGATCAGGCTGTTCCGAAGGGGCGTAACAAAACTGAGGCTCTTGACGATCCTGGCCTGGTCGGCAGGAAGCACCATGCTGCCCTTGGATTCGCTGGCCAACTCGGCCTCTTCTACAATCCCCAGGACGGCACGGTACGCCTGAAGCGTGGGCTTTGAAGGCCACAGTTCCAGCGGGATCATGTACTCGGCGCCTCTGGGCTTCAGCGAGGTGCTCAGGATGTAGAACATGGGCGTCAGGCAGAAGACGGCGATCAGAATCGTAACCACCGTCTGCATCAGGTACGTGTATTGAGTTCGGTAGCGGTGGCTCAGTTTTGCACTCATTCCTTGAACCTCATATTCCGTCGGATTCTGGAGAGGTACACCGCCGCCAGCCCAACGATGATGGCAAACACGACGATGGCGTAGGCAGAACCCAGCCCGAACTTGCCGTAGGTGAAGTAGTACTTGTACGCGAATGAACTTAGGGTTTCGGTTACGGTTCCCGGCCCGCCACCTGTGAGACCGTAGATGAGGTCAAAGGTACGCAGCGCGTCAATCCCGCGGAACAGCAGCGCCACGAGGATGGTCGGCAGGAGCATCGGCAGCGTTACCTTGCGGAACCGGAACCAGGACCTGGCCCCGTCCACCTTTGCCGCATCGTAGATGTCGGCGGGGATGGCCGCAAGCCCGCCCAGAAGGAAGATCGCCATGATGGACGAATTCTTCCACACGTCGGCAAAGATCACGCTGTGCACCGCCAGCATAGGCTCGGTGAGAAACAGGGGCGGCTTGTCCACAAGCCCAAGTGAAACCAGGATGTAACCGAACAGCCCCACATCCGCGTGAAACAGCCAGCGCCAGATCATGGCGTTGATGATGGGCGGGATCACCCACGGCATGATGATGATAGCGCGCAGAATCCCGCCGAGCCAGCGCGAAACCCAGAATGTGGCCATCGCCATTCCCAGCCCCACGGCCAGTTCCAGCACGGTCGCCATGAACGTGAAGTACACCGTGAAGCGCAGGGACTGCCAGAAATACGTGCTGCGGAATACCGTAGCGTAGTTCTTGAACCAGACGAAAGGCTGGGTCTGCCAGTCGGCCGTGTGTTGCAGGTTGTGCAGGCTGTAGATGCCGGTCTGGACGATCTGGTAGTAGTAGAACACAATGACGCCGATAAATGCTGGCAAGAGGAACAGAAAGGCTATTGTCGGCTCGCGCAGTCTGATTTTCATCGTCGCACCAGTTAGGACGTCGCTTGTGCCTCTGGGGCACGCTCTTCCCAGGGGACTGGGCTTTGAGGCGCTGGTGGTCCGCCTCGCGACCTCAAAGCCCAGTGTGCTCCCTATGCTACTTGCTATGCGATTGTACTAATGCCCGGTGGCGAGGTCAATCCTAGCGCAGGCGTCGGTGAGAGCAGCCTTGGGCGCCTTCAGCCCGGTAATTGCTGCATGGATCTCCTCGGCCAGGATGTCCGCGATCTCGGGGTACTGCGGGCTGGAGAGCGGAGCCAGCGCCGTCTTCGCAATCTCCTCAATCAGCGGCATGTTGGGGTTGTTCTTGATCACGTCGGGATCGGTGTACACATCCATGTGAGCCTGGACGGGGCCCTGGGACAGGTTCAGTTCCTTCTGGACCGGGAAGTCAAACATGACTTCCAGCACCTTCAGAGCCGCATCCTTGCTGTCGGAGAACTTGCTGATGGCGAAGGCCCAGCCCTCATACGTGCCGGAGCGCCGTCCGCCGGGCTGCGCGGGGTTGGGGATGAAGCCCCACTTGCCCACAACCTTGGACTTCTCGGGGTTGTCCAGCCAGAAGAGCATGTCCTGGCGACCGGTGTGGAAGATGGCCTGGCCGCTGACGAAGCGAACCATGGAATCCTCTTCCTTCCACGTGGCCACTTCGGCGGGCGAAATCCCGTCCTTGATGAGGTTGACCATGTACTCCAACGCAGCCAGAGCCTGCGGCGAGTTCATCGCGCACTTGCCCGCGTCGTCAAAGTACTTCCCGCCAAAGCCGTACAGGTACTCAAACCAGCGGTTCACCAGGGCCACGTCTTTCTTGCCGGACCAAGTCCAGCCCGTCATCCCGGGCTCCTTGGCCATGATCGTCTTGGCGATGGTAACCACGTCGTCGTAGGTCTGGGGAGGCTTGAACCCGTACTTTTCCAGCAGGTCCTTGCGGTAGTACAGCCCGCCGATGCCGCCCCACCACGGGCCCAAGCCCATCAGTTTGCCCTTGTACGTGTGGGCCTCCAGATAGGCCGGAATCAGTTTCGCCGTGATCTTGGGATCCACATCAGGTGCGACGCCGTCGTTGAGCGGCTCAAGCCACCCGGCCTCGGCGAACTCTGCCGTCCAGTACCCGCCAACGCCCAGGATGTCCACAGTGGGATCCTTGGCCATGAACCAGGTGGTGTACATGTCATGCCAGGTCTTGGCCTCGGTGGAGGTAACCAGCAGCTCAACCTTGATGTTGGGGTACTTCGACTCCACCGCCTTCTTGATGGCAACAATCGGCGGGTCCGCAGGGCCAAACGTCATGTTGAAGTACTGGTTGTACGCGATGGTAACGGTGGTCTTTTCCTGCGGGACAACGACGGTTTCCTTGACGGTAACGGTTTCCTTGACGGGGACTACGACGGTCTCTTTTTCCTTGATGACCTGAGGGGTGGGGGTGGGGCCGCAAGCCGCCAGGGTTGCGAGCACAACCAGAATGCAGATGCCTACAAGCCACTTTCGCTCCCGGGACATCGTTTTCCTCCTTGAAAAACACTAGTCGCTAGGTACCCAACCGCTTGCCGAACAACTTGCTCGTGCTATTCTGATGTTTGGCACCACCTCCTTCTATGCGCCGGGATCACCGGTCGCGACGCACAGGTCAAACGGTAGCCAACATACATGCCGATTCACGGCAGAGCAACGCTAATCGTTCGGGTTCCGATGAGCCGTAGAGTCCCGTCTCGTAGCCCTAGTGCCTGATGTGAAGCAACAAGCGATTTGACAACAGGGGCAAGAGGATATAATATTGTTTCATCATAACATATTATACACCCAATTTCGGCGCTTGTCAAGATGTAACTCGCCATTTTCTTTGGTTTCTTCGGTGGCTGTACCAGGGTGCCCAACGAGGAGGTGCGGCATGGCGCTGGCTACAGTGGATCTCACGCAACGCCGCGTGGAATGGCTGCCGTCGGACCCCGATACCCAACGCCGGTTCTTGGGCGCACGCGGGGTAGCCGCCCACTTGCTCACCGCCCTCACCACGCCCGAGACTGCTCCCCTCTCCCCCGAGAATCCTCTCATCTTCTCTATCGGGCCCCTGTCGGGCACGCCCTGGCCCACGGGGTCGCGCTACCATGTTACGTTCAAATCCCCCCTCACCGGCATCTACGGCTACGCCAGTTCAGGGGGGCATTTCGGCCCTGCGCTGGCCCAGGCGGGCATTGACACCCTCATCATCCTCGGCCAGGCGTCGGAGCCGGTGTTCTTGGAGATACGCCCGGGGCGCATAGACATTTTGCCGGCCGGCCATCTGTGGGGGCTCACGACGGACAAGGTGCACGACTTGCTCCTCCAGGACGCGCCCCGCTCGCGTGTCGCATGCATCGGGCCTGCCGGCGAGAACGGCGTGCTGTTCGCCGGAATCATCAATGACTACAGCCGCGCGGCTGCCCGCTGCGGCGGGGGCGCGGTCATGGGGGCCAAGCGCCTGAAGGCCATCGTCGTGCGCGAGCAATCCAAGCGCTCCTACCCCGAAGCGTTCGTTGCCCTGGCGCGGGATGCGGCCCGCCGCCTGCGCGAGGCCCCTTCAACGCAGGGGTTGATCCGATTCGGGACGCCAGTCCTTATGACCCCCAAGAACATATCGGGGGACCTGCCCGCGCGCAATCATCAGACTTCCCAGGTTCCCTTTATCCGCAACATAGATGGCGAGGCGGTGAACCGCCTCACGGTGGAGCGCCGCGGATGCTACGCCTGCCCCATCCGCTGCGACCGCATCTCCCGCGTGGAAGCCGGGCCCTATGCCTGCGAGGTCGGCGGGCCCGAATACGAGACCCTGGACGCGCTGGGGCCCATGTGCTGGGTCAGTGACCTGAATGCCATCGTGTACGCCAACCGCCTGTGCAATGACCTTGGCCTGGACACCATCTCCACTGGCGTGGTGATCGCATTCGCCATGGAATGCCGACAGCACGGGCTGCTCTCGGATTCCGAACTGTCGCTGGAGTGGGGAGATATCCCCTCGCTTCTGGGTCTCATCCAGCGCATTGCCGAGCGTCGGGGGATCGGGGACCTTCTCGCCGATGGCGTCCGGCAAGCCGCCCAGAAGATCGGGGGCGACGCGCACCGGTTCGCCATGCACGTCAAGGGCATGGAACTGCCTCGGCAAGAGCCGCGCGTGGCCAAGGGGTTCGGCCTCGGCCATGTTACATCCAACCGAGGCGCGGATCATCTGTACGCATTGCCCACTATAGACCTGGCCGGGCTTTGGGATGCTGCCCAGCGCCTGTTCCCGCCCGAAATCGTGCCCGTGCTGATGAACGTGGCTGATGAGACGTACAAGCCCGACCTCATTGTGTTCACGGAGCACTACTGCGCCGTCAGCGACGCCCTGGGCGTATGCAAATTCAGTACGGCGGAGACCTACGGCCTGTACCCCGAGGACCTGGCGCAGGGCCTGAGCGCCCTCTGGGGTACAGAAATCACATCCGACGAGTTGCTCCTCGCGGGCGAGCGCATCGTCAACCTGGAACGCATGTACAACGTCCGGTTGGGGCTGTCGCGCAATGACGATAGGCTACCGAAACGATTTACCCACGAGCCGCTGGACCTGTACGCCTATACGTACGAGGAAGGGCACGAATGGGTGACCCGGTCCGAGAAGCCCATCCGCTCCGGCGCGCTCATTGGACTGGACACAATGCTGGACCGCTATTATGCTCTGCGCGGGTGGGATGCCAATGGAATCCCAACGCCCGAGACGCTTGCGAGGCTGGGCCTGTAACGGGTTCTAGCCGTCCTGCTCGGAGCCGACGATGGGGCGATGCGGCCTCAGACGACCAGCGGTTCGTAACTCATCTGCGATCGGAGGGAACATGCAACTGTACATTGACTCCACTAAGTGTACCGGCTGCCGGATATGCGAGGTGTTCTGCTCATTCAAACACGAGAGCGCGATCCAACCGGCCAAGTCCCGCATCACCGTCCTCACCGACACCGAGCCCAGCCGCTTCATCCCGTTCACGTGCGTCCAGTGCGCCCGCCCTGCGTGTGCCGAAGCCTGCCCCGTGGACGCGATCACCCGCGACGCGGAGTCCGGCCTTGTTTCGGTGAATGCGAACGAATGTATCGGATGCCGAATGTGCGTCCAGGCGTGCCCGTTCGGCGCGATGGCCTACGACCGCGACCGAGGCGTCGCGTACAAGTGCGACCTGTGCGACGGCGATCCGGAGTGCGCGCGCATGTGCCCCACGGGCGCCATCCAGTTCCTGCGCGAAGAGATCACCATCGCCAGGCGGCGCAAGGAAGGCCCCACCAGGCTCAAGCGCGCAGCCCACTTGATAGAGGGGGAGTGAGATGTTTCCATACAAAGGCTATGCGGGCAGATACCTGCGCGTCAATCTGACTACCGGAGAAATCCAGGTGTGCGAGTTGGACGCGACGTTTGCCGAAACGTGGCTGGGCGGCAACGGGTTCGGGACGAAAATTCTATGGGACGAGGTGGGCCGAGACGTGGACCCGCTTTCGCCCGATAACCGCCTAATCATTGCCACGGGCCCCATCTGCGGCACGCTGATGCCGAACTCGTCTCGTTCGGAGGTGATTGCCAAATCCCCGTTGACCGGCATCTACGGCGATGCCAATGTTGGCGGGATGTTCGGGCCTGAACTGAAATTCGCGGGCTACGACATGATCATCTTTGAGGGTCGCGCGCCAGAGCCCGTGTACCTGGTCGTTGAGGATGACCGAGTGCAACTCCGCGAAGCGCGCCATCTGTGGGGAAAGACGGTGAGCGAGGCCCAAGCGTTGGTGCAGCAGGAATTGGGGGATGACAACTTCAAGTTCGCCACCATCGGTCCCGCGGGCGAGAACCTCGTCCGCTATGCCAGCATCCAGATGACCCCCAATCGTTCGGCCGCCCGCTCTGGCGTCGGCGCTGTCATGGGCAGCAAGCGCCTCAAGTGCATTGCCGTTCGGGGCTTCGGGAAAGTGCCCATTGCCAGCCCCCGTGAGTTCTACGAGATCGCTGTCCAGGCGCACAAGAAACTCCTGCAAAACGAGTTCTACAAACCCGTGTCCCGTTATGGCACGGCGGGGCTGGTAACGCTCATGAATCGTATGGGCCGCTTCCCCACCAAGAACTTCCAGATGGGCAGTTTCCCCTTTGCCGACGACATCAGCGCCGAAACCCTGCACGACCGCTACTTTGTCAACGATGTCGGCTGTTTCAATTGCCCCATCCACTGCGACAAAGTCTATCGCGTCCGGGATGGCGAGTTCGCCGGAGCCGCGACCAACAGCCTGGAATATGAAACGCTGGGCTCTCTCGGCGCTGGCGTTTGGAACAACAACTTGGCGTCTATCATTCGCGCCAACGTCATGTGCGACGAACTGGGCCTGGACACCATCTCCGCAGGGCGAACCATCGCCTTCGCCATGGAACTCTGGGAGAAGGGCATCCTGACAGGGTCGGACACCGGCGGCATTGCGCTGGAATGGGGGGACTACAACACCATCCTGGACCTGCTGCAACACGTTGCCCACAGACAAGGTTTTGGCAACCTACTCGCCGAAGGCACGCGGCGCGCCGCCGCCCTCATCGGAAAAGGTGCCGAACAGTACGCCATGGAGGTCAAGGGCCAGGAGATCGCCGCGCAGGATGGCCGCGCGCAGCGCAGCATGGGGCTGGCGCATGTTACTTCTACGCGCGGCGCCGATCACCTCAAAGGCTTCCCCGTCCTGGACGAGACGGGCTACCCGTCCGAAGGCGTTCGCCGTTACGGGACCCAGTATATGCCCGAAATCGTGGACCCGTTGGCAACCCGCTACAAGCCCATGCTCGTGATAGACGGCGAGAACTTCGGCGCGGTCATTGACTCCTCCGGCAACTGCAAGTCGGGCGGGACGTTCGTCCTGGCGGAAATCTACTGGCAGGAAATGGCCGACGCCATCCGCACGGCCACCGGCATGGATATGACTGTGGAGCGGCTCAAGACTATCGGCGAGCGCATCTACAATCTCCAGCGGTGCTACGGCGTGCTCCACGGCATCAGCCGCAAGGATGACCGGCTGCCGCGCCGCTTCAAGGAGGAGCCCAATCCATCCGGCCACGCCAAAGGGCAGACATTTGACGTGGACCCGCTACTGGACGAATACTACCAATTGCGAGGCTGGGACGTGAAAACCGGTATCCCCACCCGCGCCAAACTGCGCGAACTGGGGCTTGAGGATGTCGCCGACCGATTGGGAATCATGTAGATGAGCGCAGAGATACACGTACGGGTGCGGTACTACAACGTCCTGCGCGACGCGGCGCAACGGGGCGAAGAGACCTTTGCTGTTGCTGCGGGGATGACCCTTCGCGGCCTGCTGCGCGACGTCGTTGCCCGTGCCCGCCCCAGAGTAGGCGAAGTCCTGCTCCTGCGGACGGGCGAAATCTCGCCCTACACGCGCTTCTTCTGGAACGGGGCCGTGGTGGGTGAGGCCGACCTGGACCGCACGCTTCAGGAAGGTGACGAGGTCCACATTTTCCCGGCGATTGCGGGCGGCTGAAAGGCCCGCCAGTGGGGGAAGGAGATGGGGCGATGGCGCAAACCACGCTGATCCTGGGTCAATTTCTGATCGCCAGCGCCGAACAGATGCCGCTGCCGAACGCGGGGGTGGCAGTGTCCAACGCGCACATCGTGAGCACCGGCCCCAATGAAGACTTGCTGCGGCAGTACCCGGGTGCAGCGGTTGTGGACAAGCGCGATTGCGCATTGGCCCCCGGCTTCGTGAATAGCCACCACCACATGTACGGCGTCCTGGCACATGGCATCCCCTTGCAGCGCGCGCCGACCGGCTTCTGGC
>JARYMK010000001.1 GCA_029907165.1 Anaerolineae bacterium
GTGGACGAGATCTTGGAGCGCATGCCGTTCCCGGTAAAGGCGATCCAGGTGGACGGGGGAAGCGAGTTCTGCGCGGAGTTTGAGCAAGCATGCAAAGAGCGAGGAATCGAGATGTTCGTGTTGCCGCCGCGATCGCCGAAGTTGAACGGGAGTGTGGAGAGGGCGAACCGCACGCACATAGAAGAGTTCTATGAAGGGTATCCGATGATCTACACAGTAGCGGGGATACGGGCCGCTCAGAGCGAATGGGAGGAGATCTACAACACGGTTAGGCCGCACCAGGCGTTGGGATACTTGACGCCACTCCAGTACCTCGTGCACAATGGAATCCTGGGAAAGGAGGATGTGTCACTAAGGTACTGAACGAGTACACTGACTTGACGCCCCACTGTTTTTGTGATACAATCTGCAAAGTCGTGATGGAATTCCCAATGGCGCACTGCAAAGGGGCGTGCGGGAGAATGGACTCCGTATACCCGTGCTACGTCGCTCACATCGCCGCAAGGTCTAGTCGCGTGGCAAGGTCCACCTCGCAGTGAGCCTTGCCCTTTTTCTTAGGCTGGAGCGAAGAGCGTGAAACTGCGAGACATCATCCGAGTGGTAGAAGGCAAGGTCCTGACCGAAGGGGTCAACCTGGACATGGAGATTTCGTGCGCCGCCGGGGCCGACCTCATGAGCGACGTCCTCGCCTTCGCCAAACCCAATGCACTGCTCCTGACCGGCCTCGTCAATCCCCAGGTCGTGCGCACGGCCGAAATGGCCGACATCGCTGCCATCGTGTTTGTCCGGGGCAAGATGCCCGGCCCCGAAACCATAGCCCTGGCGAAAGAGAAAGGCATCCCCCTCATCGCGGCACCCTACACCATGTTTGAGATGTGTGGCAGGCTCTATGAGGCCGGGATGGCCAGTTGCGACCTGGATACCAAGCAAGAGTAACGCACAGCATCGGGAGCGCTCGTGTCGCAGGTTCCTCAAATCACGAGGATACAGGAACTTATCTACGAATTGCCCATTGAGCGGGTGATGACCAAAAACGTCATCACCGTGTCTCCCGATACGACCATGAGTGAACTCAAGGAGATTCTCAGGATCAACCGCATCTCGGGTACTCCCGTCGTGGAAGGGGGGCGGCTGGTCGGCATCATTTCCATTGAGGACCTTATCAAAGCACTGGAGAAGGGCGACATCCACGCGCCCGTGCGCGAACGGATGTCCACCCGCATCATCACGGTGCAGGCCAACGAGTCCGTTGTGGAGGCGGTGAAGAAATTCGCCCAGTACAAGGTGGGGCGGCTGCCGGTGGTGAACGAGCACGGCGACCTGGTCGGCATCCTGACGGGCGGCGACATCACCCGCGGCCTGCTGGAAGCCATCGGGCTGGACTATCACGCGGAGGAGATCAGCCGCTACCGTGCGCGACACATCTTTGAAGACATCGTATCGGACCAGACCGGCCTGATCCTGCGCTACCACATCAAGCCACGGGACTTCACCGGCGGGGGGAGCGCGTCCAGCAAGATCAAGCGGGCGCTGGATCGGCTGGGGGCCCCGCCGCTGATTCAGAGGCGGGTCGCCATTGCCGCCTACGAGGCGGAGATGAACCTGATTATCCATACGGACAACGGGGGCGAACTCATCGCGGAAATCCAGCCGGAAGTCATCCGAATCGTGGCGACGGACAACGGCCCGGGCATCGCCGATATAGAGCAGGCCATGCAGCCCGGGTTCTCCACCGCGCCGAACTGGATCCGCGAACTGGGGTTTGGGGCCGGCATGGGACTGGCGAACATCAAGAAATGCTCCGACTCCATGAAACTGGAGTCGCAGGTCGGCGTGGGCACGCGGCTGGAAATCGTCATCCGAATCCAGCCCGTCATGAGCAGCGGGAACGCCACGCGACCCTCTGAAGGGCAAGAGAAACAGGAGACGTCGTGATCGCACTATCCGAGATTGTGCAGAAACTCAACCTGGAAGTCGTGGGCAGCGCCGAGAATCTAGACCGCCGCGTCGTCGCCGGCTACGCGTCGGATTTGCTCAGTTGCGCCATGAACCGTGCCAAGAAGGACTACGTCTGGGTTACGCTGCAGTCGCACGCCAACGTGGTCGCGGTGGCGAGCCTGCTGGACCTGGCCGCCGTCATCATCACCGAGGGCAACCGCCCCGACGACGAGACCATCGCCCGCGCGGAGAGCGAAGGCGTCTGCCTGTTGCTCACGCCCAAGACGACGTTCAGCGTCGTGGGCGAGTTGGCGGCCCTCGGCGTCCGCGGCGAGGCGCAACAGCCGTAACGACGGCACGGGAGCCCATGCTGCGGCCGATTCTGGCAGATTTGCACATTCACACGGTGCTCTCGGCGTGCGCCGAGGTGGAGATGATCCCGCCGCTCATCGTCCGACGGGCGTGCCGCCTGGGGCTTGGCCTCATCGCGGTAACCGACCACAACGCCTGCGCCAACGCTGAGGCCGTCATACGCGCAGCCGACGGGACGGGCCTGGCCGTGCTCCCGGGCATGGAACTTCAGACCCGCGAGGAGGTGCACCTGCTCTGCCTGTTTGACACGGTGGAGCAGAGCCTGGCGTGGCAGGCAGAGGTATGGAGCCTGCTGCCGCCGCTGCTGAACCGCGAGGAGTTCTTTGGCCCCCAGTATGTGGTGGATGCCGAAGGCGAATGGGTGCGGACCGAGGAGCGGCTCCTGGTCGCATCGGCGGACATCGCCCTGGAGCAGGCCATTGCCAGGGTGCACGCGCTGGGCGGGCTGGCGATACCGGCGCACGTGGACCGGCCTTCCTTCAGTCTGCTGGCGAACCTGGGCATGGTGCCGGCGAACCTCGGCGCGGACGCGCTGGAGGTTACGGCCCGATTCCAGCCGGAGGCAGGCTTCGCGCAGTGGCCGGAATTGCGCGGGTGGCCGCTTGTCGTGGACGGCGATGCTCACACGCTGAACGACATGCAGAACCGCACCCTGTTCAAAGTGGCCGCGCCGACCGTTCGTGAACTCTCTATGGCCCTTCGGGGCGCGGAAGGTCGCAAAATCACGGTGGACTGGCACCCAACGAAATCGTAGAACTTAAGGAGGAAAGTCGCATGAGCCAACCTGAAACCCTGGATCTAGCGCCGCTGGACGAAGTCATTGACGAATTCGCCGGGAAGAGTGGGGCCCTGATCCCAATCCTGCAACGGGCTCAGGACATCTTCGGCTACCTTCCGCCAGAGGTGCTCAAACACATCGCGGAGCGCACCCGCACACCCCTCAGCCAAGTGTATGGAGTGGTAACGTTCTACGCCCAGTTCTACCTGACGCGCCGCGGGAAGTACATCATCCGCCAGTGCGATGGGACCGCGTGCCACGTGCGCGGCGCAGCCAAGATCGTTGACGCTGTGGAGCGCGAACTGGGCATCCGCGCGGGCGAGACAACGCCCGACTACAAGTACACCTTTGAAGTGGTCTATTGTCTGGGTTCCTGCGGATTGTCGCCGGTGGCGGTCATCAACGACAAGGTGCACGGTCGCCTGACCCCCGAGCAGATGATCCGCACCATCCGTGAGTTGAAGTAGGCGTGCGAGAACTCTCCCTTCACGTGCTGGATGTGATGGAGAACGCCATAGAGGCAGGAGCCACGCGCATTGAGGTGCGCATTGACGAGGATCTGGGAGCGGATCGCTTGACCATAGAGGTCGCCGACAACGGACGAGGGATGAGCAAAGAGATAGCGCAGCGGGCTCTGGACCCCTTCTTCACGACGCGTAAGACGCGCCACGTGGGGCTAGGGTTGCCACTGTTCGCTGCGGCCGCCCGCCACTGCGATGGCGACCTCACGATTGAGTCGGAGCCGGGAAAGGGGACGCGGGTCAGGGCTACGTTTCGGCACAGCCACATTGACCGGGCCCCGCTCGGCGACATGCCCTCGGCGCTTATGGCGGTACTCCTGTCGGGGCGGGCCGTAGACCTGGCCTACGTGCACCGGGTTGGCGAGGCCGAGTTCGCCTTTGACTCGGCGGAGGTCAGGCGCGAACTGGGCGAGGTCCCGCTGACGCATCCAGCCGTGCGCCAATGGCTGTGGCAGACGCTGCGCGAAGGGGAGGAGAGCCTTCGCATCAAGCCGTCGGACTGATTTCGCAACCATGCGGTGAGTACAGACAACTGGCAAAGCGAGGAGGTGGCAGAATGCCCAAGATCAAGAGTTTGGAGGAACTCAAGAAGATTCGGGAGGAGGCGCAGAAGGACCTCAGAGTCCGCACCGAAACCAGCACCCGCATCATCATCGGCATGGGCACGTGCGGCATTGCCGCCGGCGCGCGCGATGTGATGCACGCCATCCTCAACGAACTGGCGCGCAGGGACATTGAAGCCCATGTGGAGACGGTGGGGTGCATCGGCATGTGCGCGAAGGAGCCCCTGGTGGACATTGAGCAGGCGGGCAAGCCACGGGTTACCTACGCCAACGTAACGCCCGACATGGTGCCCCGCCTCATTGAGGAGCACCTGGTGAAGGGCCGCGTTGTCCAGGAGTGGGCGCTGGGCCGGCTGGATTCCAAGGGCATCCAGTAGGCACGCCGGATTCTGAGACCGATAGAACACCACCCATGAGCGTTTCACGGTAGACTGAGAAAACAAGGAGGAATCCGATATGGCCGAACCATTCTACAGGGCCAACGTGCTGGTATGTGGCGGGACCGGATGCACGGCGTCCGGGTCGTTAGAGGTCATCACGGCCATGGAGGCGGGAATCAAGCGCCGCGGCTTGCAGGACGAGGTACGGCTGGTGCACACCGGCTGCCGCGGGTTCTGCGCCATGGGGCCTGTGATGATCGTCTACCCCGAAGGCATCTTCTACTGCCAGGTGCAGGCCAGCGATGTGCCCACCATCGTGGAAGAAACCCTGGTCAAAGGGCGTGTCGTCCAGCGACTCACGTACCAGGAGCCGGAGACGCACAAGGCCCTGCCGTTCTACAAGGAGATTCCGTTCTACAGCAAGCAGATTCGCATTGCCCTGCGCAACTGTGGCATGATTGACCCCGAGAAGATAGAGGAGTACATCGCGCGGGGCGGCTACGAGGCGCTGTCCAAGGCCCTGACCAGCATGACCCGCGAGGAGGTCATTGAGGAGGTCAAGCGCTCCGGGCTGCGCGGGCGAGGCGGCGCGGGCTTCCTGACAGGCGTCAAATGGGAGTTCACCGCCAAGGCCCCCGGCAATGTGAAGTACGTGGTGTGCAACGCCGACGAGGGCGACCCGGGTGCGTTCATGGACCGCTCCATCCTGGAGGGCGACCCCCACAGTGTCATTGAGGGCATGATCATCTGCGGGTACGCCGTCGGCGCGAAAGAGGGGTACATCTACTGCCGCGCCGAGTATCCGCTGGCCATCAAGCGCCTGAAGACGGCCATCGCCCAGGCCGAAGCATACGGCCTGCTGGGCGATAACATCATGGGCACCGACTTCAGTTTCCACCTGCACATCAAGGAGGGCGCAGGGGCGTTCGTGTGCGGTGAGGAGACCGCGCTCATCGCGTCCATTGAGGGCCGCCGTGGCGAGCCTCGCCCCAGGCCACCGTTCCCGGCGGTGTCGGGCCTGTGGGGCAAGCCCACGAACCTGAACAACGTCAAGAGTTACGCCAATATCCCGCAGATCATCGTCAACGGCGCCGAGTGGTTCAGCAACATCGGCGCGAAGCGAAGCCCGGGCACGGCCATCTTCGCGCTGACCGGCAAGGTGAACAACACCGGCCTGGTGGAAGTGCCCATGGGCATCACTCTTGGCGAGATCATCTTTGACATCGGCGGCGGCATCCCCAGGGGCAAGAAGTTCAAGGCCGTCCAGACCGGCGGGCCTCTCGGCGGGTGTATCCCGGCCCAGCACCTCAACGTCAAGGTGGACTTTGACTCGCTCAAGGAAGTGGGCGCCGTCATGGGGTCGGGCGGCATGATTGTCGTGGACGAAGACACCTGCATGGTGGAGTTCTCCAAGTTCTTCCTAACCTTTGCCCAGGCGGAATCGTGCGGCAAGTGCGTCCCCTGCCGTGTCGGCGGCAAGCGCATGTTGGAGATTCTCACCCGCATCACCGAGGGCGAGGGCAAACTGGAGGACCTGGACACCATCCGCGAGATCGCCAAGGGCATGGAGACCGGCGCGCTGTGCGCCCTGGGCCAGTTGACGCCCGGCCCGGTGATGGCCGCCCTGCGCTACTTTGAGGACGAGTTCCGCGCCCACATCCTGGACAAGGAATGCCCTGCAGGGACCTGCAAGGCGCTGGTGCGGGCGCGCTGCATCAACGCCTGCCCGTCCGAGGTGGACGTGCCGGCCTTCGTGGCGCTGACCGCCCAGGGGCGCTACCAGGAGGCGCTGGACATCCACCGCGAGCGCAACCCGTTCCCGCTCATCTGCGGGCGCGTGTGCCCGGCCTTCTGCGAGCAGAAGTGCCGCCGCGGCGACGTGGACGAGCCGGTGGCCCTGCGCCAGGTCAAGCGGTTTATGGCCGACCAGGAGAAGGATCACCCGTGGACGCCGCCGAAGAAGGAAGGCCCCAAGGACAAGAAGGTGGCCGTCATCGGCGCAGGCCCCGCAGGGCTGACCGCGGCGCTGCGCCTGGCCCAGTTGGGCTATCCGGTTACCGTCTTTGAGAAACTGCCTGTCGCGGGTGGCATGATGGCGGTGGGCATCCCCGAATACCGCCTGCCGCGCGACATCCTGAACATTGAGATTGAGAACATCAAGCGGGCCGGGGTGGAGATTCGCCTGAACCAGGAAATGGGCCGCGACTTCACCATGGATGACCTGATGAACGGCATGGGCTACAGCGCCGTCGTGCTGGCCATCGGCACGCACAAGAGCCGCAAACTGGGCATCCCGAACGAGGACCTGCCCGGCGTTTACCACGGCGTGAACTTCCTAAAGGATGTGGCCCTGGGCAAGAAGCCGGACATCAAGGGCAAGCGCGTGGCTGTTGTGGGCGGCGGTGCGGTCGCCGTGGACGCAGCGCGGACGGCCCTGCGGCTTGGCGCCAGCAAGGTGCACATCATCTACCGCCGCACGCGGAGCGAGATGCCGGCCTGGGAAGAGGAAGTCCACGCCGCGGCGCTGGAAGGCATCCAGTTCCACTTCCTGACCAACCCGGTGGAAGTGATTGGAACCGATCACGTAACTGGCGTGAAACTCCAGGCCCAGAAGTTGGGCGAGTTTGACGCCAGCGGCCGCCGCAAGCCCGTTCCGATTGAGGGGTCCGAGTTCGTGCTGGACGTGGACCTGCTGATTCCGGCCATCGGGCAGGCGCTGGCGGTGGAGTGCCTGGACTCCTGCGGCGACATCAGTTTCAACCGCGACGGCACCATCACCGTCGGGCCAGACCTGGCGACGACCCGCGAGGGTGTCTTCGCCGCGGGCGATGCGGCCCTAGGGCCCGCCACCGTCGTGGAAGCCGTGGCCCAGGGCAACAAGGTGGCCGTGGCCGTGGATGCGTACCTCAAGGGCCAGAAGGTGGAGCGGCCCAAGTACGTAACCCGGTACCACGAGGTGCTGCAGGTGTTCAACATGGACGACTACGCCGACGCCAAGCGACCTCAGATGCCCGAATTGCCCGTTGAGCAGCGCATTTGCTGCTTTGACGAAGTGGAACTCGGGTTTGACGAAAAGACGGCCCGCGAAGAGTGCAAGCGTTGCCTGCGCTGCGACCTAGAATGGGTAGAGACCATGGGTGTGGAAGCGGTTACGCAGGCGGACAAAGACGCGGTCGTGATCTAGCGCGGGCGCGATTCTACGCAACCAACGGAAAGGAGGCGACTTGCCCGATGGCAACCGTCAACATTAAAATCAACGGACAACAGATTCAGGCGCGGGCGGGGGTCACGCTTTTGGAGGCGGCGAAAGAGGCAGGAATTGACATCCCCACCCTGTGCCACCACCCTGCCCTTGCCAACATCGGCGCGTGCCGCGTTTGCCTGGTGGAAGTGGCGAAGCAGCGCACACTCCAACCCGCCTGCACCTTCCCCATCTCCGAGGGGATGGAAGTGGAGACCGAGTCCCCCAAGGCGGTGGAGGCGCGCAAGTTCGTCCTGGAGATGCTCTTCTCCGAACGCAACCACTACTGCATGTACTGCGAGATGAGCGGCGACTGCGAACTCCAGGCGCTGGCGTACCGCTACGGCCTGGACCACTGGACCTATCCCTCGCCGCACGCCAAGATGACGGTGGACGGCACGCGCAAGTACTTCATCATGGATCACAACCGCTGTATCCTGTGCCGGCGCTGCATCCGGGCGTGCTCGGACCTGGTGGCGAACCACACCCTGGGCGTGCGCTTCCGCGGCGCCAAGACCATGATCAGCGCCGACATGGACGTGCCCTTCGGTGACTCCACGTGCGTGTCGTGCGGCACCTGCCTGCAGGTCTGCCCCACGGGCGCGCTGGTGGATCGCAAGAGCGCCTACATGGGCCGCGAGGTGCACGTAGAACGCACGGCCAGCGCGTGCACGTTCTGCGCGGTGGGGTGCGGGACCAGCATCGTTACCCGCGCCGGGCATGTCCTGCGCGTGGAGGGCGACTGGGACGCGCCCAACCAGGGCGTGTTGTGCGTGGCGGGGCGGTTTGAGCCCCTCTACGACCGCCGCGAGCGGATCACCTCGCCCATGTTGCGCAAGGGCAACGGCCTTGTGCCCGTCTCCTGGGATGAGGCGCTGGGTGCCATCGCCGCCAAGGCGAAGGGCAACAGCGGCAAGAAGGCCGCCGCATACGTTACCGGCAAGGCCCTCAACGACACGCTGGGCGAGTTCCTGAGGGTGTTCCAGGGGAAGATGCAGGCTACCGTTGGAACTGTGGAGCCGACGCTGGCGGACCTGGACCTGCCGGTGGGCGGCTCGCTGGCCGACGTGGACGCGGCCGACTGCATCCTGGTGGCAGGCGGCGATCCGCTGGCCACGCACCGCGTGCTGGGCTACCGCGTCAAGCGCGCCCTGGACAAAGGCGCGCGGCTGCTGGTGGTTACCGACAAGCCCAATGGGATGCTCCCCTTCGCGCACCGGAAGTTCGGCATGGCCCAGTTGGACGAGGCCGTGAAGGTCTGCCAGGGCAGTGCCGCGCCGGTGGTCATCTACGGCGGTGACCTGGACAAGGCCAGCGCCCGGAAACTGGCCGCGTTGGCGGGCAAGGCCCGTTTCATCTCGCTGTTCCCCGCGAGCAACGGGTACCGAGCCAGGGAACTGGGCCTGACGAACGGCTTCAGCGCCAACGGTGTCAAGGTGCTCTACCTGCTGTTGGGCGACGAAGAACTGCCCGACGAGGCCGTGAAGGAAGCGCGGCGCGCACCGTTCCTTGTGGTTCACGCGGCCTACAAGTCCGCGGCCACCGATGTGGCCGATGTGGTGCTGCCGGCGCCGCTGTGGTACGAGCAGGAGGGGAGTTTCACCGCGCTGGACGGCAGGAAAGTCGTCGTCAAGCCGGCGGTCGCCGCGCCCGAGGGTGTGCTTGCCGAGGCCGCTGTCCTTGCCCGGCTGGCAGAGAGCCTGTAGCAGCCGTGTAACGAGGATAAAAGGAGGATAATCCATGGCGAAAGTCAAGGTTGCAACAGATTGGCTGGCCGCGTGCGCAGGGTGCCACATGTCCGTGCTGGACATGGATGAGCGGCTCGTCCAACTGCTGGACAAGATAGAACTCACGTCCACGCCCATCACCGACCTGAAGCACCCGCCCAAGGAGGGCGTTACCGTCGGCATTCTCACGGGCGCCATTTCCAACACCACCAACATAGAAGTCGCCAAGCAGATGCGCGAGCGGTGTCAGATTCTCATCGCGCTGGGCGACTGCGCGGTGTTCGGCGGCATCGTAACCATGCGGAATTTCTTTGACATGAACGAGGCCCTGAAACGCGCCTATGTGGAGACCGAAGGCACCGTGGATGGCCAAATCCCCTGCTCGGAGGAACTGGGGAGGCCGGTGCGGGTGTGCGCGGTCAACAACATCGTCAAGGTGGACATCCACATCCCTGGCTGCCCGCCGTCGCCGGACGCCATCTACTACGCCCTGTCGGAGTTGCTGGAGGGCCGGATACCCGTCCTGACCGGCGACAACCTGAAGTATGACTGACCGTCATGCTCGCCAGGTCCAGGATTTGACCCTAGACAAGGAGCGCAACCATGCAAAAGATCACGATAGAACCCGTAACGCGAATTGAGGGCCACGCTAAGGTTACCATCCACCTGAACGACCAGGGCAAGGTGGAGCGGGCCTTCTTCCACGTGAACGAGTGGCGTGGGTTTGAGAAGTTCAGCGAGGGGCGGCCCTTCTTTGAGATGACGCAGATTACCCCGCGCATCTGTGGCATCTGCCCGGTCAGCCACCACTTGGCGTCGGCCAAGGCGTGCGACCGCGTTGCCGGTGTCGAGCCACCCAGGACGGCCAAACTCCTGCGCGAACTGATGCACATGGGCCAGTTCATTCAGTCCCACTCCATGCACTTCTTTGAACTGGCGGGGCCGGACCTCCTGCTGGGGTTTGACGCGGACCCCGCCATCCGCAACGTGGTGGGCATCGTCCAGGCGAACCCCGAACTGGCGCTGAAGGCGGTGCGTCTGCGCGGCTTTGGCCAGGACATCATCAAGCGTCTGGGCGGCAAGCGCGTGCACCCGGTCTTCGCCGTCCCGGGCGGCGTCAACGCGCCCCTGTCCGTCAAGGACCGCGACGCTATCCTGAGCCAGTTGGACGAGATGACCGAGGTCATCAAGACCGGCATCGCCATCGGCAAGCAGTGGTATGAGGCCAACCTGGACCTCGTCAACCAGTTCGCTGTGTTCTCGTCAGGCTATATGGGGCTGGTGGACGAGGAGGGCGGCCTGCAACTATACGACGGCAAGGTGCGACTGGTGGACAAGGACGGCCGCAAACTGGAGGAGTTTGACGCCCAGGACTACCTGACGTACATCGGTGAGCACGTGGAAGATTGGTCGTACCTGAAGTTCCCCTTCTACCGCAAGATGGGTTGGCCCAACGGCACCTACCGCGTTGGCCCGCTGGGGCGCCTGAACGCCGCCACCAAGATCAACACGCCCATGGCCAACGAGGAGTTCAAGAACTGGAAGTCCATCAACGGCGGCAAGCCGGTAGAAGGCACGCTCTGGTTCCACTACGCCCGCCTGATAGAAGACCTGTATACCATTGAGCGCGTCCGCGAGATTCTGGAGGACCCCGACATCCTGTCCACGGACATCGTCGCGAATTCCACGGGGTTCGTGGGCCAGGGCGTCGGGTGCGTAGAGGCTCCGCGCGGCACGCTGTTCCACCACTACCAGACCGACGCCAACGGCATGTTGACCAAGGTCAACCTCATCGTCGCCACCGGCCACAACAACTGGGCGATGAGCAAATCGGTGGAAATGGTGGCCAAAGCCTTCGTAGAGGGCACCAAGTTGACCGAAGGCATGCTCAACCGCGTGGAGGCGGCCATCCGCGCCCACGACCCGTGCCTGTCCTGCTCCACCCACGCCGTCGGGGCCATGCCCATCGTGATTGAGATGTACGGCCCGGATGGTGCACTGGTGCACTGCCTGACGCGCGACTAGACGGGTAACCGAGGAATCCCGCAGACCTCCGAGGGTCTTCCTGACCTCGGAGGTCTGCTTTTGACGCCCTTGCCCCGTCGGATACAATAACGTTCAACCGCAAAGACGCGCCAGGACGGTCACGGGCGCGCTGGGACTAGACAAATGAGACGGACCCTGGTCATCGGATACGGGAACCCCTACCGCCGCGACGATGGCGTGGCGTTGCACGTCGCCAACTTCCTGCGGGCCACGCAGGGGCTGCGACCTCTGGCCCTGGACGAAGACGGCCTGGACGATTGCGGCCATCCCCTGGACACGGTGGTGCTGCACCAGTTGCTGCCCGAAATCGCCCCCATGCTGGCCGACTACGACCTGGTCGTGTTCGTGGATGCCCATACCGGCGTGATACCGGATGACGTCCGCGTACTTCCCGTGCAGGAGGAGTACGGCTTCCAGGCGGTTACCCATCACATGAGCCCGGGCATGATGCTGGCGCTGGCCCGTGCGGCGCGGGGCCGTGCACCGGAGGCCGTGCTGGTCTCCATCCGGGGCGAGGATTTTGACTTCGGCGACGGGCTGTCGGCGGGGTGCAAGGCCCGCGCGGAGACGGCCGTCCGTGCCATCTTGGACATGGCCTGCAGGGAGTAGGTCGCCGTGCACGAACTCCCCGTTACCGAGCAAATCCTCAAGGTTGTGCTGGATCACGCGCGCAAGGCGGAGGCGCACCGCGTCGTGCACGTCAATCTCGTCATCGGCGACCTGACCACGTTCGTGGACGAGAGCATCCAGTTCTACTTTGATTTCCTGTCGCGCGGGACCGAGGCGGAGGGGGCGGCTCTGCACATCCGCCGTATTCCGGCGCGCGTGCGGTGTCATGCCTGCGGCGGTGAGTTCGCGCCCGACGGAGTGGACTGGCGCTGTCCCCATTGCGGCGGCCTGGGCGGGGAAGTTCTCGCCGGCCGTGAGTCGTACATAGAGAGCATTGAGGTGGAATAGCCCCATGAGGAAAGTGGAAGTCGTAACCGACATCATGAGCGCCAACGACCAGATTGCCCAGGAGAACGCGGCGGCGCTGCAATCTCACCGCATCCTCGCGGTGAACCTGATGGCATCGCCCGGGGCCGGCAAGACCAGCCTCATCCTGCAGACTGCGCGGGCGCTGGACGGCCGCCTGCGCCTGGGCGTGATTGAGGGCGACGTGGCCTCGCGCATTGACGCGGACAAGGTGGCCGCCGCGGGGATTCCCGTGGTGCAGATCAACACCGGCGGCGCGTGCCACCTGGACGCGCCCATGATCCGCCAGGCGCTCCGTGCGCTCCCGCTGGACGAGATAGACGTGCTCATCGTGGAGAATGTCGGCAACCTCATCTGCCCGGTGGAGTTCCGCTTGGGCGAGACGCTGCGCGTCATGATCGCCAGCGTGCCCGAAGGCCACGACAAGCCCTACAAGTACCCGGGCATCTTCACGGCGGTGGAGGCCGTCGTCATCAACAAGATGGATTTGGCGCCCTACGTGGATTTTGACCTGGACGCGCTGCGCGAGGCCATACGGGGCATGAACCCCCGCGCCGAAATCTTTGAGGTCTCCTGCCGCACGGGCGAAGGCATTGACCGATGGGCCGACTGGCTCTGGACCCAGTGGCAGGCGCACAGGTCGGCGAAGTAGGGGGAGAAGGCGGTCCCGGACATGGCCTCGGTTGTCGCCAATCGGTTCAAGGTAACTGGCGTTGTGCAAGGGGTGGGCTTTCGCCCGTTCGTGTACGGCCTGGCCACGGGGCTGGGCCTGCGCGGTTGGGTCATCAACACGTCGTCGGGCGTGGTGATTGAGGCGGAAGGCTCGCCCAAGGCCCTGGATGTCTTCGCGCGCGACCTGGTGGCGAAGGCCCCACCCGTGGCGCGCATAGAGACCGTGCAGCGGGAGGAGATTCCGCCCAACGGCTGGGAGCGGTTTGAAATCCGCGAGAGCCGGGCCGAGGCTGGGTATGTGCTCATCTCGCCGGACATCGCCACCTGCCCCGAATGCCTGCGCGAACTGTTTGACCCCAACGACCGCCGCTACCGCTATCCGTTCATCAACTGCACCAACTGCGGGCCGCGCTTCACCATCATCGCCGACGTGCCCTACGACCGGCCCCTGACCACCATGGCCGCGTTCCAAATGTGCCCGGAATGCCAGGCCGAGTACGACGACCCGCTGGACCGCCGATTCCATGCCCAGCCCAACGCCTGCCCCGTGTGCGGGCCGCGGGTGTGGCTTGCGCCCGCGTCGGCGGAGGATGGCGAGGCGCTGACGCCGCCCGCAGGCGACCCGGCCAGCGCCGAGGTAATCGCCGAGGCCGCGCGCTTGCTTCGGGAAGGCGCCATCCTCGCCATCAAGGGCTTGGGCGGGTTCCACCTGGCCTGCGACGCGACCAACCCCGACGCGGTGCGCACGCTGCGGGAACGCAAGCGCCGTCCGGCGAAGCCCCTGGCGGTGATGATGTCCTCGCTGGACGAGGTCCGCCAGCACTGCGAGATCACGCCCGACGAGCAGGCGCTCCTCACCTCGCGCCAGTGCCCCATCGTACTCCTGGAGTGGAAGCGCGACTCCACGGTTGTGGAGGAGGTGGCGCCGTGCAACCGCTACCTGGGCGTGATGCTCCCCTACACGCCACTGCACCACATCCTGCTGCGCGACGCCGGGCGGCCGCTGGTGATGACGAGCGGCAACCTGTCGGAGGAGCCCATCGCGCAGGACAACGAGGAGGCCTGGCGTCGGCTGCGCAACCTGGCCGATTGGTTTCTGCTCCACAACCGGGCCATCTACGCCCGCTACGATGACAGCGTCTGGTTTGTGCCGCGCGTCCCCGACGGCAAGGGAAGCGCCCAGTCGGTGCCCCAGCCGCTGCGCCGCTCGCGGGGCTACGCGCCGTACCCCGTGCGCCTGCCCTTCCACGCCCGCACGGTGCTTGCCGCCGGCCCGGAACTCAAGAACACCTTCTGCATCACCCGCGATGAGCACGCCTTCGTCAGTCCCCACATCGGCGACATGGAGAACCTGGAGACGCTGGAGCACTACGAGACGGCGATGGGCCTCTACGAGCGGCTGTTCCGCCTGCGGCCCGAGGCGATTGTGCACGACTTGCATCCCGACTACCTGGCGACGCGCTACGCCCACGAGCGGGCCGAGCGGGAGTGCCTGCCCCTTGTCGGCGTGCAGCACCACCACGCCCACATTGCAGCATGCATGGTGGACAACGGCATCACCGAGCCGGTCATCGGCGTGGCCCTGGACGGCACAGGGTACGGCCTGGATGGGCGCATCTGGGGCGGCGAGTGGCTCGTCGCCGACCTGCGCGGGTTCCGCCGCGCCGCGTGGCTGGAGCCGCTCCCGCTCCCTGGCGGCGACGCGGGCATCCGCAACCCGTGCCGCATCGCCTACGCCTATCTCCGCGCGCTGTTCGGCGAAGTCCCTGCGCTGCCCTTCCTGGCGCAGATGGACGAAGCCGAAATCGCCGCCGTGCAGCGGCAGGTGGCGCGCGGGCTGAACACCGTTCTGACCACATCCTGCGGCCGCCTGTTTGACGCCGTAGCAGCGATGGCGGGAGGGCGGGGCCGCGTTACCTATGAGGCGCAGGCGGCCATTGAGATGGAGATGGCGTCGCAGGCTGACGAGAGCGAGTCCTACGGGTACTTCTTCCGCTGGGCAGAACCGCTCTCGTGGGGGAACACGGATGCCCTGCCCCCGCTGGCCTGTGCCTTTGAAGTCGCCCTAAAGCCGCTGCTGGCGGGCGTGGTGCGCGATGTCCAGGCCGGGCGAACGCTGGGCCAGGTGGGTGGGCGCTTCCACCACACGCTGGCGAACATGATCGCCGACCTGTGCTGCATGATCGCGCAGGGCACCGGCCTCACGACGGTGGCCCTGTCGGGCGGCTGCTTCCAGAACCGCCTGTTGCTGGAACAGTCGGTGGGCGAACTCCGACGGCGCGGGCTGCGCGTGCTGTTGCATTACCAGGTTCCGGCCAACGACGGCGGCGTGTCGCTGGGCCAGGCGGCCATTGGCCACTTCGCCCTTGAGGAGGGGCGGGCGCGATGAAGTTCATAGACGAGTTTCGCGACCCCCGACTGGCCCGCTCGCTGGTAGAGCACATCCGCCAGCGCGCGCACAAACCCATGCGGCTGATGGAGTTCTGCGGCGGACATACCCACGCTATCCTACGGTTCGGCATCCGGCAGGCATTGCCGCCGACGGTGGAGATGCTGTCGGGGCCGGGGTGTCCGGTGTGCGTTACCGCCGCCGCAGACCTGGACCGGGCCATCGCCATGGCGGGCGTGCCGGGCGTCATCCTGGCCACCTTCGGCGATATGATCCGCGTTCCCGGCAGCCGCGAGAGCCTGCAGCAGGCCAAAGCGCGGGGCGCTGACGTCCGCATCGTGTACTCGCCGCTGGACGCCGTGCGCCTGGCGGAACAGGAACCGGCCCGGCCGGTGGTCTTCCTGGGCGTGGGGTTTGAGACAACGGCTCCGGGCGTGGCCGCTTCCATCCTGGATGCCCATGCGCGCGGGATTGAGAACTACTACGTGCTTTGCCTGCACAAACTCACGCCACCCGCCACCCGCGCCATCCTGGATTCGGGCGAGGTCAACCTGTCGGGAATCCTGGGGCCGGGGCATGTTACCACCATCATCGGGACGAAGGCGTGGGAGTTCCTGCCGCACGAGTACGGCGTGCCCATCGCCGTCGCGGGGTTTGAGCCGCTGGACATCCTGCGGGGCATCTCCCTGCTCGTGGAGCGGATTGCAGGGGGCGAGGCGCGCGTGGACAACGCCTACTCCCGCAGCGTGCTGCCCGAAGGCAATCGCGCCGCACAGGACATGATGAACCGTGTGTTTGAGGTGGCCGACGCCGAGTGGCGCGGGCTAGGGACGATCCCGGCCAGCGGCCTGCGCATACGGCTGGAGTTCCAGGTCCACGATGCCGCCCTTGCATTTCCGGTGGACGTGCCGCCGTCGCGCGAACCCCCTGGCTGCCGCTGCGGAGACGTCTTGCGGGGCGTCCTGGCTCCGCCTTCGTGCCCATTGTTCGGCAAAGCGTGTACGCCGGAGCACCCCGTTGGCCCGTGCATGGTGTCGGCCGAGGGGGCCTGCGCCGCCTACTATCAGTTTGGAGATGCGGGACATGAAGGATGAGGCCATCCTGCTCGCCCACGGCAGCGGCGGGCGACTGACGCACGAACTGATCCGCGACCTGTTCCTGCGCGAGTTGTCCAACCCGTTCCTGGACGCGCTGAGCGACGCCGCCGTCCTGCCGCCGCAGAGTGGCCGCCTGGCCCTGACGACCGACTCCTACGTGATTCGGCCCATTTTCTTCCCGGGCGGCGACATCGGCAAACTGGCGGTGTGCGGCACGGTCAACGATCTCAGCATGGTGGGCGCGCGCCCGCTTTTCCTCACCATCGGGTTCATCCTGGAGGAAGGGCTGCCCTTCGCCGACCTGCGGCGCATCGTGCGGTCGGCGGCGCAGACGGCCCGCGAGGCCGGCGTCCAGATTGTGGCTGGCGATACAAAGGTGGTGGACCGGGGCAGCGCCGACCAGGTGTTCATCAACACCGCAGGCGTTGGCATCATCCCCGACGGCCTCTCCCTTTCGTCGAGCGCCATCCGGCCGGGCGACGCCATCCTCGTCTCCGGGACTGTGGGCGACCACGGGATCGCCGTCATGGCCCAGCGGGAGGGGCTTGGGCTGAGCACATCGCTGGCCAGCGACTGTGCTCCCCTGAACGGCCTGGCACAGGCTGTGCTGGCGTGCGGCGGCGTGCGGGTTATGCGCGACCCCACGCGCGGCGGCCTGGCGACCACGCTGGTGGAACTGGCGCAGGCAGGCGGTGTGGGTCTGGAGATTGACGAGAGCGCCGTTCCCGTCAAGGATGCGGTGCGGGGCGCGTGCGAACTCCTGGGCCTGGACCCGCTGTACGTCGCCAACGAGGGCAAGTTGGTGGCGGTGGTGGCAGCCGAGGCGGCAGACGCTGCCCTCGCCGCGATGCAGTCGCACCCGCTGGGCCGCGATGCCCGCATCATCGGGCGCGCCACGCAAGCCCATCCGGGGCGGGTCGTCCTGAAGACCCTGCTGGGCGTGTCCCGGGTTGTGGAGATGCTGACGGGCGAGCAGTTGCCCAGGATATGCTGAAGCGCACAGGCCCGCGCTAACCTTGACGCGGCCCGCGTTTGGTCGTATAATGCGCTCACTTCGCCATTTCGTTGGAGAGAACCCGCCATGTTGTGCAACGTGGCCAGCATGATGTTTGGAAAGCACCCTCATCCGCTTGGCATCCCCTCATCCGGCTCCAGTCCGGCGTCCATATCCAGCGGCTGTCCGGCATGCATGTACGGCCGCTGCAACAGATTCGCTCGCGAAAGGAGGTCGCCTTGAACGACAAACTCCGAGAAATCCTGCAAGCGCCCGTAACCGGCAAAGGAGACCTCATCCCGCTGCTCCAGAAGGCCCAGGAGGCCGAGGGGTACGTCTCCGAGGAGGCCATCTACGCCATCGCCGAGAAACTCCGCATCCCCGCCAGCGAGGTATTCGGCGTGCTGTCGTTCTACGCGCAGTTCCGCCTGCGTCCCATGGGCAAGCACAACGTCAAGATATGCCGGGGCACCGCCTGCCATGTGCGCGGCTCGCCCCTTATCGTTACCGCTGTAGAAAGCGAACTGCAACTGGGAAATGGCGAGGATACCACGCCCGATGGCCTGTTCACCGTAGAGAAAATCGCCTGCTTCGGCGCGTGTAGTCTGGCGCCGGTGATGGTTGTGGGCGGGCGCACCTACGGGAACTTGAGTCCGGACAAGGCGCGCCGCCTGATTCGCAAGACCGCGGAGGAAGACCATGTATAGCGATTACGCATCCCTGCGCGCCTGGGCCGAAAGCGAAATCGCCCGCACGCGCCCGGCCGACCGAACGCGCATCCTCGTGGGCCTGGGCACGTGCGGCATCGCCGCCGGCGGGCTGGATGTCCTGGCAGCCCTGCGTGAGAAACTGGCCGACATGCCCGTATCCGCCGAAATCGTTCCCGTGGGCTGCATCGGCATGTGTTTTGAAGAGCCGCTGGTGGACATTGTAAGACCAGGCGAGCCTCGCATCTGCTATGCCAAAGTAACCCCCAAGAGCATCCCGACCATTCTGGAAGAGCACCTGCTTCACAACAACGTGCGCAAGGATTTGGCCTTCGCGGTCATCGGCGACGAACCGTATGACGGCGTCCCGGCCTGGAAGCAGTTGCCGTTCTTCGCCACCCAGCGGCGCACGGTGCTGCGCAATTGCGGGTTCATTGACCCTGAATCGGTGGCCGAGTACATCGTCCACGATGGGTACGCCGCCCTGGCGAAGGCGCTGTTTGAGATGACGCCCGAGTCTGTGATTGAGGAAGTGAAACGGTCGGGGTTGCGCGGCAGGGGCGGCGCGGGGTTCCCGACGGGCATGAAGTGGGCCTTCTGCCGTCAGTCGCCGGGCGAGCACAAGTACGTCATTTGCAACGCCGACGAGGGCGATCCGGGTGCCTTCATGAACCGCAGCGTCCTGGAAGGCGATCCCCACAGCGTGTTGGAAGGGCTCATCATCGCCGCCTACGCCATCGGCGCCGACCACGGCTACATCTACTGCCGCGCCGAGTACCCGCTGGCCATCGTGCGGCTGCGCAAGGCGCTGGAGCAGGCGCGGGCGCTGGGCCTCCTGGGCGAGCGCATCTTCGGCACCGACTTCAGTTTTGACGTAACCATCAAGGAAGGCGCGGGCGCGTTCGTCTGCGGCGAGGAGACCGCGCTCATGGCATCCATAGAGGGCAAGCGTGGGATGCCCCGACCTCGGCCGCCGTTCCCCGCCCAGAAGGGTCTCTGGGGCCAGCCGACCAATATCAACAACGTAGAGACGCTGAACAACATCCCGCCCATCATCCTGAATGGTGCCGATTGGTTCGCTGCCGTGGGCACCGAGAAGAGCAAGGGCACCAAGACCTTCGCCCTCACCGGCAAGGTGGTGAACAGCAGCCTTATAGAAGTGCCCTTCGGCATGACGCTGCGCGAGGTCATCTTCGGCGTGGGCGGCGGCATCGCCAACGGCAGGCAGTTCAAGGCGGCGCAGACAGGCGGGCCGTCTGGCGGGTGCCTGTCCAGCGAGCACCTGGACTGGCCGATTGACTACGAGACGCTCACGAAGGCAGGCTCCATCATGGGCTCGGGCGGCCTCGTCGTCATGGACGACTCTACCTGCATGGTGGACGTGGCGCGCTTCTTCCTGAACTTCACCCAGAGCGAGTCGTGCGGCAAGTGCATCCCGTGCCGCCTGGGAACGAAGCGCATGTTGGAAATCCTGGAGCGCATCGTCGCGGGCCAGGGGAAGATGGAGGACATTGACCTGTTGCTGGAACTGGGCGAGACGGTGAAACTGGGTTCGCTGTGCGGGCTGGGGCAGACCGCGCCCAATCCGGTTCTGAGCACGATCCGCTACTTCCGCGACGAGTATGAGGCCCACATCAAGGAGCACCGCTGCCCGGCCAAGGTTTGCAAGGCGCTCATCACGTACCGCATCTCTGAGGAGAAGTGCACCGGCTGCACCCTCTGCGCCCGCAACTGCCCGGTAAATGCCATCAGCGGGGAAAGGAAGAAGGTGCACGTGATTGACCCCGCCGTGTGCACGCGCTGCGACACCTGTCGCCAGGTGTGCAATTTTGACGCGGTCCTCGTGGACTAGCCACGGTTCTCGGATGGAAGGAGACGCAGACATGACCATTACGCTGACCGTAGACGGCAAGAAGGTAACGGTAGAAGACGGGGCCACGATTTTGGATGCCGCAAAGAAAGCAGGCGTGTACATCCCCACCCTGTGCGCCGATGAGGACCTGCTGCCCTTTGGCGCGTGCCGCCTCTGCCTGGTGGAAGTGCAAGGCGACCGCCGCCCCATGCTGCCCGCATGCACGACGCCTGCCACCGACGGCATGGTGGTGCGCACGTCCAGCCCGATCATTGACAAGACGCGGCGAAACGTCGTGGAACTCTTGCTGTCCGACCACCCGGAGGACTGCCTGACCTGCCCTCAGAACAACCGTTGCGAACTCCAGCGCGTGGCGGCCTATGTGGGCGTCCGCACCAACCGCTTCCGCGGTGAGAAGCATGCCTATCCGATTGACGATTCCAACCCGTTCTACCGCCGCGATTTGGATCGCTGCGTCCTGTGCGGCAAGTGCGTGCGAACCTGCGATGAGGTTCAGCAACTGGGCGCCATCAACTTCGCCTACCGCGGCTTCCGCACCAAAATCGCGACGGTGTTGGATCGGCCGGTGGCGACCTCCACCTGCGAGTCGTGCGGGCAGTGCGTAGACAAGTGTCCGGTGGGGGCGCTGTACCCGGAGGCGTGGCTGCGGTACGGCTTGCCTACCCGCGAAACCAAGACCATTTGTTCGTATTGCGGAGTCGGCTGCGGGTTGATTCTCCAAACCCGCGGCAACACGGTGGTGGGCGTGCGCGGCGACCCCGACAACCCCGTGAACCGAGGCCGCACGTGCGTCAAGGGGCGGTTTGGGTATGAGTTTATCAATCACCCCGACCGTTTGAAGAAGCCGCTTATCAAGAGAGACGGGGCCTTTGTGGAAGCCACCTGGGATGAGGCGCTGGACCTGGTCGCGCAACGGCTGGCGGCGGTCGTGCGCGAAAGCGGCCCCGACGCGGTGGCACTGCTGACATCCGCAAGGTGCACAAGCGAGGAAAACTACCTACTTCAGAAATTCGCAAGGGGGGTGCTGGGGACGCACAATGTAGACCATTGTGCGCGTCTCTGACACAGCAGCACCGTGACCGGTCTGGTCACCGCATTCGGCTCCGGAGCCATGACGAACTCCATTGAGGACATGAAGGAGGCCAAGGCGTTCCTGGTCATCGGCTCCAATACGACGGAGCAGCATCCTATCATCGGGCTGAACATCCGCAAGGCGGTGCGCGAGGGTGCGAAACTGATCGTCGCCGACCCGCGCTGCATAGACCTGGCCGCCCGCGCGGATATCTACATGTCCATCAAGCCAGGAACCAACATCGCCCTGCTGAATGGCCTGGCGCATATCATCCTCAAGGAAGGGTTGGAGGACAAAGAGTTCATCGCCGCCCGAACCGAAGGGTTTGACGAGTGGCGGGCGGTGGTGGAGCAGTACACGCCCGAACGGGTCAGCGAGATCACCGGCGTCCCAGTGGATCGCTTGTACGAGGCGGCGCGCCTTTACGCAAGCACCAAGCCCGCCACCTTGGTGTATGCGATGGGCATCACGCAACACACGTCAGGACACCAGGGCGTGCAAGCGTGCGCTAACCTGCAACTCCTGACGGGCAATATGGGCATTCGCGGAGGCGGCCTCAACCCGCTGCGCGGCCAAAACAATGTCCAGGGCGCGTGCGACATGGGCTGCCTGCCCGATTTCTTCCCCGGCTACCAGCGCGTAACCGACGAGAAGGCCCGCGAGAAGTTCGCCCAGGCGTGGGGCGCTCGCTTCGGCGACAAGCCGGGCCTCACCATCGTGGAGATGCTCAACGCTGCGGAGCAAGGGCGGCTGAAGGCACTCTACGTTACCGGCGAGAACCCGGTCATGAGCGACCCCGATAGCCGGCACGCGATCCACTGCCTGGAGAGCCTGGATTTCCTCGTGGTGCAGGACATCTTCCTCTCTGAGACCGCCCGCCTGGCCGACGTGGTGCTGCCCGCCGCGTCCTTCGCCGAGAAGGCAGGCACGTTCACCAACACCGAGCGGCGCGTCCAGTTGATTCGCCCTGCCATTGACCCGCCCGGTGAGGCCCGCCCCGATTGGGAGATCGTGGCCGACCTGGCCCGCCGCACGCTGAAGGCCCTCGGCCAGACACCCGAAGGCCCCTATGCTGGCTGGGACTACGCATCACCCGCCCAGATCATGGACGAAGTCGCGGCGCTGACCCCCATCTACGGGGGCATCCGCCACAGCCGGCTGGAGAACGGCGGAATCCAGTGGCCGTGCCCGTCCCCCGACCACCTGGGCACGCCCATCCTGCACGTCGGCAAGTTCTCGCGCGGCCTCGGCAAGTTCAATCCGGTGGAGTACATCCCATCCGCCGAGACGCCAAATGAAGCCTATCCGCTCATCCTAACGACTGGCCGCAGGCTGGAGCATTATCACACGGGCACCATGACGCGCCGCGTGGACGGGCTGAACAAACTGGCCCCGGAGGAGCGCGTGGAGATCAACACAGACGATGCGGCCCGTCTGGGCATTGCCGACGGCGACTGGGTCATCGTGGAGTCCAGGCGTGGCCGGGTGAAAGTGCGGGCGGCCGTGGGGCGACGGTGCAGGCCGGGCGTGGTCTTCATGACGTTCCACTTCGCCGAGGCGCTGGGCAACGTGTTGACCCACGCTGCGCTGGACCCCGTGTCCAGGATTCCGGAATTCAAGGTTGCCGCCGTTCGCGTGCAGAAGGCATAGAGGGCACGTCCTGCTGTTGAGCGCAACGGAGCGCCGCGACGCGTGCGGCGCTCCGTTTTTCGCGCGCCTTCCCCACCCCGCATCCTCGTTTGACACCGCGGGTTTTTCCAGTAAGATACGCCGCAAAGGTGGCAAGCACATGTTGGGCAATGGTTGGATTCCATGCGGCCGAGGGCAGCGCATCCCTATCCCTGCCAAGCCCCTGGGCACCGTCCAGGGGCGTCGGCACGTGGGGAGGTAGGGCGGCGATTGTCTTCGCCCGCGGCAATAGCGCATCGTTCGTCGTGCACGTGCCTCCCGTACGGGAGGCGTTTTGTTAGGTTGACAGAGTGGAGACAGTTGAAATGGAAAACACGCTACAGCAAGCGCGGCTGGCCTTCATCGGAAGCGGCACCATGTCCGAGGCCATGATCCAGGGCATCCTGCGGTGCGGCGTTACGGCGGCGGGGAACATCTGGGCAAGCGGCCCGCGCAAGGAACGCGCCGCCGAGTTGACCGCGAAGTACGGCATCCATGCCACGACCGACAACCGCGAGGCCGCCCGCAACGCCGATGTCGTCGTCCTGTCGGTCAAGCCGCAGCGGCTGCGCATGGTGCTGCACGAACTGCGGGGCACGGTCCGCCCCAATCAACTCGTCATGTCCATCGTGGCGGGCGCGAAGATTTCCTACATCGCGCAGGTGCTCGGCACGCCGTCTGTCATCCGGGTGATGCCCAATACCCCCGCGCAGATCGGCGAGGGGATTTCGGTCTGGTTCGCCACGCCCCAGGTTACGCCCGAACAGCGTGAGGTAGGCCGCCGCATTCTGACGGCCCTGGGCGAAGAGATTGAGGTGGATGAGGAGAAGTTCCTGGACATGGCGACAGCGGTCAGCGGCACCGGCCCCACCTACGTATTCCTCATCATGGAGGCGCTGGTGGACGCGGCGGTGCACCTGGGATTCTCGCGGCGCATTGCCGAGGCTCTGGTTACCAAGACGGTGCTGGGTTCGGTGCTGTTTGCCCGCCAGTCCAACATGCACCTGGCGCAACTGCGAAACATGGTTACCTCGCCAGGTGGCACCAGCGCCGAGGCCATCTACCAACTGGACAAGGGAAGCATCCGCACGGTGCTGTCCAAAGCGGTCTGGGCGGCCTACCAGAAGTCCAAACTGCTGGGCGAGTCGTTGTCGCAGGAGGCCGAGTCCGAAAGCCGCCCGAACGGCAGCCCCCCGTCAGAGAAGTTGGAGGCATAGGCGCAGCATGGCACGTCAGGATGCAGGCGCGGTCGTGCGGTACAAGGTCATCCCCGGTGGTCGCAGGCCCGTGAAGACAGGCGCGGCCTATGACCTGTTTGCGCGTTTGGGTGCGCCCCTCACGCTCCACGGCCCCACGCTCGTGCCCCTGGGCATCGCGCTGGAACTGCCCCAAGGCTACGGGGCCATCGTCAAGGCCCGGTCCAGCTCCCCGCTGCGCCACGGGTACGAAGCGCACGTCGGCTTGATTGACCCCGAGTTCAACGGGCGCGAGGTGTGCACCATCCTGGAGCCGCTCCCCGGTGCGGGGCCGGTTACCATCCAGCCCGGCGACCGCGTGGCCCAGATGTGGGTCCAGCGCATGGACGTGGAACTGGTGGAGACGGACGAGGACATCCCGTTGGGCCCCAAGGAGGGGTTCGGCAGCACCGGAACGTAGGAATGGCGACTGCGATTCGCTGGACGGGAGTTGGCTTCGCCCATGTGGGCGTGATGGTGGGGCTGGCGGCGCTGGCCGACCATAGCCCCGACCTCGCCTACAGCCTCGCCCTCGCCCTGCCCGTCCCGCTCCTGTACGCCCTGTTCCGACGCCGCACACCGCCGACCGCGCCCGCGCCGTGGTGGGCGGGCCTGGCGGTGTGGGCCTTCGTCGTGCTGTCGCGGGCAGGGGCGGCGGCGCTGGTCGCTGCGGGCAAAGCCCCGTTCGCCATCGGGCCGCATCTCGCCATCGCGGGCACCGGAAGCCTGTTTGCCCTTGTGGCGCTGGCCATTCTGCTGGGCGAACGGTCGGGCGGCGCTGCGTTTGGGTTCACGACGCAGGGCGCGTTGCGGCAGGTCCTCCTGGGCGTGGGGCTGGCGCTGGCGTTGCAGGCGATCATGCGCGCACCCGCCTGGGCGACAGGCCAGTTGCGCGTGGGCGCGGGCGGCTTCGCGGCGCTGGCGCAGAGTTTCCCTACCGAATTGATGACCATCGCCCTGGGCGAGGAGAGTCTGTTCCGCGGGTACATGCAAGTCTCGTTGCAGCGCCGCTATCCGTGGTGGTTTGCGACGTTTCTCATCTCCATGCTCTTCGGCCTGTGGCATCTCCCCGCCGCGCTCTTCGCACCTAGCCTGCTAACTCTGTTCGGCGTGGTGGGCTTCCCGTTCGCCTTCGGGCTGCTGGCCGGGGTCATGTTCCGCCTCACGGGGTCCATCTTAGGGCCAGTGGTGGCCCACGCGCTCTACAACGCCGTGAATGCCATGTTCGCTTAGGTGTGCCCAATGCCAATGCCGCGACCCACTGGGCTGTGCCCTGCAACCGACTTGACAAATCGGCTAAGATGGGGTATGATAACATTGTGACAAAACGTTCATCTTGGCGATTTGTCCACACACCGGTACCACGCCACGTGGGGGAGGGATTGACAATTATGGGAGATGGAGGTTTAGGCCGCCTTCGGGTGGCTGTTTTGCTCTCCGCACTCCTGCTGGTTTTCTTGACAGGCTGCACAAAATTTCAAATTGAGACTCGCCAACTGGACGTCTTCACCACGACGGTCCAGGACGTTTCGGCTAGGCCACCCGAACACGACATCGCCGTGCTGGCCATTGACTTTGACCCGCCTTTGGACACCATCCGTTCGCTGGATGATCTGAAGGCGGTCAGTCTGCTTGTGGCCGTGGAGAACACGGGCCTGGTCTCGGAACGCAATGTCGTCGTCCGTGCGGAGCTCCGCCTGGACAACCGCGAGCCTTCGCCAGCCCTTGTCCGCACTGCGACCGTGGAGCAACTGGCCCCAGGTGAGGTCAAGGTCATTCGCATGCAGGGCCTTTCCGAGATTCCCATTCGCAGCGAGTACTGGCTCAGGGTGAGGGCGACGCCTGTCCTGGGCGAGACTGACATTACCGACAATCAGCGCATCTACCGGCTGCAACTGACGAACCTAACTCGCTAGGCACCATTCTTGCACAAGGAAAAGTGTTTCAGTCAGAAAGGCACCGAAAGGTGCTTTTCTGCGTTATATATGGTGAGTTCACCGGAAACGGCCATATTCACCATAGAGCGCACAGAGGCCGCAGAGGTTTCGCCTGGCTAGCGCTTCTCTGTGCTTTCTGTTCTGTGAGCCGCCTTCTCACGTGGGAAAATTGTGACGTAGGGCGATCCGATGGAGAAACGGAAATTCCAGACACCTTCCATAGGGCTTCTTCTGGTCGGCGTGGCGCTGGGCCTGCTCTTGGCGCTCCAGTGGCGATCGGCGCCCACCGCGCGCCTGACGGATACCAGTTACGCCCGCGATCGCACTGCGCTCACCATCGCGCGACTGGAAACCGAACAGGATGCCCTGAAGGCGCAGGTCGCCGAACTGCGCCAGCAACTGGACGAGCGCCAGCGTCGCGGGCAGTCCACCGACATGCTGCAGGGCCTGGCCGAGGAACTGGCGCGGCAGAAGATGCTGGCCGGCCTGGTCGCGCTGCACGGGCCGGGCGTTGAGGTCGTCCTGAACGACAGCAACCGGCAGGTCGTCCCTTCGGTGGTGAACCCCGAGTTGTACCTGGTGCACGACTACGACCTGCGCGACGTGGTAAACTTGCTATGGGCAGCCGGAACCGAGGCGATGTCGGTCAACGGCGAGCGCATCGTGGCCAGCACGTCCATCTACTGCGTGGGTGCTACCATCATGGTCAACGACACGCGCCTGTCGCCGCCGTATGTGATCCACGCCATAGGCCCGTCCGAGCAGCAGGAAGCCCTGCTCAAGAATCCCAAGTTTCTCGCCGAACTGCGCAACCGCGTGAGCGCCTACGGTCTGACTTTCAGCGTGGCGCAAGTTGCCGACATTGAGGTACCCGCCTATCGCGGCGGGTTCGGAGCGCTGTATGCAAGTGTCTCAGTATCTCCGTAGAATCGCACACGACCACTGGGTTGCACGCATACTGCTGGCGGCGCTGTTCGTGCTCATCGGCATGCTCATCTTCGCCCAGTTCCGCAGCGAGAGCGCCCTGCGAGCGGCGCGCGTCGCGGCGTCGGGAACCGATCGGGCGGCGCTCATCAGCGGGCTTGTGGACGCCAACCTTAAGTTGCGCGAAGAGGTGGACTCCCTGCAGGCCAAACTGGCCGAACTGGAGCAGCAGGGCGGCTCGTTGGTCGTCATGGTGGAGGAACTCAACCGGCTCAAACTCATCACTGGCCTCAGCGAGGTATCGGGGCCTGGCATTACCCTCACGCTGAATAGCCCCGTGAGCGCCACCGAGTTGCAGGACATGGTCAACGAACTCAAGAACTCCGGCGCGAAAGCCATCGCCCTCAACGGCCAGCGGCTCATCGTATCCTCGGCTATCGTCGGCACCGAGGCGGGCATCGCCGTGGACGGAACCCTCATCACCCGGCCGTTCGTGTTCCAGGTGCTCGGCGACCCCGATACCCTGCGGGTGGCGCTGACGCGGAAGGGCGGGATGCTCGCCTCGCTCCAGGCCGCCCATCCCGGATTCCAGGCCGACATCACCGTCGCCCCGTCCGTGGTGATCCCCATTTACGCCCGGAAGATTGAGTTCCGCTACGCGCAGCCGGTGGCTGTTCAGTGATGCACGGGCCCGGCGAATGCGCTGCGACAACCACTGGCTGTCATTGCGCGGGCACGAAGTGCCCCAAGCAAACGCTGTGTAGTTGTCCAAGAACCCGGCTGCGCTGGGAACCCACCGCGCCCCGCAAGCGTCTACTACATGAAGTGTCGCGCGCTTCGGCGCGTTTTCGCTCGCTCAGGAGGCTTCCGTATGAAATTGTGGCGCAATGTAACGTTCGCGATCCTCGTTACCCTGACGGCGCTGGTCGCCGTGTCCTGTGGCCCCAAGGAACCCCCTGCCGTCCCTAGAGTGGTGCGGCAGACCCCCCTCCCTTCCGAAGAACTGCCGGTTCAATCGCCGCTGGTCGTGGAGTTCAACCAGCCCATGGACCCCAAATCGCTGGAGGGGCAAGTGCGGATTGAGCCTGCCGTCCCAGGACGATGGGCGGTGCAGGACCGTCGGCTGGTATTCCAGCCCGCCGCGCCGCTTCAGCCCGCCACCGTGTACCGCGTGGTGCTCGGCAAGGGCGTGAAGTCCAGCGCGGGCCTGACCTTGGCCGATGAGGTTGTCTTGCGCTTCCAGACGGTGGGCAATCTGCGCGTTTCCCAGACCCAGCCCGCCGATGGCGCAGCCGAGGTGGAGCGGAACATCGCCATCACCGTCATTTTCAATAGGCCGGTGGTGCCCCTCACGGACCTGAAGCGCGCCCGGGATTTGCCCCAACCGCTGCACCTGGATCCGCCGGTGCCCGGCACAGGCGAGTGGCTCAACACGTCCATCTACATCTTCCGCCCCGCCGAGGGTCTGGCAGGCTCCACGACCTACCGTGCCACGGTGCCCGCCGGCTTGCAGGACACCACCGGCAGCGTGCTGGCCGAGGACTACTCGTGGACGTTCACGACCGAGTCCCCCAAAATCGTGGGCACGCAGCCGCAGGGGATGAAGGTCGAGCCGACGGCCCAGGTCATCATCGCGTTCAACCAGCCCATGGACACGGCTTCGGTTGAAGCGGGGTTCTCCCTGCGCGAAAGTGAGACGGGGAACGCGGTCGCAGGCTCGTTCTCATGGCAGGGGAGCACGCTGTACTTCAAGCCCGCCGCACCCTTGCGCATGGGGATGGGGTATGTCGCCTCGGTGGCGGCGGGGGTGCGGTCGGCGTCTGGCGGTACGCTGGCAGTGGGGGAGGAGAGGCAATTCGGCGTCGTCCCCAGGCCCCGCGTCTTGCGCACATCCCTGGACAAGGACCCGACTTCCGTATCTCCCTATGACTGGGTGCAAATCTGGTTCGCTGGCCCCATGCTCCTGGACACCATCACGTCCACCCTGCGCGTGGAACCCGAAGGCACCGCATGGGAGGCGTACTGGAACGAATACGAGGACTCGCTCCAACTCTCCGTGCGGCTCCAGCCGGACACGAACTACCGCATCACCATTCCGGCTTCGGCGGCGGACCCCTACGGCAACACCCTGGGCCAGGATTACGTTCTGGCGTTCCACACGCGCGATTTGGACCCCGCCGTGTACTTCGTGGGCCGCTGGGGCGACGCGACGGTGTTCAATGCCTACAACGAGGTCAAGGTTCGGATTGCCTACCGCAACATTGGACGCATCGGCCTGCGCCTGTACGCTCTCTCGCTGGACGAGTTCGTGCGCCTCAACGGCAACGACTGGGAGTACCGGAGCAAGTTTGCCCCTCGCCCCGCGAGCCTGCTGCGGTCGTGGGAGACGGTGGTGAGCGCCCCCCGCAACAAGGCCCAGACGCTGGACGTGCCCATCACCGCCGACGCCACCCGCCCGCTCCCGCCAGGGGTGTACTACCTGGTGCTCTCCTCGCCGGACATCCAGGACAAAGCCTACGCCCAGCAAGGGATGTCCCTGATCGTAACCCGGACCAACCTGGTGCTGAAGCACGGCCCCAAGGACGCGCTCGTGTGGGCCACCGACCTCATGACCGGCCAGCCGGTGGAATCGGTCCCGCTGAAGGTCTATGACGGCAACGGCCAGATGGTCATGGAGGGGCTCACGAGCGCCGAGGGCGTGTGGCGCGGTCAGTTCGTCAAGCCGCGCGATGTCTGGTCCCTGCTCATCGTCGTGGGCGGCTCGGGCGAGACGCTGGCCGTGGCGGTGAGCACATGGGCGGCGGGGATTGACCCCTGGGAGTTCTCGCTCCCCAGCGAGTCGTGGCTCACGCCCTACGTTGGCTACTTCTACACGGACAGGCCCATCTATCGCCCCGGCCAGACGGTGTACTTCAAGGGCATCATCCGCGCCGACGATGACGCCCACTACTCGCTGCCCGACATCGGCCCGCTGCGGGTTACCGTCTCGGACCCGCTGGGCCAGCAGTTCTACAGCCAGACGCTGCAGGTCAGCGACCTGGGCACTGTCTACAGCAGCCTGACGCTGGACGAGAACGCGCCAACGGGCACGTACTGGCTCAACGCCGTGCCCGCCAGCGCGGCGGATGCGTCGCCCTACGGCTATAAGGAGGCCCCGCCGTCGTTCGGGACGACGTTCCAGGTGGCCGAATACCGCAAGCCGGAGTATGAGATTTCCGTCGCCGCCAACCAGCCCGAGTATATCCAGGGCGACCGCATAGAGGTCAGCGTGCTGGCGAAGTACTACTTCGGCGCGCCCGTGGCGAATGCCAAGGTCCGCTGGAACGTCATGGCACAGCCCTACTTCTTCCAATGGCAGGGCCAGGGATGGTACGACTTCCACGACTGGGATTACTGGACGCCGGAAGACACCGGTTCGCGGGTGGTCGCCAGCGGCGAAGGGACGACCGATGCCGAAGGCCGCTTCTCCTTCACTGTGCTCGCGGACCTGGCCAAGTTCACCATGAGTCAGACCTTCTCCATTGAGGCTACCGTTACAGACGTGAACGGCCAGGAGGTCAGCGGGCGGACGGCCGTGCCCGTGCACAAGGGCGAGTTCTACATCGGCCTGTCGCCCAAGTCCTATGTGGGCACCGCAGGCAAGCCCGTGGAGGTCTCGGTGCTCACCGTGAACTCCAAGAGTCAACCTGCCCCGAACGTGCCGCTGACTGTGATCTTCTCGCTGCGCGACTGGTACAGCGTCCAGGAGAAAGGCGCCGATGGCGGATTCTACTGGACGACGCGCTTCAAAGACACGCCGGTGTTCACCCAGACTATCACCACTGACGGCGAGGGCAAGGCTCTGGCGTCGTTCGTCCCGCCCGAAGGCGGCAGTTACCGCGTGCTGGCCCTGGGCCGCGACGCGCGGGGCAATGAGGTCCGCAGCGCCACGTACCTGTGGGTGTCGGGCGCGGCGGACGAATACGTGTCGTGGCGCATGGAGAACAACAATCGCATGGAACTCATCGCCGACAAGAAGAGTTACGCGCCCGGCGAGACGGCCCACATCCTCATCCCCAGCCCGTTCCAGGGGCCGGTGATGGCGCTGCTCACGGTGGAGCGCGCTGGCATCCTGTCCCACCGCGTGCTGACGCTGCAGAGCAACAGCGAGCAGGTGGACATCCCCATCACCGAGGACCTGATTCCCAATGCCTACGTGTCGGTGGTGCTGGTGAAGGGCAAGGGCGCGACCGAACCCTTCGCGTCGTTCCGAGTGGGCTACGTGGCGCTGCAAGTTTCCGCTGCCGAGAAGCACCTCACCATTCGCGTTACGCCCGACCGCGCTGGTGCTTACGGCCCGCGTGAGACGGTGCAGTTCGCAGTGGAGACGCTGGATGCCGCCGGGCGCGGCGTGCCGGCGGAGGTGTCGCTGGCCCTGGTGGACGCTTCGGTGCTGGCGCTGGCGCAGCGGCCAGGCCCAGACATCATGGACTTCTTCTACCGCAAACGCGGGCTTGGCGTCCAGACGGCCGCGAGTTTGACCCTTGCCATCGCCGAGCGGGAGGCGGAACCACCCGCGCAGGGCAAGGGTGGCGGCGGCGCGGAAGGCGGGCTAACGGCGCGCACCTACTTCCCCGATACCGCGTACTGGGAACCTGCGCTGCGCACCGACTCGCAGGGCAAGGCGATGGTTACCGTTGACTTGCCCGACTCGCTGACCACGTGGCGCATGATCGCCGACGGCGCAACGGCGAACACGCAGGTCGGCTCGTCCAAGTCCGACATCGTGGTAACGAAGCCCCTGCTGGTGCGCGTGGTTGCGCCGCGCTTCTTCGTCATCGGCGACAAGCCCGAACTGGCCGCTATCGTTCACAACAACACGGACCAGAACATCCAGGTGCAGGTGCAGATGGACGTCCGCGGCGAGCAATCCGGTTTCGGCCGCTCGGAGTCCGTGGAAGTGCCCGCGAAGGGGCTGAAGAAACTCACGTGGAGCGGCACGGTCGGCGCGGGCGAGCAGGTTACCGTATCCGTTCGGGCGGCGGGCGGCGGGCTGGAGGACGCCATCGCCCTTACGCTGCCGGTCTATCACTTCACGACGCCCGAGGTCGTGGCCACGGCGGGCGAAGTCCCCGCGGGCGAGCAGCGGGTGGAAATCGTGCCCCTGCCCGACGTGTACGAGCCATCCCAGGGCGACCTGACCGTGCGGGTGGACCCGTCGCTGGTCGCCGGCATGAAAGAGGCGCTGGGCTACCTGGAGCACTTCCCCTACGAGTGCGCCGAGCAGACGGTGAGCCGCTTCCTGCCCAATGTGGCGGCGTGGCGGGCCTATCAGCGGCTCGGCGTTCGCAACGACGAGTTGGAGGCCAAACTGCCGGACCTGGTGGCGGTGGGTCTGCAGAAACTGTACGCCGCGCAGAACATGGACGGCGGATGGGGCTGGTGGTACACCGAGGAGAGCCACCCGTACATCACCGCCTACGTGCTCCTGGGGCTGAACGAAGCCCGGCGCGCGGGGTTCGGCGTGGACGCATCGGTCGTAGAACGCGGGACGCGGTTCCTGAAATCCCAACTGGACGTCTCGGGCGTCAAGGACAGCACGGCGGCGAACCAGCAAGCGTTCATGCTCTACGTTTTGGGCGAACTTGGCGAGGGGGACACGGCCCGCTCCGTTGCCCTGTTTGAGAAGCGCCACCTGCTGAGCCAGTACGGCAAAGCGTTCCTGGCGACGGCGCTGCAGGCTGCGGGCGATGCCCACGCGGGCCAGGTGCGGACGCTGGTCGCCGAACTCACCGGCCAGGCGGTTCTCAGCGCTACGGGTGCGCACTGGGAGGAAACGGAGACCGACCGCTATCTGATGAACACCGACGTGCGGAGCACAGCCATCGTGCTGCGGGCGCTGGTGCGCATTGTGCCCGACAACGCACTGCTGCCCAACGCGGTTCGCTGGCTCATGGCCGCGCGGCAGGACGGGCGCTGGGCCACCACGCAGGAGAACGCCTGGGCGCTGATGGCCCTGACCGACTACGCCGCCATGAGCGGCGAACTGGAGGGCGAGTACCGCTACCAGGTCGGCGTCAACGGCAAGCGCGTCCTTGCGGGCGAGGTGCGGCCCGAGAACGTGGACACCCCGCAGGTGGTTCGCATCCCGCTGAAGAATCTGTTGAAGGACGTGGGCAACCGCATCATCCTGGAGCGGTCGCCGTTGGCGAGCGGCCAGACCGAGAAGGGCGCGCTGTACTACTCGGCGGCGCTGAAATACTACGTGCCGGTGGAGCAGGTGAGCCCGCTGAACCGCGGTGCCATCGTCATGCGCGAGTACACCCTGGCCGACGATCCGGACCGAGAGGTCGCAACCGCCAAGGTGGGCGACATCATCCGCGTGAAACTCACGGTCATCGCGCCGAGCGCGCTCCACTACCTGGTGGTGGAAGACCCAATTCCGGCGGGCACCGAGGCCGTGGACACCAGCCTGCGGACGACCAGCCAACTGTTGGAGCCGCCGCAGTTCCGTCGGGAGGGCGAGAACGACGTGTGGGGCTGGTGGGTCTTCTCGCACACCGAAATCCGCGACGAGAAGGTGGCGCTGTTCGCCAGGGAGGTGCCCGCGGGCACCTACGAGTACACATACCTGCTGCGGGCCAGCGTACCGGGCCAGTTCCTGGTCATGCCGGCCGTGGCCTATGAGATGTACTTCCCGGAGACGTTCGGGCGCAGCGCGGGCGCGCAGTTCAGCGTAACGCCATGAGCATAGAGAGCAGCCCTTGCGGTTGCCCCTTGCGCATTCATGACCTGCGAATGAGCGTGAAACTCGGCAGTGTCTTTCGTCTCCTTGCGTGGCGTGCATGATACAGATGCCCCTCACCCTAACCCTCTCCCGCCGGGAGAGGGCCGGGGTGAGGGGTGGCCTGCGCCTGGCGGCGCTTGTCGCACTCCCACTCGTACCGCGTCAGATCAACCCGCAGAAACTCGCGATTGTACAGCAGGCAGCAGATGCGAAACCCGGCCGAGATGAGCGTGCGCTTGGCACGCTCGTTCGTCAGTTCCACCAGACCGAACAGCGAGTCTATGCTGGTCGTCTCAAACACCAGGTCTATGAACGCGCGGGTCGCGGCGGTTCCGTAACCCTTGCCCCACGATGACCGGTCGCCGATTTTGATGCCGTACTCGGCCTCGCGGAAATCCGGGTCAATGTACGCCACGCACAGGCCGATGAGTTTGCCCGTCTCCTTGACGACGATACCCGCGGCAATGCGCCTGGGGTTCGGGCGGACGTACTTCTCCACGAAGAAGCGGCGGAACTCCTCGGGGTCGCGCGGGCCCAGCGGCGCCCCGCTCAACCCCTGCACGATGGGGTCACGCCACCAGTCGTAGGCGATGTCCGCATCCTCTTCGGTGAGGGGGCGCAGATAGACGGGCGACTCCTCCTCGCCCTGCGCGCGATTGGCCTCACTCGTCACCGGTTTTCCCCTCGGGTGGCATGTTCCGCTCGCTCAGCAGGCGGACCCCGTCCAGTGTGAGCCATGGGTCCACGGCGTCCACGCACTTGAGCAGCGGGGCCAGCACCTGCACCAGGCCGCCGGTGGCCACCACCTTGGCTTGGCCTCCCAGTTCGTGCCGCATCCGTGCGACCAGACCCTCCACCAGGCCCACGTAGCCGAAGATCAGGCCGGACTGCATGGAGTGGACGGTGTTCTTGCCGATGGCGGCGGGCGGCGGCACCAGGTTGATGCGTGGCAGTTGGGCCGTGCGCCCGGCCAGGGTGTCGGCGGCAGGCCCCAGCCCCAGCGCGATGGCGACGCCCAGGAAGTCGCCGTTGTCCGCCACGGCGCTGAGTGTCGTCGCCGTGCCAAAGTCAATGGCGATGCAGGCCGAGCGGAAGCGATGGTACGCGGCCACCGCATCGCAGAGCAGGTCCGCGCCCAGTTCGGCCGGGTTGTCAATCCGAATCCGCATGCCGGTCTTGATGCCCGGCCCGATGATGAGGGACGCGAAGCCGAAGTAGGTTTCGCACAACTCCACCAGCGCGCCCGTAACCGGCGGGACCACGCTGGAAATCGTTACCCGCCGCACGTCGCGGAACGAGTACCCGCGGTCGTTCAGGAGCGCCTTCCACAGCATGGCGTATTCGTCGGGCATTCGGTCGTGGACAGTGCGGACTCGCCACCGCGCGACCCATTCGCCGTCCTTGTACAGCCCACCGACGGTGTTCGTGTTGCCCACGTTCACGCACAGAAGCATCGGTCTCCTCCTCAATCCAGGGATGATTGCGTTACTCGTCTCGGACGAAGTCCACTTCCACCAGCGCCCGCTCCTTCAAGCGGAAGCGCACGGCGACAAGCCCCGATGCCAGCACGCGGAAGGGCCATTTGCGCCCGTCCACGCGCACCTCGCTGGCCCGCCAGGGTGCCGGAGCGGTGAACACCAACTGTCCGCGCTGCGCCCCCGCCTTCTCCAGGGCAACGCGAAGCGTCTGCCCATTCGGGCCGTGGACGAGTCGCTGGATGCCTGAAATCTCCGCCGCGCCCTGGGTTACGTGGAAGGTGGACGTCAGCAGGTCAGGCTGGTTGGCGATGGGGCGCAGGCACAGCACGATGCTCTCGTGGGGCTGGTGGCGGCGGAACGACAGTTTGTCGGAGCGCGTGCCCACGTAGCGCTGTCGCCAGAAGTTGTACACGTGGTATTCGCCTTCGGGAAGCCCCAGGTCGCGCAGAGTTACCTCGGTCTTGGTCGTCCTGTCGCGCCAGTTCATGAGCGAAACGACCCACCATCGGCCCCAGGGCTTGTCCACGGCGAGCACGTGGAAACGCGGGTTCTCGCTGCGGAACAAGTCCACGGGCCGCGCCGCCAGGCCCGAAGGCGGGAGCGCCATCCGAAGGTATTTCAGCCGCCCAGGGCGGATGGTGGGCAGGTTGTCGCTGTCCAGCGTGAGGCCGCCCGACAGCGCGATGCACGTAACCAGCGTCCGCATCTCGTTGAGCACCAGGTCCGACTGGTCGCCGCGCATGCGCACCAGCACGCAGTCGCCGTCGTTGAGCCACCAGCGGCGGTGCATGAAGTAGCGGGTGGCGGTGTTGCGCACGGCATTGGCCCCCGCCGGTGCGCTGAGATCGGCCCAGATGGGATCCCAGTTGAAAGCAACGTCGGGACCGATGCGCATGGCGTCCACCACGCCTACGCTGGGCAGTTGGGGCGCGCCGCAGCCCAACAGGAACCGCTCGCCGATGACCTCGCGGATGCGCTCAATGCCGCGCCGGTAGGCTTCGGCGCGGGTAACCGTGGGGTCGTGGCGGATGCCCTCCATCGCCGCGGCGAACACGAAGTCAATCTTGAACAGGTCGTAGCCCCACTCCTGGCTCATGACGCGGAACACATGGGCGATCCAGTCCAGCACGTCGGCGCGGGTCAGGTCCAGCGCGTAGATGTCCGTGCCCCAGTGCTGCCAGGCCACCACCGGCGAGCCATCCTCGCGCTTGAGCGTCCAGTCGGGGTGCTCTGCGTAGGCCGCCGACTCGCTGCTGATGCCGAACGGGGCCAGCCAGATGCCCGGGCGAAGCCCTGCGGTGCGGATGCCGTCGGCCACAGCCTTCATCCCCTGGGGGAACTTGGTCGCGTCAATCCGCAGCCAGTCGCCGATGGCCTGCTGGTAGCCGTCGTCTATGAGAACATAGTCCAGGGGCAGGTGATGCTTGCGAATCTGGGCGGCATTGGCCAGCACGTCCTCCGCCGAGTTTTCGCCATAGAAGTAGTACCACGTGCACCATCCGGTGGGGATATGGGCGGGGACGCGCGGGTTCATCCGCGCCGCGACGCGGTCGGCGTAGTGCTCCAGAAGGCCCAGCGGGTCGTCCGAGAAGGCCACCAGCAGCGGCTCCGACAGGAACCGCTCGCCGGGCTTCAGGATCACTCCGTCGGCGTAGCACGTAGCCGCGAGCCGCCGGAACGCGCGCCCGTCTAGATACAGCGCCACGTCCGCGAGGGCATGGCGGCCGTCTGTGAACCCCAGCAGCGCGGAGAGTCCGCCGTCTCGGTCGTGCAGCACCGCGAACCACTCGCTTTGGAAGTCTTCGGTACCCGAGCCCGGGTGGGGGGTGTGCTTGCGGTCGTATTCCTCGCCGCCTGGGTTGACGTAGATTCCGTCGCCAATGTGGCGGGCAAAGGTGGGCGACCAGGATTGCCACCCGTGCTTGTAGAACGACCACCGGTGCGGGCCTGCGCCCAGGCTCACCACGCCGTTGGCCTCCCTCCGCACGTCCAGCACGGCCAGGCGGTCCAGGTTCACGGGCGCGGAGCCGATGTTCTGCACCTCCAGGACGAGTTCCAGGTCAGCGCCCAGGTGGATGTACCATTGCAACCGAATGTGCCCATCGCTGCGCTCCCAGCGGATGAATTCGGGCTTCACTTCCAGCGACGCGCTCGGCCCAGCGATGGCCAGAGCGCGTCGCTCGCCACCCGCGCGATACTCCACGCCGGCGCTGGCCTCTTGAATCACAGGCGCGGCCTGGAAGACGAAAGTTGCCGTGCCCCGTGCCCCGTGGAGAATCAACTGGTCGCGGATGTACGTATCGTCAGGGTTCATCGTATCCTCCTGCGTTCTCTGGCGGGTGCGCCACGCCCCGCACCAGCGGCACGAATACCACGCCGGCCACCTCGCGCTGTTCTACATCATCGCCGCGCTTGCGCACGAGCATCAGCCGCTGCGACCACCCGGACTCGCCCACGGGGATCACCAGTCGCCCCCCGTCGGCCAATTGCGCCACGAGGGGCGGGGGTATCTCTTCCGCCGCGCACGTTACGATGATGGCCTCGTAGGGGGCATGTTCCGGCCAGCCCTCGTACCCGTCGCCGATGCGGATGTGCACGTTGTGGTAACCCAGTTCGCGCAGGCGCTGGCGGGCCTTCTCGGCCAGTTGCGGGATGCGCTCCACGGTGTACACCTCGCGGGCCAGTAGCGCAAGGATGGCCGCCTGGTACCCGGACCCCGCGCCGACTTCCAGCACCTTCTCGTGGCCCTTCAGTTCCAGCAACTGCGTCATCAGCGCGACAATGTACGGCTGGGAGATAGTCTGGCCGTAGCCGATGGGCAGCGGATGATCGCCGTAGGCGTCTTCGGCGTACTCGGCTGGCACGAACCGCTCACGCGGCACGGCTTCCATCGCCGCCAGAACCCGCGGGTCCGAGATTTCTCGCAGCACGAGTTTCCGCTTGCCCATGCGCCCCCCTCGCCCTAGCCGCGCCCGAGCAGGTCGAGCAGCAGCGGCTCCAGACGGACGTACAGGTACGCCGCCAGTTTCCGGTAACCGCTCGCGCTCAGGTGCACACCGTCTTCCAGCCAGTCGCCCGCCTCAAGGCGGAGTTCCCCGTACACGTCCAGTACATGCACGCGTTCCTCACGCGCAACCGCCCGCACGCGGGCGTTGTAGTCGTCGCACGATTGCCGCAACTCCAGGCGCGATGCGTCGTCCACGTCGGGCCGGAAGTCCGGCGCCAGCGGCGTGGTGGTCAGGAGCACAGCCTGCGCTCCCGCTTTGCGCGCCCGTTTGCACATCCGGCCCAGCGCCTGGGCGAAGACCGGCCCGGACACGCGCGGCTCCCACCGCTTGCCTTCCCAAGCCGCGTATTGCGCCTGCCATCTGCGCCAGCGCCGCTCCACCCCGACAAACAGCCGCGAGTGGCGCAGCACCCGAATCCACTTGGGTGCGGTGAAGGCGTCCTCCAGCCGTGCGTCGGAGTAAGACCGCGCCAGGTTGGCATCGTTCAGGCCGAATCCAAGGACCACGACCTGCGGTCGGAAGGTCCGCACAAGCAGAGGCAACAACTGCACGCCGTGCATCGTCGTCAGTCCGTTCGTGCCGCCGTTGACGAACTCAACGCGGACATCCGGATGAGCGGCCTGCCACATGCCGCCCAGCAGGGCGGGGTAGGCCTGGTCGGGGGCCACGTCGTGCCCGTACACGATGGAATCTCCGACAAACAGCACGCGCACCGGGGCCGCCGCCTGGGCCGCTGCCAACGTCTCGCGGCGCAGCGCGAAGTCCGCCAGCGTCGGCCAGGGCCGCGACAGCAGCCTTGCTGCGCCTTCCATCGCCAGGAGGCCCACAATGGTCGCCCCTGCCCAGATGCACACCCGCTTCATGCGCCCATTCTAGCACGTCGGCGTGCCTTGCGCAAGGTTCTGTGATATAATCAGGATGAAAGCGGTCGCACCGCAGAGGCGCAAAGGGCGCGGGGAGACAACCGTTTGTATCTCTGCGTTCTCTGCGGTGAAGATTCGGAAGCCTGGAGTATGTGGAGATGCCTGTAGATTCCGAGTTGTTGGACATTCTCGTTTGCCCGCATTGCCGGACCAAGGTGCAGTTGCACGGCGACGCGTGGCTGATATGCCCCAACCCTGAGTGCCGCCGCAAGTACCCGATTGTGGACGACATTCCCGTCATGATGATTGAAGAGGGGGACAAGTACATTGACACACCGCCCGAGCAACTGGACATCACCAAAGTATCGCTGGACACGGTGGGCAAGCCCTAGAAGGGCCAGCCTGTTCGCCGTCGTCCTGCTGCTGTTCGCCCTCGCGCTGGCGGCTCCCGTTCATGCGCAGGAGCCGTGGCCCGGCAGCCGACCGAGCGCGAAGGCGGAATTCGGCGCGGGCATCACGTTCGCGCTGCAAGCGCAGGCGGCCTCGCCCGTGCAGGCGCTGTACCTGTTCTACCAACTGGAAGGCGAGCGCGCCCGCAACCGCGTCAACCTAGAAGACACCGGCACGCGCATCAATGCCGAGTGGACGTGGGAACTGGAGCCGGGGACCATCCCCCCTGGACGGGCCATCTCCTATTGGTGGCGGGCCGAACTGGCCGACGGGCGAACCCTGGAGACCGAACGCGCCACGGTAACCTACGACGACACCCGCTTCACGTGGAAGCAGCGGCAAGAGGGCAACCTCATCCTCTACTGGTACGGCGATAGCCAACGCGAGGCCGACAAGATCATGACGGCTGCGCAGTCGGCTCTCCAGCGCCTGCAGGCCGGTACAGGCGTGGAACTCCATAAGCCCATCCGCATCTTCTTGTACCGCAGCAAGTCGGACATGCGGCTCGCCATCCCGTCGCGCAGCGAGGGATACGACATCGCGACGATCACCCTAGGCATGGCGATGGGCGGGGATACCATCGTCATCCTGTCCACGGCTGCCGACGCCGACCGCACCATCGCCCACGAGTTGAGCCACATCGTCATCGGAGCGTTCACCGAGAACCCGCTGGGCGGCCTGCCCACCTGGCTGGACGAGGGCCTGGCCATGTACGCCGAGGGAGACCTGCGCGGCGAGAACCAGGCCGACCTGGACCGGGCCATCCGCGCCAACACGCTCATCTCGGTGCGTTCGCTTTCTGCCTACACGGGCGACCCCTCGCAGGTGGATTTGTTCTACGGCGAGTGCTACTCAGTCGTCAAGTTCCTGATAGACACCTACGGCGCGGACAAGATGGACGCGCTCCTGAAGACGTTTAAGAGGGGCGTGTACCAAGAGGATGCCCTGCGGGAGGTGTACGGGTTCGGGATAGACGAACTGGACGCGCGCTGGCGGGAAGCCATCGGCGCGCCGCCGCAGCCGACGCCGGCCCCCACCGCGCCGCCCGTTTTGCCGACCCCGCGCCCGCAGGAGGAGCCGTCGTCCACGCCGATATGCTCGTCGGGGGCGCTGATTCTGGCGGCACTGGGCGTGCTCGTGTGGCGCAGGGTCAGCGGGTAACTTGACGGCAACCGCGCACGACTGCGAGTCTCTGGTGGACTGTCATTACGAAGGCGCTGCGCGCCCGAAGCAATCCCGCCGCACACCTGGGATTGCTTCGCTTCGCTCACAATGACGACGGACGATCTTCTCTGTGGTTCAGTACTACGCCACCCTATTCGTGCAGATTCGCGTTATTCGTGGATGACGTCCTGCCCTCCAGTCGCGGCTCCCTGCCCATGGGTGTCGGGCTCGCGCTTGACGATGCGGAACGTGTCAAAGTCGTTGGCCACGACGGTGTTGGGGAAGATGGGCGTCGCCTCGTCCAGAATCTGCCGCTCCGAGTAGCGCCGCGAGATGTGCGTCAGGATGAGCAGGCGCGCGTTCGCCTCGGCGGCCAGGCGCGCAGCCTGCGACGCCGTCAGGTGGCCGAACTTCCGCGCCATATCGGTTTCCTCGTCGGTGTAGGTCGCCTCAATCACCAGGGCGTCGGCCTGGCGGGCCACGCTGACCAGCCCCTCGGTGCTGCCCGCATCGCCGACGAAAACCAGTTTGGCCCCGCCGACCGGCGCGCCCAGCACGTCGTCGGGGGTAACCACGCGCCCGTCGGCCAGCCTCACCGTTTCGCCGCGTACCAGCCGCGCCCGCTCCGGCCCGGCGGGAACGCCCAGCGCCTCGGCTTTGTCCACCAGGAACGGCCGCTTCTCCTTCTCGTAGAACGTGAAGCCGAAGCATCCGGGCCCCCGGTGCTGCACGGGGAAGGCGATGAGAGCGAAAGAGTCGTCCTGCAGGACAATGCCTGGCTCTAGCGTTGTGTACACGATGTCAATAGGCGGGATGCCTTCGCCGAAGACCACATTCATCAAGGCCCGCACGCGCTCCAGCGCCCACGACCCACCCATGATCTCCACGCGGTCTATGGACTCCCAGCGGGCGAACGTGGACATCAGCCCACCCAGGCCGAGGATGTGATCCAGATGCCCGTGAGTGATGAGGATGCGGTCCATGCGCTTGAAGCCCAGGCCGCTCTTGAGCAACTGCCGCTGGGTACCCTCGCCACAGTCTATCAGAAAGCGGTACTCCTTGTGGAGCACCATCGCCGACGACAGCCCGCGCTTGATGGACGGTGCCGATGCCGATGTTCCCAGGAAGATGAGTTCAAACATGTTGTCTCCACCATAGCATCGTTGCGAGCGTAGGGGTCACACGTGCGTCGCCCCAGCACTCTGTGGTTCAGGATGACAGGTCAGGCCATGTCATTGCCGCGCAGGGCAGGACTTTCCACCCCTAGCCCGCGGCCGCGCACCCGAACCAGCGCGCCTGCTGGGTGCGGCTCAATCTCCACACGCGGGCTCAGGAACTGCCCGATGGCCCAGGCGTTGGTGCGTAAGTGCTCGGTGGCCCGCGGCGTGGTGAACGCCACATCCGCGTCGGCCAGCACCGCAGGCAGCAGCAACTGGTCTGCCAGATGCTCGTCCACGGCAGCCTTCGTCTCGTGAAACCGGATGAGTTCGCGGGCGGCCTCCTCGGCGACGCGCTCCGCAGGCTTGCGCAGCGCGCCGTAGGCGGTGAACCCGCCGATGCCGCTCTCGTATTCGGCCACGAGGAAGACCACCGTGCCGAAGCCCGCCGCCGGCGCGTCCATCTCCTGTATGTCGGCGCGCAGGCCCGCCTTGCGGAGCGTCTCCGTCGCCTGGGCCTTCTGCCGCTGGATGATGTGCTCGGGCAGATTGGACGCTGCGCTGATGCCCCAGACGCGGGTTACGCGTCCCCGCCGCGTCCAGTCCAGGGAGTACACATCCCCCGCCGGGGCATCCCGCGGCTGGATGATGGCCTGCACCACGCCCCCGCCTTTCGGGTACCATCCCCAGCGTTGGATAGCGAGGTCGGCCCTGTAGCCGAGCGCCGCGACCGCCGACAGGTACACATGCGCCAGATAGTGAAATGGCGGACTCCAGGGCACATGGGTGCCGCCGACCAGCGTCAACCGCGACGGTGCACCGGCAAGCGACAGGGGCAGGAACAGCGTCTGGAAGACCAGCGACACCGCGCCCGCGCTTCCCCCCGCCTCTGTGGCCCCCACGTCAAAGGTGTAATCCCCGCCTGCGGGCCTGTGGCGGGGAACGAACAGCAGGTCCTGGGACCCGACGTGGTCGCCCTCCACCGCCGCACCCGAGATGGCCGCAGCCGCGCGCACCGCCATCAGGTGCTGCGGGCGTAGGCCCGGCTTGGGGCGGCCCGCGCGTATCCGCCGCATCCGAAAAGGCCGACCCAGCGCCACGGCCAGCGAAAGCGCCGTGCGCAGAATCTGCCCGCCGCCCTCACCGAAGGAGCCGTCTATCTCCGGAACATCGGCCTGCGCCCCCGCCATGGTCGCCCCGCTCACGGACTCGCGGCGACGGAATCGGACGGAAGTTCCACGCTTTCCTTGCGGTAGAAGCGGATGCCCGTATCGCCCGCGTCCACGATGATGACGTCGCCCTCTCGGAACTCCCCGCTCAGCAGGCGCAGGGCGAGGGCGTTCTCCACGTGCTTCTGGAGCGCCCGACGCAGGGGCCGCGCGCCGAAGTTGGGATCGTACCCCTCCCGCGCAAGCCAGTCGCGGGCAGCCTCGGTCAATTCCACCTCCACGCCCTGCTCCCGCAGCCGCGCGCGAATCTCCTTCATCTGCAGGTCCACGATTTGCTTGACCTGATCCAGGGTCAGCGTATGGAAGATGATGATCTCATCCACGCGGTTCAGGAACTCGGGCCGGAAGGTCTCCCGCAGGCCGCGTTCAATGGCCTCGTGGGCGGCGCGCTCCTCGGAATCCCGTGTGTCGGCAGCCCGGAAGCCCAGGGTTCCCCCCTTGCGCGTGTACTGCGACCCGATGTTGGAGGTCATGATGACCACCGTGTTGCGGAAGTCCACCGTGTGGCCCTGGCCGTCGGTCAGGCGACCGTCCTCCAGAATCTGGAGCAGCGCGTTCCAGACTTCGGGGTGGGCCTTCTCAATCTCGTCAAAGAGCACCACCTGATAGGGTCTGCGGCGGACGGCCTCGGTCAGTTGACCGCCTTCCTCGTAGCCCACGTACCCGGGCGGCGCGCCGATGAGGCGGGAGACCGTGTGCCGCTCGCGGTACTCGCTCATGTCCACGCGCACCAGAGCGTCCTCGTCGTCAAACAGGAACCAGGCCAGCGCCTTGGCCAGTTCGGTCTTGCCGACGCCCGACGACCCCAGGAAGATGAACGAGCCGATGGGGCGGCGCGGGTCCTTCAGCCCGGACCGCGCCCGCCGAATGGCGTTGGACACGGCGCGGATGGCCTCGTCCTGGCCCACGATGCGCTCGTGGAGCCGCTCCTCCATGTGGAGGAGGCGCTCGGCCTCGGTCTCCAGGAGCGCCGTAACGGGGATGCCGGTCCATGTGGCGACCACCTCGGCGATGTCCTGCACGTCCACCACTTCGTCAATGTTCTTCTCGCGCTGCCAGGCTTCGCGGGCGGCGTTGAACTCCTGCTCCAGGCGCAGGCGCTCGGCGCGGTGGATCGCGGCCTTCTCGTAGTCGCGCTGCTGCCAGGCGGCCTCTTCCTCCGCTGCCAGTTTGTGGATCGCAGCGCGCTTCTCCTTCAGTTCGGGCGGCATGCTATGGATGGCCATCCGCAACTTGGAGGCGGCCTCGTCTATCAGGTCAATGGCCTTGTCGGGCAGGTGGCGCTCGGTTACGTAGCGTTTGGACAGGCGCGCGGCGGCCACCAGCGCCTCGTCTGAGAAGCGCACCTTGTGGTGCGCCTCGTAGCGGTCGCGCACGCCGCGCAGCATCTGGATGGTCTCCTCCACCGACGGCTCGTCCACGTACACGGGGGCGAAGCGGCGCTCCAGGGCGGCGTCTTTCTCTATGTAGCGGCGGTATTCGTCCAGCGTGGTGGCGCCCACGCACTGGAGCTCGCCCCTGGCCAGGGCTGGCTTCAGCATGTTGGAGGCATCCATAGCGCCCATGGCCGCGCCCGCGCCCACCACGGTGTGGAGTTCGTCAATGAACAGGATGATCTCGCCCTGGGCGCGCTGGATTTCCTCAATGGCCGTCTTTAGGCGCTCCTCAAATTCGCCGCGGAACCGTGTGCCCGCCACCATCGCGCCCAGGTCCAGGGCCAGGACGCGCTTGCCCATCAGGACTTCGGGCACGTCCTCTTGCACGATCTTCTGCGCCAGACCCTCCACGATGGCGGTCTTGCCCACGCCGGCCTCCCCGATGAGGACCGGGTTATTCTTAGTGCGGCGCGACAGAATCTGCATCACGCGCATGATCTCTTTGTCCCTGCCGATGACCGGGTCCAGTTTCCCCTCGCGCGCCAGTTGGGTCAGGTCACGGGTGTACCGCTCCAGCGTCCGGTAGCGGGTCTCGGCCTGGGGCGAGGTAACCCTCTGCCCGCCCCGCACCTGCTCAATGGCCTCCATCGCCCGATCCCGCGTAACGCCCATTTCCTCCAGCAGGCGCGATGCGGGCGACCCGCGCTCGGCGATGATGGCGAGGAACAGGTGCTCGGTGGAGATGTAGTCGTCCTTGAGGCGATTCGCTTCCTCGTTGGCCGTGTCCACCACGTGCTTCAGGCGCGGCGTGATGAACATCTGGCCCGGCATCGTACTGCCGAAGGTGGGCGTTCTGGGCGCGGCGCGCAAAGTGGTCTCCAGGCGCTGCTTCAGCGCCTCGGTGTCCACGCCCAGTTTGTCCAGAATCTGGGGAATCACGCCCCCCGGCTGTTCTATCAGCGCCAGGAGCAGGTGCTCGGTATCCACCTGCGTGTGGTTGTAGCGCTGCAAAATCTCGTAGGCGCGCATGGCTGCATCCTGCGCGCGCTCCGTGAAACGGTCAAATCGCATCATAGAGTTTCCCCTCGCCGGTATGCACCGGCTCTGTGGTTCAGGCCACTAGTAGCGAAGGATGGCCCCAATCTGGCCTGCACGTTTCAGGTCCTCGTTCCCCTGCACGAACTCTATCTCTACGCCCCGCCGGATGGCGCGGCGGACGATGGCATCCACAGCGTCTTTGACAGGAACCATGGGGCCTCCGCAATAGACGCATGTCTTGGTCTTCTGCGCGCCGATATAGCCACAGTGGTCGCATCGGAATGCCGTGGCCTGAAACCCCTCTTCCACCAGAAGGATATGCACGCGCTCCTCTTGCAACGCGGTCAGGGTGTCGGCCAGGCCGATGGCTCCCGGCCCGCCTTTGGTTGCCGCGGTGATCATCTGCTGAATCAGTGCGGCCTCGCGGTCGCGTTCGGCCTTCTCCAGCAGATCTTGCGCACGCGCCAGCGCCTCGCTCTCCGACGCGGTAATGTCTATGGGCATGGTGCCAATCACGCTGTCGCGGAGCGCCTTGGGCAGCATGGACAGGAAGCGCGACACGGTTTCCTCCTGCCCGCCCGCGATGAGCCGCTTGCACCGGTGCTTGTTGCAGAAATCCTTGACCAGCGTTACGGCATCTTTCAAGTTCTGGTGGGCTTTCTCATCTTGGCGGCGCTGCAACCGCTGGGCTGCCCAGCCGCCCTTCTTGTGCCGCTTCAGTTCCGTGCCGAACGTCCCGGCCGTGTCCTCTACGATGCCCAGGTGGTACAGGATGACCCGCGCGCCTTCCTGGTCCACCAGCGCGACCGCAAAGCGGCCATACTCGTCCAGCATGTCGCTGAGCGGCTTCACGTAGGGCCGATCGGCCACGAACACGTGGTTGCTGACCGGCACGCTGACCGGCAGGGCCCGCCAGAAGTCCTGCGCCTGGCAGGAGAACATGGCCAGCCCCTTGGCTTGCCAGTCGTATTCCAACTCCACGAAACGATCCATGCGGTCGGCGTCAGCCTGGGCCGCGCCCAGCGCCACCGCCTGCTTCAGCATCCCCCTAAGGCTCAACTTGACTTCGTCCTTGACGTGGCGGGAAGGATCTGTGCTAAGGTACAGGCTCAACACCGTGGCTCCATCTGCGTGGAAAGCAGCCAGTTCACGAACATCCTTTTCGTCAAACATACTGTCCTCCTGTCTGCATGATCCGATTCTGTTCCGCCTACTCGCTACTCTGCAACTTGCTTTTCAGCAAGGCGACCTCGCGCTCAAAGCGTGCCTGTAGGGCCTCCATCTCCGCCTTCATCTGTGCCACTTGATCCATCAGCGACAGAATCGCCTCTACCCCTGCAAGATTGACGCCCAACTCCTCTGTGAGACGCTGAATCTGCCGCAATCGTTCAATGTCGCTGGGCGAGTACAGCCGCCGGTTGCCCGGCGAGCGGCAGGGCTTGATCAGCCCCAGGCTCTCGTAGTAGCGCAGAGTCTGGGGATGTACCCCTACCATTTTCGCTGCCACGCTGATGACGTAGCAGGGTTCCTGATGCGACGGACTGTCGCTCACGAGTGGCCTCCAGACTACTCACGCGGGCGCTGGCCCAGTGTAACCTTGATGGACAACCGCTCCGTCCCGCGAATCACGTCCAGCACCACGACCTGCCCGGCCTCGGTGAAGTCCAGGTAACTGATGAGCGAGTCCATGCCGGTTACGCGGTTGCCGTCTATGCCCACGATGATGTCGCCGCCCGCGCGGACAGCCTCCACGTAGCCGGGCACGCGCACGGTGCGCCGTCCACCGCGCAGGCCGGCCTTCTCGGCGGGACCGCCCGGCGTTACCTCTCCCACGAGCGCGCCGCGGTCCACGGGCAGGCTCAGCGCCTCAACGAGTTCCGGCGTGATGGTGTAGCCCCGGATGCCCAGCCACGGGTGCGCGTAGAAGCCGTCCTTGATGAGCGCGGGCACCACCTTCTTGACGACGTTGACGGGGATGGCAAAGCCAAGCCCCGCCGATGCGCCTGTCTCCGAGATGATCATGGTGTTGACGCCGATGACGCGGCCCCGCAGGTCTAGCAGTGGCCCGCCGGAGTTGCCCGGGTTGATGGCAGCGTCGGTCTGGATCAGGTTGGCGATGGAGAAGCCGCTCTCCTGCGGGAACACCCGCCCCAGGGCGCTGATGATCCCCCGCGTTACCGTGCGCTCCAGCCCGAACGGGTTGCCGATGGCGATGGCCCACTGGCCTACCTGCACCTTGCTGGAGTCGCCCAGTTCCGCCGGCACGATGAGGTCGGCGGGCGCGTCCACGACAATCACCGCCAGGTCGGCGTCGGGGTCGGTGCCCACCACCTCGGCCGGCACCTGCGAGCCATCGGCCAGCACCACGCGGATGGTCTCCGCGTCCCTCACCACGTGGTTGTTGGTAACGATGTGCCCTTCGCGGTCATAGAAGAAGCCGGAGCCCGAACCGGACCCCGTGGCCGTCGTTACCTGGATGTGCACGACCGACGGGCCGACGCGCTGGAACAGGTTCACCAGCAGGCGCTCCTCCAGTTCCAGCGCCTCGTAGTCTTGCTGGGGCAGCGGCGTGGCTGTGGCCACCACCAGGGGCAGCGTCGTTGGCTGGGCCGTGGGTCGGGTGGTGGATGCGCCGTCCCCCGTGAACCCGCAGCCCAGCAGCAGAAGCAGGGCCGCCGCGAAGAAGAGCCAGAACTTTCGTACATCAAACCGCGCTTTCATTCGTGCATTGCTCCTCTGAGATTCAGGCTGTCCGTGTGCACGGTACAGCGAGCGGGGAAGTTCCTGCCGCGAAACGACTGCGAACCGAAGGGCATCATGCTACACCACCCGCCTTTCGCGTACCGAGCGGTGCCGAGGTACGTCCCGAATTGACCGGTTGAGGCGCTAGGGTTGAAGAATCTCTATGCGTATTATAGCACGAGTTGCGGCCGAATGTCAATACCTACAGCCGCATTGTGAGGAAATCTTACACGGTGATTGTAAGAAATCGCCGCGGGCGAGGCGCTCCGACTCTCGCGCTTGCACGGGTGCGCATCAGTCAGAGTCCAGCCAATTCACAAACTGGCGAGGTGTTACGATGGGAGTACCCTGGAATTCACCCAGAAGGAGGAGATACTGATCGCCGGAGATGATGCAAACCACGCGGCCCGCCACCGCCGCTGCCAGCACAGCATTGTCCCCCGGATCGCGGCGGGCAGCCAGCGTCTCGGCAGGAGTAACCCACTCCGCACCGAGCGCCACGAGGTCCACCCACTCCTCGGCAAGGCCGGGCTGCGCATTGACGCGCGTAGCGAGGGTGTGCAAGACACGGCCCAGTTCATCCAATAGGGCAGGCGACATGACAGCCTCAAACTCGCCGTCGCGCCAGCGCAGCAACAACCGGTTTGGCAGTCCGGTCCAGAAGATGCCAGAGACCCGAGATGTCAAGAAACATCAACGATGCAGGCAGGCCCAAGGCGAGTGTTCAGAGAGAGGCGTGGCGGCTGGGGATAGCCACCCTGCTGCAAGTCACCATCGGGTGCGCGCAACTGCCCAGCCCCGCGATCCCGCTCCACTTCTGCACAGGCCTGTGACAAAAGTTACAGGCGCGGGGCAACGAGTTGTGCTATCTTGTACTATGTAGGATTGCACTCTGCATCGCCCCGCGAATCCGCACCGGCATCAAGTCCTTGCGAGGAGGGAGGCTATGTACACGACGGATGTCATCTGGTGGGCCTACACGGCGTTCCTGGTCTTGGTGATCCTCTTCATGCTGGCCTTCGCCTGGAAGGTGAAGGAGAAAGGAGGGTAAGATGGACAAACGCGAACGGAACTGGTTGTTCTTCCTCGCAGGCGTGTTTCTGCTCGTCAACGCCATCACGCTCTCGCCCCTCGTGCCCTGGCAGCAGTGGCTTCTCTGGTCTCGCCCCACGCCCGACCGCATCGTCCCCGTAGAGTTTGAGAACTACCAGATTCGGCTGCCGCGGGGCGGCGTGGAGGTGAAGGCCAACGAGTTCGTGCAGTTCGTCGCCACGTCCAAAGACGTAACCTACGGGTTCGGCGTGTTCCGGCCCGACGGCACAATGGTGTTCCAGATGCAGGTGCTGCCGGGATATGAGAACAAAATCACGTGGCGATTTGACACCCCCGGAGTGTACGATGTGCGCTCCACCGAATACTCCGGCCCGCGGCACCCGGAGATGTACGTCCCGAACGCCATACGGGTGCTGCCGTAGGGAGGTGCGACATGGCGAAACTCAACTGGCAAACCAAGTGGACCTTGCGTTTCGCGGTTGTTGGCCTGCTGTTCCTGGCGCTGTCGGGGTTTGAGGGCATCCTCATGCGCATCCAGTTGGCCGCGCCCGACGCGCTGCACGGGATGGAGCAGGCGCTGATGGCGCTGCGCCCCGTCGGGCGCGAGGTTACGTCCGCCGAACTGTACTACGCCATGCTGACGGCGCACCCCATCGTGGGCATCTACGGCTTCGCCTACATGCTGGTCTTCGGCGCGTTCTACTTCCTGGTGCCCCACCTGCTGGGCAAGGAGGTCCGCCACAAGAAACTGCTGGTGTTCAACTTCTGGGCGCAGATCGTTGGGGTGCTCACCTGCTGGGCGGCGGGCTTCTTCGGGCTGTTCAACTCGCTGTATACGCTCTACTGGCCGCTGCCCGTGTCCTACGACCGCGTGCCGCTCATCGGCAGCATCGCCTTCACCGTGGGCGCGGCCATCATCATGGTCAACATCCTGCTGTTCTCGTACAACACCTTCAGCACCGTGCTCAGCAAGAGCAACCCAGGGTCGTACAGTTTCGGCGCGTTCCTGCGGGCGGCTTTCGGCATCTCGCGCCTGATGAAGCGCCTCGGCAAGGAGGATAAGGCCGCACCCAACCTGGACTACAACGGCCTGCCCGTGTTCATCGTGGCGGTGGCGCGCGGCTCCATTGACACTGTCATCAACGCCATCGTGCTCCTGACGGCGGGTGCGCTGATCCTCGTCTATGGCATCGCGGCGCTCCTCAAGTCGCCGCTGAACCCCGCCGCCGTTGACCCGCTCATCTACAAAAACTGGTTCTGGTGGGGGCTGGACATGGTGGCTGACGGCAACGTGTTGATGTACACGGCGGGCGTGTGGTATCTGCTGGTGCCGCTCCTAGTGGGCCGCAAACTGTTCGGCGAGAACGTGGTCAAGACGGTCATCATGGTAGACCTGCTGGTGTCGCTGGGCGTGTGGAGCCACCACCTGCTGGGTGACCAGAGTCAGCCGCTGTGGATGCGGCTGATTTCCGGGCAGTTTATCACCTGGGGCGAGTTCTTCACCATGGGCCTGACGCTGTTCGCCACGCTGATGACCATCTGGCTGGCGCGTCCGGTCAAGTTCTCGCCGGCGCTCAAATTCGTGCTGGGCTCCATGTTCGGGTTTATCATGGGCGGCGCGGCGGGCCTCATCCAGGCCAACGTAGGGCTGAACGTGGTATTCCACAACACCCAGTGGGTCGTGTCGCTTCACGCGCACACATTCCTGCTGACCGGCCTGGCGATGCTCCTGTTCGCCGTCGTGTACGCCCTGATTCCTATGCTGACGAACCTGCAGATCAAGAGCAACCGCCTGGTGAATGCCCACTTCTGGCTGTGGATGATCGGCTCGGTGGGGATGGCCTACGTAATGGGCATGGCGGGCGCGCGCGGAATGCTTCGCCGCACGTTGTACCCGGAAGGCAACCCCTACCAGACCAACGAGACGCTGGCTATCGTCGGCGGCGTTCTGATCGGCCTGGGCTTCCTTGCGTTCCTGGTCAACATCATCGCCACGCTGGGCTGGAAGAACGTCCTCAGCCTGGTCGTGCCAGAGCGATGGCTGGAGCGGCAGCCTTCGGCGGCGCTGGCGGAAGCGCAGCCGTAGCCGCGGGTAGACGCGAACCTGCGCGAGTAGAAGCGCCCGTGCGACACACCTTCGGGAGTGCGTCGCACGCTGCTTTCGGCGACCAAAGTCACAGACAACACCTTCCAGATGCCCTATACTGAATGTGCAAGAAACTTGACAATCGGGCCTGCGCCCGATGCACATAGGAGGCCGGACGATGAAACCAACCGAAGTCCTCAAAGAGGAACACCAGGGCATCAAGACCGGGTTGCGCATCCTGGGCGGCATCGCCGACCGCCTCAAGGCGGGCCAGCCCGTCCCACCGGAGCACCTGGAGGAGATGGTGGACTTCATCCGCACCTTTGCCGACCGGTGCCACCATGGCAAGGAGGAAGACCTGCTGTTCGTGGAGATGGAAAAGGCGGGCGTTCCCAAGCAGGGCGGCCCCATCGCGGTCATGCTCTTGGAGCACGACCAGGGGCGCGGATACGTGCGGGCCATGGCCGACGCAATCCCCGGGTACAAGGCCGGGGACCCCGCGGCCGCGCAGAAGTTTGCCCAGAACTCCTACAACTATATTGGCCTGCTCACCCAGCACATTGACAAAGAGGACAATATCCTCTACGTCATCGCCGACATGCACCTTTCGGACGAGCAGCAGGCGTGCCTGCTAGACGGGTTTGACCGCGTAGAAACCGAGCGCATCGGCCCGGGCAAGCACGAGGAGTACCACCGGATGTTGGAGCGCCTGAGCGGCGTGTATCTGGAATAGGGAGCAGATGGCACATCGGGGGCCGGGGTGACATGCCGATGTCTCAGGACTGCTTTGCTCTGCTGCGAGCCCACAGATACAGCGACACCACCAACGCCCACACCAGAATAGAGATGAGCATGCCCCACTCTAAAATCGCCATGGGCCAAACCATCGGGCGGGTTTCCATAAGGCGGCGAGTTGTTTCCTCTATGGTCATGGTCCCCGACCCTGTGGGGTGCGGGTAAAATACGAATGCCACAAAGAAAGCGGTCGCCAACAGGCCAGGCGCGAGCATCCATCTGGGAAGCCTGCGCTGCCGTGAGAGGGCAATGTACAGCGAGAAGAGCAGCGTGGCAACCAGCCCCATGTTGAAGAACGTCATGGCCACCCTGGCGTGAGGAGCCAGGTTGTTCATGGGAAAGATGCCCACGAGCGCGCCCGAAACGCCCGTGATCAGGCCGATGGCGCCGAAGAGAGCGCTGAACCAGCCTGCCTTCATGTAGACTGCCAGCCCGAGCAGAAACACCGTTAGGCACAGCCCTCCGGCGAACAGAGCCCCGTTGAACAGCCACGCCAGTTCCGACACGCCTACCTCGCCCAGTTCCGAGATGAAGTGATTGAGCAGGCTGTACGGTTCTCCCCTGCGGCCCGAATAGGCCAACGCCGTGATGAGCGAGGCGAGCGCCAGCACCACGGTTCCGGCAATACCTGCCAGGGCTGTAACCGCCGTACATCGGGGCGGCCGCAGGCAGGTACACACCATATGCCAAGCCCTTGGCCCCGAAGAATGCATCTTCTCAAGCGGCGGTTTGAGCATGGAGTTCATCTCTTGGTCGCATGTGTACAGGCTAAGAGTACCACACAGGACGTCGCTAGGCAAACCGACCGCGTTCCACTTGTTTCATTCCACGCATCGTGATATAATGTGCCCAACAACAGGTCGGAGCCCATGGAGGTCTCGGACGTGCGAAGGCGCAATCCCACACGGGCGAAGCACTCGCGGCGGCAGGGGGGCTGACCCACCGCATCCGCCGCTGACGGCTTCGCCTTCGTTTTCCTCCATGGCCGGGCTGAAGACAACAAGAGGAGGGACGCTATGGACTTTACTCTGTCGGAAGAGCACCTCATGGTGCAGAAGATGGTGCGCGAGTTCGCCGAGCGCGAGATTGCCCCCACCGTCAAGGAAAACGACCGCAAGCACACCTTTGACCGCAGTATCCTGCCCAAGATGGCCGCCCAGGGCATCCTCGGCATCTGCATCCCTGTCCGCTACGGGGGCGCGGGCATGGACTACATCTCGTTGGGCCTCACCTGCGAGGAACTGGAGCGGGTGGACACCTCGGCGCGGGTCATCATGTCGGTTCACGTGGGTCTGAATAGCCTGGGGCTGCTCCAGTGGGGCACGGAGGAGCAGAAGCAGAAGTATCTCGTTCCCCAGGCGATGGGCCAGAAGATCGCCACCTACGGCCTCACGGAGCCGGCGGCGGGTTCCGACGTGCTTGGCATCCAGTCCACCGCCCGCCGCGAGGGCGACCACTGGATTCTGAATGGCGAGAAGATGTGGATTTCGCTGGCGGACGTGGCCGATCACTTCCTCATCTTTGCCTGGACCGACATGGAGAAGAAGCGGGTGCGGGATCATACGGGCATGTCCGCGTTCATCGTGGAGCGCGGCTGGCCGGGCCTGGAGACGGGCACCATCCACGGCAAACTGGGCGTGCGCGCTGGCAACACCGGCTTCATCTCTATGACCGACGTGCCCGTGCCCGCCGAGAACATGCTGGGCCTGGAGGGTGAGGGGTTCCGAATCGCCATGTCGTGCCTGGACAACGGGCGGTACACGGTGGCTGCCGGCGCGACGGGCCTCATCCGCGCCTGCCTAGAGGCTTCGGTCAAGTACGCCAACGAGCGCCAGACCTTCGGCGTCCCCATCGGCCAGCACCAACTGGTACAGCAGATGATCGCCAACATGGTGCTGAAGTATGAGACGGCGCGGCTGCTCTACCTGCGGGCCGGTTGGCTCAAGAACCAGGGCATTCGCAACACCCGCGAGACCGGCCTGGCCAAGTGGTTCGCCACCCAGTCGTCCTTTGAATCCGCCGACGATGCGGTGGAAATCCACGGGGCCTATGGCTACTCCGACGAGTACGATGTGGAACGCTACCTGCGTAACTCCAAGGGCGCGGTCATCTACGAAGGCTCTAAGGAGATTCAGCAACTCATGCAGGCGCAGTACGCGCTGGGCTATCGCACCGACAAGCCGCTGCGCTGCGAACTGCCCGCCTACGATCCCGAGGAGTGGCAGCGGGAAGCGTAAGCAGCGGTAAGCCATCAGCCGACAGCCTTCAGCCCCATCGGTGTGTCCGCTAACGGCTGACTGCTGATCTCTGGTGGCGCTTCTTGATTCTCAGCAGAAGGAGGGAGAGCGTGCACGCCATTGTCTGCATCAAACAGGTGCCCGACACCACGGATGTCAAGGTGAACCCGGAGACGGGGACGCTCATCCGCGAAGGCGTCCCCAGCATCGTGAACCCCTTTGACACCTACGCCATTGAGGAGGCCCTGCGCCTGCGCGAGAAGTTCGGCGGCAAGGTAACGGTCATTTCCATGGGCCCGCCCCAGGCGAAGGAGGCGCTGAAGGAGGCCATCGCCATGGGCGCAGACGAGGCCATTCTCCTCAGCGACCGTGCCTTCGCCGGATCGGATACGTGGGCCACCGCCTACACGCTGGCCAACGCCATCCGCAAAATCGGCGACTTTGACATCATCCTGTGCGGCAAGCAGGCTATTGACGGGGACACGGGCCAGGTAGGCCCCGGCATCGCCCGGCAACTGGACATTGAGCAACTGACGTATGTCTTCAAGATTCAGGAGATTGACTTCCAGGCCAAGCGCGTCCGGGTGGAGCGGCTGCTGGAGGAAGGGCGCGAGGTGGTGGAAACGCGCCTGCCCGCCCTGTTGACGGTGGTCAAGGACATCAACCAGCCGCGCTATCCCACCATCATGGGCATTCGGCGGGCGACCCGCACGGAGATACCGGTCTGGACGGCGGTGGATTTGCCCGACGCCAAGCCGGACCTGCTGGGGCTGAAAGGTTCGCCGACGCAGGTGGTGCGCGTCTTCAACCCACCGCCCCGCAGCGGGCAGATCGTGATGATTGAGGGCGAGTCGCCCCAGGAGCAGGCCGCAAAACTGGCCGACCTGTTGCTCAAAGAGAAAGTGATATAGGAGGCTGCCATGGCGCTCTTGATCATTGACACCGAAGCGTGCATCGGCTGCGCGGCCTGCGTGGCGGCCTGTCCCTTCGGCGCGCTGCGCATGGAGAACGACAAGGCGGTGGTGGACGATAAATGCACCGACTGTGGCGCGTGCCTGGAAGTCTGCCCTGTGGAAGCGTTGAGCCTGCCCGAGCGCGGCAAAGGCGCAGAGGACATCTCCGCGTACCAGGGCGTGTGGGTCTGGGTGGAGCAGTTCCGCGGCGAGGCGTGCGGCATCTCGTGGGAGATGATGGGCCAGGGCCGGCGCATCGCCGATACCCTGGGCACGACCCTCACCGCGTGTGTCCTGGGCCACAAGGTGGAGGGCATCGCGCAACAGGCCATCTACTACGGCGCGGACCGCGTGTTCCTGGTGGACGACCCGTCGCTGGGCGTGTACCGCACCGCGCCATATGCCAAACAACTGACGCACCTGGTGCGGCAGTACAAGCCAGAGATTTTCCTGTTGGGGGCCAGCGCCCGGGGCCGAGATTTGGCTGGCGCCGTCGCCACCGAAGTCCACACCGGCCTCACCGCCGACTGCACGGGTCTGGACATTGACCCCGAGACGAAACTCCTGCGCCAGACCCGCCCGGCCTTCGGCGGCAACATCATGGCGACCATCATCTGCCCCAACTACCGCCCGCAAATGGCGACGGTACGCCACCGCGTGTTTGAGATGCCGGAGCCGGATTCCAGCCGGCAGGGCCAGATTGTGAGAGTCCCGCCGGTGATGACCGAGGATCAAATCGCCGCCAAGGTGGTGGACTTCATCGTGGAGGAAGGCGAGGTGAACCTGGCCGACGCCAAGATTATCGTGTCGGGCGGGCGGGGCGTGCGCGGGCCGGAGGGGTTCAAGCCGCTGCGTGAATTGGCCGAGGTGCTCGGCGGGGCGGTCGGCTCGTCGCGCGCTGCGGTGGACGCTGGCTGGATTCCCTACGCCCACCAGGTTGGCCAAACCGGCCGCACGGTTCGGCCCGACCTGTACATCGCGTGCGGGATTTCTGGCGCGATCCAGCACCTGGCGGGGATGGGCACATCCAAGGTCATCGTCGCCATCAACAAGGACCCGGAAGCGCCCATCTTCAAGGTCGCCAACTACGGCATCGTGGGCGACCTGTTCCAGGTTGTGCCGGCGCTCACGGAGGAACTCCGCAAGCGCCTGCGGAAGTAGGGAATTCACCGCAGAGGCGCGGAGGACGCAGAGGAACTAGAGAATTCCTCGCTCTGCGCTCTCTGCGTCTCCGCGGTGCAGGACGGGAACATGCCTGAAATCGCTATCAACCGAGACTGGTGCAAGGGGTGCTACATCTGCGTCAACGTGTGCCCCCGCCACGTGCTTGAGATTGACCAGGAATCGTTTGACCACGGGTTCCATCCCGTGGTGGCCGCGCGTCCCGACGATTGCACCGTGTGCCGCCAGTGCGAACTCCTGTGCCCCGATTTGGCCATCTCCGTATCTGGTGAGGAGGCGGCAGGCGCGCCCGCAGGTGAAGCGCACGTAGAGCCGCTGGCCCCGGCGCCGCGCCCGCTGCCCCAGGGCTGGGCCACAGCCCCGTCGCCCCTGCCCGCGGGCCGGTACTTCCTGCAGGGCGATGAGGCCTGCGCCGAAGGGGCCATCGCCGCGGGGTGCAACTACTACGCGGGCTATCCCATCACCCCCGCCAGCGAAATCATGGAGCGCATCTGTGCGCGGTTTGCGGTGCTCCTCGGCAAGCGTGTCTTCGTCCAGATGGAGGATGAAATCGCGTCCATTGCGTCGTGCGTGGGCGCGGCATGGGCGGGCGCGAAGGCCATGACCGCCACCAGCGGCCCAGGCATCAGCCTCATGCTGGAGAACCTGGGCTACGCCATCATCACCGAGACGCCGGTGGTCATCGTGGACGTGCAGCGCGCCGGCCCCAGCACCGGGCAGGCCACCCGCCCTGGCCAGGGCGACTTCATGCAGGTCCGCTGGGGCGCGCACGGTGACTACGAACTCATCGCCCTGTCGCCGTGGTCCGTCGCCGAGATGTACACGGAAACCATCCGCGCCTTCAACCTGGCCGAGCGATTCCGCGTGCCGGTCATCCTGCTGGCCGACGAGGGTGTGGGACACCTGCGCGAGAACCTGACCATCCCGCCAGAGGTGCGCATCTTCAACCGCATCGGCCCGTCGGACCGCGAGCCGCCCTTTGGGGGCAGGCCCGTCCCGCCCATGCCGGTCTTCGGCGAGGGGCACCGCGTGCTCGTTACCGGCTCCACCCACGACGAGTGGGGCTACCGCCGCACGTCCAGCGCCAGGGTCCAGGCCGAACTCACCGCGCGCCTGTGTACGAAGATCACGGACAGCATGGACGAGATTGTGGAGAGCGAGACCTACCTCTGCGACGACGACCGCCTGGACCTACTGCTGGTGAGTTTTGGGTTCACGGCGCGGTCGGCGCTTGGCGCGGCCCGCATGGCCCGCGAGGCCGGCTACCGGGTCGGGCTGTTCCGCCCGCGCACCGTGTGGCCGTTCCCCGCCGAGGCGCTGCGCGCCGTAGCCGCCAAGAGCGCCCGCGTCCTGGTGGCCGAGATGAACCGCGGGCAAATGCTCCGCGAAGTCCAGCGGGTTGTGCCGAACGCGCGCGGATTCGGCAAGACCGACGGCGAGGTTATCGCCCCCGACGAAATCTGGGACGCCGCGAAGGAGTACCTGCGATGACCGCGAACACGGCGACAACCGCCTCCATCCAGAAGTGCATACGCCCGGAGGTCTTCCCCTCCACGATGTGCCCCGGCTGCGGCCATGGGATTCTCATGGGCGCCATCCTGCGAGCGGTCGACGAACTGGGCCTGGACATGCGCCGCATGTTGTTCGTGTCGGGCATCGGGTGCGCGGGGTGGATTCCCAGTCCCCACTTCGCCGCCGACACGCTCCACACGACCCACGGGCGACCGGTGGCCTTCGCCACCGGTGCCGCGCTGTTCAACCCCGGCCTGAACGTGGTTGTCATCGGCGGCGACGGCGACATCGCGGCCATCGGCGGGAACCACCTGATTCACGCCGCCCGCCGCGACCTGGACATGACGGTCATCTGCGCCAACAACCAAATCTACGGCATGACGGGCGGGCAGGTAACGCCCACCACCGACATCGGCACCATCACCGCCACCACGCCGCAGGGCAACGAAGAGCCGCCCTTTGACCTGTGCAAACTGGTGGAGGGGGCGGGGGCGTCTTTTGTGGCGCGGTATTCGGTATATCACATCCGCCCGCTCATCCGCACGCTAAAGGAGGCGTTCCAGCATAGGGGGTTCGCCTTCGTGGAAGTCCTCAGCCCGTGCCCGACCCAATGGGGCCGCCGCAACCAGTTTGCCGACCCTGTGGCTCTCTTGGAGCGGTACAAGACTCTCTGCGTGCCCAAAGACCGCGCCGAGAAGATAAGCGCGGAGGAGTTGGCGGGGAAGGTTGTGGTGGGGCGGTTTCGCTAGTAGGCCTAGCGCTTGCGCCTCGCCATCCTCACTACGCCCGCGACGGCCAGCGCGGCGATCAGCGCAAACGCCCCCAGCGGCACGTAGGGGAACGCGGGCGTCGGCGCGGCGCGTACCACAAACGCATCAATGCCGCACTTTGCGCCCGTGGCCGCGGGGTTCGTTTGCTCCGCCACCGTCAGCGTCAGCGTATGCGGGCCGTTCCCTGCGCCCTTGACGACCTGGGTTTCCGTCCACAGGTCACCATTGCTGTGCAGGTCCACGTACGAGCGCCCCTGCTCGTCCACCAGAAGCCCGGGCACGTTGCGCCCGTCCAGCGCCACCAGCAGCCGCCCCGCGTAGGGCGCTTTGTGCACCACCAGGTTGACAATCTGGCCGGTGAACGAGAAGGTGAGCGACGCGCCAGCCTGCGACGCCTCTAGGTAGCCGCCCCCGCTCACCTGCGGCGCGAGGATGCGCTCCCACCCGCCCGAATGCGTTACCGCGGGGCTGGTCTCCTCGTGGGTACCCGGCCCGGCGGGGGGCATGGCCGCGGCGGCCTCCTTGATGGCGTAGTACAGGCGGCGGGGGGTGAAGTCGGGGTCCACCATGCGGAAGTAGTAGGCCGCCTCGTCCGCCGGGTACTGCCCCACCTGGCGGAAGTACCAGATGCAGAAGACGCCCGCCCACGGCCACCGCTGCCGCGCTATCTCAATCCCGCGCACCGTGTACTGCGCCTGCGTCTCCTCATCCACCCGCCCCCAAATGAGCGCACCCTTGGGGAACGACTCGGGTGCGGCGTTCCAGCCGTACTCGTTGAACCACACCGCCTTGCGCGTGTCGCCGTACTTTTCCATGATTTGCCGCAGGAGCACGACGCGGGAGAAGTTGAGTTTGTTCGGGTCGGGCGGGTCCTCCGGCGGCAGGCTCATCCCGAAGGCGTTGGCCGAGAGGATGTCAAAGTAGTCCTTGGCGCCCGCCTTGTACATCTCTTCCAGGAACTGGAGGTCGCTCATGGAGCGCCACTTGCCGGGCTCCGGGTGCGGCTCGCCCAGCGTGATGGCCAGCGGCGCGCTGAGGACTACGATGTTCGGGTCGGCCTCCTTCGCCCGCAGATAGGCGATCTTCAGCAGTTCCACGTATGCCGCCGGGTCCACAGGCCGCTCGCCCCATTCGGGGTAGATGTTCGGCTCGTTCCAAATCTGGATATAGTGGATGCGGCCCTTGAAGTGGCGGACGAATTCGTACACGAAGTTGCCGTAGTCGGCGAAGTTGTCGGGTGGGCGCTCCTTGTGGGTGTTGTCCTGGCGCGTCCAGTCGGGCGGACGGTCCAGGCGGGCGATGACCTCCATGCCGTACTGGCGAAACAGGTCCACGATTTGGTCGTACTTGCCCCAACTGCTCTCGCCGGTAGCGGGGATGCGGAAATCGCCTTTGCGCGGCTCAATCTCCTCCCAGGCGAACTGCTGCTTGGCCCAGCGGATGCCGGCGGCGGCTGCCATCTGAACGGTCTTCTCGCGCTTCCACAGTTCCACCTCGCGGGCGAGGAAGAAGTTGGCGCCGTAGGGGTTCACGTCGGTGTTGTGAACCTCGCGCGGCGGCGTCGGCTGCACGCCGGACGAGCGCAGAGCCTGGCGGTAGTCGTCCAGGGTGCGGCCCACGCCCGCCAGTGCGCCCAGGAGCACGGCCACCAGCAGCACTATCGTGAGAATCTTCCGGCCGGGGAAGCGCAATCCTACCTCCAGCGAATCGGTCAGCGTGTGGCGGATTATACCGCTCGCATCCTGCTTTGTCAACGGCTGTCCTTGCCGCTATAATCCGAGGCAGGGGATTGGGTTCGGATGGAGATCATCGCAACGCACGAGAACACGGATTTTGACGCGCTGGCGTCGCTGTTGGCGGCGTCCAAACTATACCCGCACGCCACGCCCGTCCTCCCACGTCGGCTGAACCGCAACGTGCAGGATTTCGTTACGCTGTACTGGGAGCAACTGCCGTTCTGGCACGCCGAGGACTTGCCGCGGAAGCCCATCACGCGCCTCATCCTCGTGGACACCCAGACGATTCCCACGCTCAAGGGCATGGGCAAGCACACGCGGATGGAGATCATTGACCATCACCCGCGCAGCGCCGACCTGCCCGAGGGCGTTGCGTTCTCGTCGGCCGAAACGGGCGCGACGACGACGCTGCTGGTGGAGCAAATCTCGCAGGCGCTGGTGCCCATCTCGCCCATTGAGGCGACGCTTCTCCTGCTCGGCATCTACGAGGACACAGGCTCGCTCAGTTACCTGACGACGACGGCCCGCGACGCCAGGGCGGCTGCGTGGCTCTTGGACCGCCACGCGAACCTGGAGGTGGCCAACCGCTACCTGCGCTATCCTCTCACCGAGCGGCAGCGTGCCCTCTACGATCAACTGGTGCAGAACAGCGAAATCTTTGAGTTCAGCGGGCAGGTGGTAGCCATCGCTACTGCCACCGTGCCGGAGTACGTGGAGGAAATCTCCACGCTGGCCCACAAGTTGCGGGACTTGCTGGACCCCGACGCGCTGTTCGTCATCGTGCAAATGGACGAGAACGTGCAGATCGTGGCGCGCAGCACGTCCGACGCGGTCAACGTGGCTGACGCGGCGGCGTTCTTCGGCGGGGGCGGGCATAGCCGAGCCGCAGCCGCCCTTGTCCGTGGACAGAGCGCGGTGGAGGTCAAGGAGGCGCTGGTGGCCTACCTGAAGGAGCGGGTGATGCCCGCCGTTACTGTGGGCGAGATCATGTCCTACGGCGTCCACACGGTCAGCCCTGACACGACCATCGCCGAGGCCGCCGATCTCATGACGCGCTACGGCCACGAGGGCTTCCCGGTGGTGGAGCGCGGCAAGGTCATCGGCATCCTGACGCGCCGCGAGGTGGACCGGGCGTTGCACCACAAACTCGGCGGCGCGCCCGTGCGGCTGTACATGGTGGCGGGCGACGTAACCGTGTCGCCGACCGATCCGGTGGAGAAACTGCGCCAGGTGATGGTGGAGCATCGTGTGGGCCAGGTGCCGGTAGTGCGCGACGGCGAAGTCATCGGCATCGTAACCCGCACGGACTTGCTGAAACTGTGGGCTGTGCCCCCCAGCCCTCGCCGGGCGGAAATCGCCGCCAAACTGGCCGAGTCGCTGCCCCCGTCGCTGCTGCGGCTCATCCAGGAGGTGGGACGTGAAGCCGACGAGATGCAGGCATCGGCCTACCTGGTGGGCGGGTTCGTGCGCGACCTGCTGCTCGGCATCCCCAACTTTGACATAGACTTCGTGGTGGAGGGCGACGCCATTCGCCTGGCGCGCAGGCTGGCGCGACGCATTGGCGGCAAGGTCCGCGTCCACGCCCAGTTCAAGACAGCCAACTGGCTCCTGGAGGGCATCCCAGACGGCGAGCCGGAGTTCCCGGGCAACATTGACTTCGTAACCGCGCGGACCGAGTTCTACGAGGAGCCGACGGTGCTCCCCAAGGTGGAGCGCAGTTCCATCAAGTTGGATTTGCACCGCCGGGATTTCACCATCAATACCCTTGCCATCCGGGTGGACCCGGAGCACTTCGGCGAACTGCTGGATTTCTACGGCGGCGAGGCGGACCTGAACCACAAGATCATCCGCGTCTTGCACAGTCTGAGTTTCGTGGAGGACCCGACGCGGATGCTGCGGGCCGCCCGCTTTGAGACGCGCATGGGCTTCCACATGGAGCCGCGCACCGAGGAGTTGCTGCGCAACGCGGTGGATTTGCTGGACAAGGTCTCCGGGCCGCGCATTCTCCACGAGTTGCTCCTGATTCTGGAGGAGCAGGCGCCCGAGGCCATCCTGTGCCGCCTGCAGGAGTTGGGCATCCTGCGCCACATCTCGCCCAGCCTGGTCTGCGACGCATGGCTCCAGGAGCGATTCCGACGCCTGCGCGAACCGACGCCACCCTGGGGCGAGAAGCCCGTGGGCGATGGGCTGCGCGACGCCTACCTGGCGCTGCTCACGGCCCGCCTGCCCGAGCGCGAACAGGCCGCCTTCATGGAGCGGTTCCGGCTCCGCCGCCAACTGGCCGACCTGCTCCTGGCGACGGCGCAGTTGTTGGCGAACGAGCGGCAGCTTGCCCGCCGCGCGATGCGGCCCAGCGAGGTCTGCCGCATCCTGGACGCCGCGCCTCTGGACGCCGTGAAGTTGCTGTGGTATGCCGCCTCGGCCGAGGCCGTGCAGGAGCGGGTAGCCGATTACGTCCTGCGCCTGCGCCATGTGCGCCCCGAAATCACCGGCCACGACCTCGAAGCCATGGGGCTGTCGCCGGGGCCGCTGTACAAGAACATCCTGGCGGCGGTGCTGGCGGCCCGCCTGGACGGCGAGGTGAGCACCCGCGAGGAGGAGAAGGCGCTGGTGCAGCGCATCCTGGCCGAGGGGCGCGAGTTGCCCGCTGCCTGGCCGCGCCGATAGGGCATCATCCCCATCCCATTCGGAGAGAAGCCATGAAGCCGATGGTTGCATTCGTTACCGCCGCGAGCACCGACGAAGCCACGCGCATCGCCCAGGCCCTCGTGGAGGAGCGCCTGGCAGCGTGCGTGAACATCGTCGCGCCCATCGCCTCGGTGTACCGATGGGAAGGACGGGTGCAGCAGGACGCCGAGGTGTTGCTGCTCATCAAGACCACCGACGCGCGCTTGCCCGACCTCATCCAGCGCGTCAAGGCGCTGCATTCGTACCAGGTGCCCGAAGTCATTGCCCTGCCCATCGCGGACGGAAGCCCCGACTATCTGCGGTGGCTTGTGGACGAGACGCGATAGGCGCTCGCGGCCGCTGAGTCAAGAACACCATACGCAGAGGAGACACAATCGCATGAAGCCGCACGTGACAGAAGATAGGAGCACGAAGCGCGTCCTGGTAACAGGCGGGGCGGGGTTCATCGGCTCCCACGTGGTGGACCTGCTGCTGGAGCAGGGGCACCGCGTGGCCGTCGTGGACAACCTGAGTACGGGCCGCCGCGAGAACGTGAACCCCCAGGCCGAGTTCTTCCTGGCGGACATCGGTTCGCCCGACCTGGCGGCGGTATTTGATGCCGTGCGCCCGCAGGCGGTGGTGCACCTGGCCGCGCAGGCGTCGGTTTCCGTCTCCGTGGCCGACCCCATCCGCGACGCCACCGCCAACATCCTAGGCTCCGTGAACCTGCTCCAGCAGTGCGTGCGGACCGGCGTGGAAAAGTTCGTGTATGTGTCCACAGGGGGCGCGCTGTACGGCGAGCCGCAGTACCTGCCGTGCGACGAGAATCACCCCATCAACCCGCTGTCGCCCTACGGCGTGAGCAAGCACACAGTGGAACACTACCTATACTTCTACCGGCAGGTGCACGGCCTTGCCTACACGGTGCTCCGCCTGGCCAACGTGTACGGCCCCCGGCAGGACCCCTTTGGGGAGGCAGGGGTCGTCGCCATCTTCACCCAGCGGATGCTGGATGGCGAGCAGGTGGTCATCTACGGGAGCGGCGAGCAGGAGCGGGATTTCGTGTTCGTGGTGGATTGCGCCCGCGCGGCGGTGCTGGCCCTGTGGCGCGGCGACGGCGAAGCGTACAACATCGGCTGCGGTCGGGGGACGACGGTCAACGCGCTGTTTGCCATGATGAAGTCGCTCACGGGCTACGCGCGGGAGCCTCGCTACGACCCGCCCCGTCCGGGGGACGTGTTCCGCAGTTTTCTCAACGCCGACAAGGCCCGCCGTGAACTGGGGTGGGAGCCGTCGGTCTCGCTGGAGGAGGGGCTGCGCCAGACGATTGCCCACTTCCGGCAGGGCGGCCCCACGGGGCACGCAGGGGTGTGAGGGCATCCCGATTTGGCTTCACCTTTGCTGGTGACCGTGTACTGCGACGATTCCGCAACTGTGAGCCACGCAGCGGCGCAGAATCTCGCTAGAGCGATGCTTTGCTGCCACTTTCCTTATACTCGGGGTGCTGGTCAGCATGGCGACACGGGTGTAGTTACCAAGAACCCTTGAACCGAGTCGTGCACCCCTGGCCCTTATGGCCGCTGCGCGTTCCGTCGGAGACCTGCAAGCGTTCGCTTCGCAAGTTCGCGCACAAGGCGCGAGGGGTGGCGCGTCATGGCTCGCAACACGGTCTCGCTGTCCGCGCCGCCGATGAGGGTCAGCGCCTCCACGACGGCCTGCGCTTCGTGGAAATCCTCCGTCGCCAGGGCAACGCGCCGCAGCGACGGCACCGCCTTGCGACTGCGCAGGCGGCCCAGGGCGACGATGGCGATCATGCGGTTCTCGCGGACAGGGTGGCCCAGCGCCAAAAGGAGTTTGTCCTCATAGGATAGGCGGTCGTATTCGGCCAACTCGTACCCACAGTGTGAGCAGTGGGTGGCCTTCTCCTCCACGTCCTGCCAGCAGTTCGGACAGAAGTAAATCATGGGCTTCCCCCGCTACGTCTCGGCTCCGAAAAGCGCCGCCAGACGAAGCGCGTGTTCGGCCAGCGCGTCCAGGCGGGGGTCTAGCCAATCCTCCAGCGCGTTGTCCACAGCGCCGTACCGCGCCAGCCTCGGAGTCTTCACATCGGAGAGGTCGGCCCAACTCACGCTCATGAACGCCGAGGCCGCGGCCTCAATCGGCTCGTCGGCGGGCTGCGCCTCCAAGTGCTGCGCCAAATCTGCGATCGCCCGCAGGGCAGCGGCGATTTCGGCCCGAATTTCGGCTACCCTCTCCGAGGGCAGGTGGCGCGTGTAGCGGTAGAGAACGCCCTCGGGGAGAGCCTCGGCCAGCCATGCGTCGGCTTGCCGCAACCGTTCCTCAAACAGGCGGAGCGTAAGGATCACAGACTGATATTGCGATGCATTCAAGCCCTTGCGGGTGGTTTCAGCCATGGTATCTTATCCTGGGTCAGCATTTCCACCGTCGGGAGCGCACGGAGCAGATGGCGTGGTCATCTCTCGCCCACCGAAGAACTCCGCCGCCTTCCGGGGCGCATCGGCTTCGCCGCTCGTCAGCGGCTCGTCGCGGTACTGCCAAGCCTGCTTGCGGATGTAAGCGCCTAGATTGGCGACCAACGTCTCAAGCCTACCGGTCGCCTCGTCCGCCAGAAAGCGAGCGGTGTCCGGGTCATGCGTGGCCGCGAGGCGAAGGGCCTGGCGCAGGTGTGCGAGGCACAGCCCGTCCGACGCGGTGTATAGCGCGCGAAAGTCGGGCGCGTCGCACAGGCTGACCAGGGCGCGGACAACGGTCTCCTCCTCGTGAGCGGCGTGAGCGCACATCCGGCACTCGCCGACAGGGCGCAGTGGATCCAAAGCGCCCGGATGCCTGATCAGCGAGCCGACGACGAGGCGAAAACGGCCCCACGCGCGCCGCCACCAAACGTTGGGACGCGAGGCCGAAGTCGGCAAGCCCCGGCGGAATGCCACCAGGTCATCTCGCACACGCTCGGCCAGGTCTTCATAGAGGATGCTGTTCCCCAGCGCGTCCCCGAAGCGAGTTGTCTCTGTGTGGTACAGGAGCCACGTGTGTTCGGGGCAGAAGCCCAGGCCATGCACGATGTAGGCTCGTGCGTCGCCGTCGTTCACGTTCTCGGCCAGAAGGAATCGCACGTAGCGATGCACGGTCTCCTCCTTGAGCCGACACACCGCGCACCCCTGGAGGCGGAGGGCCCGCTTCAGGTCCGCCGAAATCATGCTGAACCGACCTGTGGAAACCGCCTGCGGCTCGCCAATGGCTTGTTCTTGTGGCATCAAGGTCAAAGGACTCCTGTATGATAAGGTGAGTCAGTCGCCTGCACTCTAGGCTCTGCTCTCACCCGTTCACTCTCTCGCCGCCGAAGAAGACCAATGCGCGCAGCCACGAGTCCTTCTCCTTCCCCAGAGGCTCGTCGGAGAAGCGGTAATCGTGCTTGCGGATGAGTTCGCCCAGGTCGCGCACCAGCGGGCCCATGCGGGCGGCGATGGCCGCTGTCCAGGTGCGGGCTTCAGGAGGCGTGGACGTCTCCAGCGCGAGGCGGGCGTGGGGAAGGCAGGCACGCTCGCGGGCCTCGTCGCCCGCGGTTTCCAGTGCCGCCCAGGCTGCGTTGTGGGCATGGTCGCACATCGGGCAGTCGTACGGTTCGGACTCGCTCGCGGCGAGGGTCTGCTTCACCAGATCGTAGGCGAATTCGCTCCCATGGCGGTGGAGCGTCCACAGGGTGGCTTGGCCCTGGTGAGTTGGGCATAGCCGCAGCCAGATTCTGGCCAGGTCCTCGGGCGTGATGGCCTGCAAGAATTCCTGTTCGGCCATCGCCTCGGCATGGCAGCCTGGGCATTGCATCTCCAGGCGCGTGCTGGCTGTGATGTCGGCAGCGCCGCACTGACACAGCAGCAGATTGGCGATGGCATCAGAGTTATCCCGTTGGGCTTGCCGGGCCGCAGCGGTAGCGATCACGCGCCTGGCTTCTCCGCTGCGCGCGGTATGAATCGTCCGTTCCGCGTGCGCCAGGCACAGGCCATGGGATACGCCGTACCGTTCCCGCAGCGCGGGCGAGGCGTCCAGCCCTGCGACGAGCGCGCCCAGGTACGTGCGCTCGCGCTCCTCGGATTGCTCGCACAGCCAGCAGGGCTTTGTGGGCGACAACAGGCGCAGCACCCGATGGTTCTCTCGCGCGAACAGCCGTGCATACAGCGGCGCGGGCCTGCTCACGCCCTCAAGGACGGTTTGCGCGAAATCGCGGTACAGGATGGCGATTCCTAGCGGTCCCACCCAGGGGTGATTGACCGCCTGCCTCACGGCGCGGGTGTGCGTCGCGCAGAAGCCCAGCGAGTCCCGAAGCCGCTTGCGGACGTGGGGCGAGTTGACGTTTTCCCAGAACAGGCTGAACAGGAACCGTTCCTCGGCGCGCCGCATCAGCCCGCAGATTGGACAGGGAGGCTGGCGCATGGCTTCCATGAGGTTGTAGGCGATGATGTCGGCCGGTGTAGGGAACCAGCGTTCATCGCCCTGGATAACCCTACGCCTCTCCATCGGACCTCCCCAAGCCCAGCCGCCGGAGGATGCGGCGCACCAGTCCGGCCGGCCTCTGCGCGGCATGGACCTCGCGCAGTGTCGTAGGCGCGGGCTCCACCACCCCCGGAATGCGACGTGCGGTGCCCCCGCCGCGCCCGCTTTTCAGGGCTGCGATCTCCTCGTTGAGCCTCTGGATGTGGCCCTCCAGAGCGTGGATAGTGTTGCGCAGGGCCGCGTTCTGGATCTCCAGCGTCTGGTTGTCCTTCATGAGGTGGAACGCTCTGTACTTCATCACCGCGTACAGGGAATCCAACTGCATGAGGCGATCCGAAAGGCCGCCAGGCGTGTCCAGCGACGCCAGGCTGTCGTCGGAGATGACCTGGTCGGTCTTGATTTTGGCAAGCCCCAGCGTCAGCGCGATGCGCAGCCCCTCTTCTTCGGTCCAGCCGTTTGCGGCGAAGACCTGCTTGGCCTCCTCCAGCGTCTCGCGCAGGATGGATATGGCAACTTGAATCACCTCTGCGCCCCGGAAGAAGTCGCGCTCCATTTCCTCTGTGGACAGCTCATGCTCGTCCATGTGAATCACCCCCTGAGACCCCTAAAGAAAAAAGCCTCTACACGCAATGGTGTAGAGGCTATCAGTCCGAACCGACGTGCTGGGCCTACGGCCCCGGCGAGCCTCATCGCCACGAATACTATATCACGGTCGGGCGCATGTGTCAACCCACGCACGACGGATTACTGAGGCACGGAGTGCCGAAGAATCTCGCCAACCGAGATGCTTCGATCAGCATGACGGACAAGGCCTGGGATTGCCTCGGGCACTCCGTACCCTCGCGATGACAACGGATAATCCTCTCTGTGGTCAAGCGCTACGCGCCGCGGGCTGCCTTGTGCTGAATCGCGGCGCCGATGAAACCTACGAACAGCGGGTGCGGGCGGTTGGGGCGCGACTGGAACTCCGGGTGGAACTGGCTCCCCACCATCCAGGGGTGGTCGGCCACCTCGCAGATTTCCACCAGGCGGCCGTCGGGCGAGATGCCGCTGGCGACGAGGCCCCCTTTGGTCAGCATGTCGCGGAACTCGTTGTTGAGTTCAAACCGATGGCGGTGCCGCTCCAGCACTTCGGACACGCCGTAGGCTTGCGCTGCGCGGGTTCCGGGCACCAGCCGGCACGGGTACACACCCAGGCGCATGGTACCGCCCATGTCCGAGATGGAGCGTTGCTCGGGGAGCAGGTCTATCACCGGGTAGCGGGTGGAGTGGTCAAACTCGGTGCTGTTCGGCTCGTCGTTGCCCACCAGGTGGCGGGCGAACTCAATGACCATGACCTGCATCCCCAGGCACAGCCCCAGGTAGGGCACCTTGTTCTCGCGGGCGTAGCGCGCTGCCAGCACCTTGCCCTCAATACCGCGGTAGCCGAACCCGCCGGGGACCACGATGCCGTCCACTTGCTCCAGCGCCTCGTATCCGCGCCCTTTCTCCAGTTCCTCGGAGTTGACCCAGTGGATGTTCACGTCCACGCCCTGGTGGAAGCCGGCATGCATCAGCGATTCGCGCACGCTGATGTAGGCGTCCTGCAACTGCACGTACTTGCCGACCAGCGCGATGTCCAGCCGCTCCTTCGGCGCTTTGATGCGGGTGACCATCTCGCGCCATTCGGACAGGTCCGCCGGGCCGGTGGACAGCCCGAGACGCGCCGCCACGTATGGGCCTAGCCCGGCCTCCTCCAGGATGAGCGGCACCTCGTAGATGGTCTCCGCCGTCTCCAGGGGAATCACCGCCTCGCGGTCCACGTCGCAGAATAAAGCGATCTTGTCCTTCAGCGCGCTGCTCACCGGATGGTCCGCGCGGCACACGATGACATCGGGCTGGATGCCGATGGCGCGGAGTTCCTTGACGCTGTGCTGGGTGGGCTTCGTCTTCAGTTCGCCCGTGGAGCCGATGTAGGGCAGCAGGGTGAGGTGGATGTAGAGCACGTTGTCGCGGCCCACGTCCTTGCGCATCTGGCGGATGGCCTCCAGGAAGGGCTGGCCCTCAATGTCGCCGACCGTGCCGCCGACCTCCACGATGACCACGTCGGGCGCGCTCTCCTTGGCGACCTGGCCGATGCGCCGCTTGATCTCGTTGGTAACGTGGGGGATGACCTGGATGGTGCCGCCCAGGTAGTCGCCGCGCCGCTCCTTGGCGATGACCTCGGAGTAGATTTGCCCCGTGGTAACGTTATTGGCCCGGGTCAGGTTCTCATCAATGAACCGCTCGTAGTGGCCCAGGTCCAGGTCGGTCTCCGCGCCGTCCACCGTTACGAACACTTCCCCGTGCTGGTACGGGCTCATGGTGCCCGGGTCCACGTTGATGTAGGGGTCCAGTTTCTGGATGCTCACCTTGAGGCCCCGGTTCTTGAGGAGCCGCCCGATGGATGCGGCAGTAACCCCTTTGCCCACCGAGGAGACTACGCCGCCGGTGCAGAACACGTACTTGGTCATGATCATCCCCCGCTTCTTGATCTACGCACAAAGAGCGGGGAGCCCAACCCGATCGGTCGGGACTCCCCACCCGTATTCACTCCGAGAACAGAAAGGGCGCTTGGCTACAGCAGTTTGGCTAGGTCTTCCGCGGCGCGGCGCATGTCCAGGAAGATGAGTCCCAGTTTGGCGTCCTTGCGCGCCAACACAGTGAGCACGGCGTCCTCGCCGACTGCCGACAGGAAGACGTAGCCCTGCGCGCCGCGAATGTAAACCTGCTCCAGCAAGCCCCGACCCAACTCGCTTGCGATTCGCTCGCCCAGGGATAGCATGGCTGCCGACATTGCGGACACCCTGTCCTCTTCCACGTCTGCGGGCAGTGCGGAGGCCATGATAAGCCCGTCCACGCTCACGACGGCGGAAGCCTCAATATCGGGCGTGCTCGCCTGGAGATCTCTGAGCCGACTGACCATCAATTCGGTGCGCGATCTGGTCATGATGTTTGCACTCCTTTCCACACTCTGGTCAGCGATGGGCTACCCGCTGCAAAAGTCTCTTACATAATATCATAACTCGCGCGCTGTGTCAACGATTCGCGGCGCGAAAATGCTGGCATGGCGCGTGAATCATTTCGGACGGGAACCGCAAAGGGACGCGAATCCGCGCAGAATCACAGGACGGGGACAACGGCCACGGACAGCCACCCTATGGCTTCGCGTCCTCGCCGTGCCACTTGCCGCGCTTATGCGCTCACCGCTGGGCGGGGCGAATGCGGGGCGCGCCGCCACCCCATTCCAGGACCACCGCCTCGTAGGGCAGGATCGCAAGTTCCGTGCCCGCGCGCAGGATGCCCGACTGGCCTACGCCTTGCCCGCCCGCGCGGCTGGACAGAAGCACGCTGGCCTCGCCCGTCACCCGCAGCGTCAGCCGCCGCTCTGAGAAGTTCAGCACCACGAGGCACGCCTGCCCCTCGGTGCGCCGCAGGAAGACCAGGTAGTCCTCGGCACTCGTGTCCAGCGGGACGTAGTCGCCCCCCATCAGGGCGGGCGTCTCCCGCCGCAAGCGCAGGGCGCGCCGGTAGAAGTTCAACAGCGAGTCGGGATTGCCCTCCTGCTCGGCCACGTTGATGCCCTGCGCGTAGTTCGGGTTCACTGGCAGCCAGGGCTTCACCCCGGCGGGGCAGAACCCACCGTTGGGCGCATTGGCCCACTGCATGGGCGTGCGGCACTTGTCGCGGGTCAGGCGGGCGGCCCGTTGCAGGGCGATGTCGGGCGGCACGCCGAGTTCCTCCACCTGCGCCTGGTAGAACCAGATGCCCAGCACGTCCCGGAACTGGCGGATGTCCGTCAGCATCAGGTCGGTCATGCCGATTTCCTCGCCGTTGTACAGGAACGGCGTGCCGCGCAGGGTCAGCAGCAGCGTGAGGTGTAGCCGCGCCAGTTCCGCGTCGTGGACACCGTCGCCGTATCGGTTGTACACGCGCGGCGAGTCGTGGTTGCCCAGCGTGTTGCAGGGCCAGGCGTCGGGCGAAATCTTCGCCAGCGCCCTCAGCCGTTCCCGCTGGTTCGCGCGCACCCAGGCAGGGGTCAGCCGTTCCGTGCGCATCAGGGGGAAGTTGAACACCATGTGCAACTCGTCGGTGCCGTCGCCGTAGTAGGCCAGGTTGTCGTCTTCACCTACCAGGACCCGGTCGCCGTCGTAGGTGTCCACCAGCGACCGCAACTCGCGCATCAGGTCGTGCACCTCGGGGCGGCTGTGCTGGTACTGGAACATGGCGTCCCACAGTCTGCCGCATTCGGCCCGCTCCTCTTCTGTCTGGGCCGACTCGCCCAAGTGCCGCAGTTGGCCGATGGTCATGGGTACGGGGTGGTCGGGCATGTCGGGATGCTCAAAGATGGTGCGGATGGCGT
>JARYMK010000200.1 GCA_029907165.1 Anaerolineae bacterium
CCAGCCAGGAGGAGCAGAAACTCCTGCTGAGCCTGACGAAGCCCAAGTACTTCGTGCCAATTCACGGCGAGTTGCGGCACCTGCACCACCACGCCCGGACGGCCATTGACCTGGGCATGCCGCCGGAGAACGTGTTTGTGGTGGAGAACGGGTACGTCATTGAGATAGACGAGAAGGGCGCGCGCGTGGGCGAGCGGGTGCCGGGCGGTTGGGTGTTCGTGGACGGGTCGGGCGTGGGCGACATCGGGCCGGCGGTGCTGCGCGACCGCGAGGCGCTGAGCCGCGATGGGTTTGTCGTGGCGGCAGTGGTGGTCAAGCGCGATGGGTGGACGCTCCAGCGCCCAGTGGAACTGGTTACGCGCGGCGTGGTGTACGTGCCCGAGGCGCAGGAACTGGTGCAGCGGGCCGCGGCGGCTGCGGGTGAAGCCGTCGGGGCGGGCAGTCCCCCGAGGGACGAAGTGGAGGTGCGCGATCGGGTCCGCCGCGCGCTTGCTCGCTTCTTCCAGGAGGAAGTGGGGCGAAGCCCCATGATTGAAGCCGTCGTCATCGCGGTGTAGGGGTTGACCATAGTGAGGATGTTACTGTCATTGCGAGCGAAGGGATTGCTTCGGGCGCTGCGCGCTCTTGCAATGACAACTATACTGTCATTGCGAGTGAAGCGAAGCAATCGCACACTCCAGGGATTGCACAGACACGTGAGGCCGCCGGATGAGACGCAACCTGGAATTGCTGGACGAGGAACTGGTGAGGCGCATCCTGGACGAGGCGATGGACCTGATCGCGACGACGGGCGTGCGGGTCATGGCACCAGAGGCGCTGGACCTGCTTGCGTCCGCCGGCGCCCATGTGGACGGCGACGTGGCGCGGATTCCGGTGCCGCTGTCGGAGTGGGCGCTGGTGTCGGCTCCCAGGGAGTTCTCCCTGTACGATCGCCAGGGCAACGCGGTCGTCCGCTATGCCGGCGATGCGGTGCACTTTGACCCAGGCTCCTGCGGGGTGCACGTGCTGGACCCCGAGACGCTGGCGCACCGCTCGTCCCTGTCCGCCGACCTGGTGCGCATCGTGCAGGTGGCCGAGATGCTGCCCCAGTTCGCCGCCCAGTCCACCGCCGTCATCTGCGACGACGTGCCGAAGGAAATCGGCGACCTGTACCGCCTGTTCCTGGTGCTGCTCTACTCCGGCAAGCCCATCGTAACCGGCGGGTTCAGCGCGAGCGGCACGCGCAGGATGATCGCGATGCTGGCGGCGGAGAGCGGCAGCCCCGAAGCCCTGCGGGCCAAGCCCCGCGCGGTCTTTGACGTATGCCCGTCTCCGCCGCTGCGCTGGACCGAGTTCGCGGCGCAGAACCTGGTGGACCTGGCGCGGGCGTGGGTTCCGGCGCAGTTGGTCTCCATGCCGCTGGCGGGCGCGGCAGCTCCGGTTACGCTGCTCGGCTCGCTCGTTCAGCACGCGGCGGAGACCATCAGCGGGATCGTCATCCACCAACTGGCGCAACCGGGCGCCCCGGTGGTGTGGGGCGGCGCGCCCGCCATCATGGATATGCGCACGGCCACGACGCCCATGGGCGCGATGGAGACGGCCATGCTGGACATCGGCTACGCGCAGGTGGGCAAGCACCTGGGGCTTCCGACCCACGCATACATGGCGGCCAGCGACGCCAAGATCGTGGACGCGCAGGCGGGCCTGGAGTCGGGCATTACGGCGCTGCTCGGCGCGCTGGCGGGCATCAACATGATCAGCGGCGCGGGGATGCTGGACTTCCTGGCGTGCTTCAGTGTGGAGAAACTCGTCGTGGATGCCGAAGCCGTGGCCATGGCGCAGCGCCTGCTGGCGGGCATCCAGGTTCGCACCGACCCGCTGGCTACCGATGCCTTCGCGCGCCTGGGCCTGAGCGTCAGTTTCCTTGAACTGCCCGAGACGCGCCGCCTGTTCCGCCTGGAGCAGTGGCTCCCGTCGCGGGTGATAGATCGCGGGACGCTGGGCGCGTGGCAGGAGGAGGGTTCGCCCGACACGTTCGCCCGCGCGCGGGAGCGGGTGAAGGCGCTCCTGGCGGCGTACACCCGACCCGACCTCGCGCCCGACGTGGAGCGGGAACTGTTCGCCATGGTGCGGGCAGAGGCGAAGCGGTTCGGGCTGGCGCGTTTGCCCGGGGCCGAATCCATCGCCCCGCGAGACTGATTCCCATCACGGAGTGGCAATCATGCGCGTCGCCATGTACTACAACAATCAGGACGTCCGACTGGAGGAGATGCCCGTGCCCCGCATCGGCCCGGGCGAACTGCTGGTGAAAGTCATCGCCAGCGGCATCTGCGGCAGCGACGTGATGGAGTGGTACCGCATCAAGAAGGCCCCGCGGGTGCTGGGGCATGAGATCACCGGGGTCATCGCCGAGGTGGGCGAAGGGGTGTCGCGCTACCGGGTGGGCGACCGCGTGTTCGTGTCGCATCACGTGCCGTGCAACACCTGCCGCTACTGCCTGAGCGGCCAGCACACGGTCTGCGAGACGCTGCACACGACCAACTACGACCCGGGCGGGTTCGCCGAGTTCCTGCGCGTGCCGGCCATCAACGTGGACCGGGGCGTGTGGGTTCTGCCTGACGACGTCTCGTTTGAGGAAGGCGTGTTCATTGAGCCGCTGGGGTGCGTGGTGCGGGCGCAGCGGGTGGCCCGCGTGCAGCCTGGGCAGACGGTGCTGGTGCTGGGGAGCGGCATGTCGGGCCTGCTGCACATTGCGCTGGCGCGGGCGCTGGGCGCGGGCCGCGTTGTCGCCACCGACGTGCACCCGTACCGCCTGGGGGCGGCGCGGCGCTTCGGGGCCGACGTGGTGCTGCACGCGAACGAGGACGTGCCCGCCCGCCTGCGCGAGGTGAACGACGGCAGGCTGGCCGATGTGGGGTTCGTGTGCGCGGGGGCGATGTCGGCGTTCCAGCAGTCGCTGCGGTCGGTGGAGCGCGGCGGCATCATTCAGTTCTTCGCGCCGACGCCGCCGGGGGCCGAGTTGCCGATTCCGGTCAACGACTTCTGGCGCAACAGCATCACGGTGATGACGTCCTACGGGGCCGCGCCCTACGATATCACCGTCGCGCTTGATTTGATTCGCGCGCGCCGTGTCCCGGTGGCCGAGATGATCACGCACCGACTAGGGCTTGCGGAGACGGGCCTGGGGTTCCGCCTGGTGGCCGAGGCGAAGGAGTCCATCAAGGTCATCATTGAGCCGCAACGGTAGCGCGCCGTATGCCGTCCAGGAGATTGCTTCGGGCGCTGCGCTCCTCGCAATGACACGCCCTCCCCTGTCATTGCGAGCGAAGCGAAGCAATCTCGCCCTCCGGGGATTGCTTCGGGCGCTATGCGCCCTCGCAATGACAGCCTACCGGGGATTGCTTCGGGCGCTATGCGCCCTCGCAATGACAGCCTACCGGGGATTGCTTCGTCGCTGCGCGCCCTCGCAATGACAGCAACCGGGGATTGCTTCGGGCGCTGCGCGCCCTCGCAATGACATCCTACCGGGGATTGCTTCGTCGCTGCGCTCCTCGCAATGACGGTTTTACCCCTGCCAGCCCAGCCGCAGGGAAATGGCCCGCGTGGTGGCGACGAGGCCCTGGGCGATCTCGGACACGCGCTCGGGCGTCATGCGGCTGGTGGGGCCGGGCGTGCTGATGACGGCGATGACGCGGCCCTCGCGGTTGCGTATCGGGGCGGCGACGGCTCGGATGCCCAGTTCAAACTCCTGGTCATCGTACCCGTAGCCCCGGGCGCGAACCTCCGGCAGTTGGGCCAGGACTTCCTCGGCCGAGGTGATGGTCCAGTCGGTGTAGCGGGTGAGCGGCTCCTTGAGGATGGCGCGCGCCTCGGTCTCGGGCATGAAGGCGAGGAAGGTCTTGCCGCTGGCGGTGCAGTGGGCCGGGAGCCGCTGGCCGACGCGCGCCGCGATGGTCAGGGTGTGCTTGCCTTGAATTACCTCCACGTAGAAGACTTCGCCACGGTCAAACACGCTGAGGTCGCACGTCTCCTCAAACCGGTCCACCAGCGCCTTCATGTGGGGGATGGCCTCGCGGCGGAAGTCCAGGGTGCGGATGGCGGCCATGCCCAGTTCGGCCAGGCGCAGGCCCAGGCGGTAGCGTTCGCCGTCGGGGGCCTTCTCCAGGAAGCCCCCGTTCATCAGCGACACGATGATGCGGTGGGTGGTGGCCTTGTGCAGCCCGACGAGTTCGGCGATCTCGGACACGCCGCGCTCTGGATGCTCGTCGTCAAAGCAGTTCAGAATCTGCATCGCCCGTTCCATGACGCGGACGCGGTAGATGTTCGGGTCTCTCATCCGTGCTCCTTGCGCAGGGGATCGGCGCACTCGCCGCCAAAATGCATTGTATCACAAGTTGGCGCGGGGTTCAAGATGGGGGAGCGTGAGACGCGAGGGAGGGCATCGGCGACAGCGCGGCAAGAAACGGGTTCTAGTCTTGCCTTCGCTTCTCACGGGCGATTTTCCAGGCCAGGATTGCGTCAGATACCTTGGAAAGAACGGGGGTGACGCCAGGAATGCGCTGACTTGGCGTTGCGTCCAAACTCCGCCACTCCTCTACGGTTAGGTAGAAGCTCATTATGGACATCCACAGGCTCAAACTTGCCATCAAGCAGACTATGTAACCAATGGTGCTAGTTTGACAGAGTCATGGGGCTTCTCCAAACTGTGGTTGAGAGACCATACAGAAAGGAGAAT
>JARYMK010000201.1 GCA_029907165.1 Anaerolineae bacterium
GTCATCGAGGTGCCGGTGAAGTACGTGGGCTTCGACATCCCGGATCGCTTTGTGCTGGGCTATGGCCTTGACTTCGAAGAGAAGTACCGCAACCTGCCCTTTGTCGGCGTCCTGAAGCCTGAGTTCTACCGATAGCATCCCTGGCACCGCGAATCGGACTCGCACGGCGCGCACGGGCACCCATCCTGCACGCCGCGCCTGGCTGCACACCCTGAGGAGGGAAGCGATGACCACGCCAAGAGTGGAGTCCCTGCTGGCGAAACTGGAGAAGGGGCACAGGAAGACGCTGGAGATTTTCGCCGCCCTGAACCCCGCGCAGTGGGCGCAGGTCGTGTATGACACGCCTCACGTGTGGCGGGCGCGGGAACTGCTGGCCCACTTCGTCTCGTCCGAGGAGGCGCTGCTGAAGGTCGCGCAGGACGTGGCAGCCGGAGGGCCTGGCGCACCGCCAGACTTTGACTACGACGCCTTCAACGCGCAGGAGCAGGAGCGGCTCAAGGGGCATTCCCCTGAAGAACTCCTGGCGGCGCTGGACCGGGCGCGGCGCGCCACGCTGGACTGGGTGCGCACGCTGGATGACGCCACGCTGGACCGCGTGGGGCGGCACCCGGCCCTGGGCGACGTTACGCTGGAGACCATGATCACGGCCATCTACGGCCACCAACTGCTGCACATGCAGGACCTGCGCGACCGGCTCGCCCCGCAATCCTGACATCGCGGCGACAGGCAACAAAAACCGAGAGGAGGCCAAGACCCCCTCTTGGGTTGCGGTCTGATGGAACGGTTGCCTACTTCCGCAGTTTGGCAATGGCGTCGGCCATGCGCTCCAGCGCCTTCTTGATGTTCTCCACCGAGTTGGCGTAGGACAGGCGCAGGTAGCCCTCGCCGTAGGCCCCGAAGGACGTCCCCGAAAGGCAGGCCACGCCCGCCTCGTTCAGCAAGTAATCGGCCAGCGGCTTGCTCTGCATGCCGGTGCCCTTGATGTTGGGGAAGGCGTAGAACGCGCCCTTGGGCAGCACACACGACACACCCGGAATCTCGTTGAGGCCCTTGACGATGACATCGCGGCGCTCGCGGAAGGCGGCCACCATGCGGTCCACATCGTCCTGCGGGCCCTTCAGGGCGGCGATGCCCGCGATCTGCGTCGCCGCGTTGGTGCACGAGTTGGAGTTGGTCATGAGGCGAGTGATGTGCACCGCGAGGTCCTTGGGCATGACGCCGTACCCGAGCCGCCAGCCGGTCATGGCGTAGGTCTTGGAGAACCCGTTCAGGATGATGGTGCGCTCCTGCATACCGGGGATGCTGGCGATGCTGTGGAACTCGCCGTCGTACAGGATGCGGTCGTAGATTTCGTCCGACAGCACGGGGATGTCCCGCTCCATGGCGATCTTGGCTATCTCGTGGAGCGTCTCCTTGTCCAGGATGCCGCCCGTCGGGTTGTGCGGCGAGTTGATGATGATGAGTTTGGTCTTGTCGGTAACCAGTTTCTTGAACTCGTCAATGTCAAAGGCGAAGTTGTACTCCTCGCGGAGCGGGATGGGGACAGGCGTGGCCCCCGTGAAGTTGATCATGGACTCGTAGATGGGGAAGCCCGGGTTCGGATAAATGACCTCATCCCCAGGCTCGGCAAGCGCCAGGATGGCGTAGAACATGATGGGCTTGCCGCCAGGCGTTACGACAACATTCTCCGGCTCCACGGGGATGCCGCGCGTGCGGGACATCTCCTCGGCGATGGCCTTGCGCAGTTCGGGAATGCCCGCCGACGGGGTGTAGTGGGTATAGCCAGAATGGAGCGCCTTGCACGCGGCCTCAATGATGTGCTTGGGGGTGTCAAAGTCGGGCTCGCCGATTTCCAGGTGAACCACCTCGCGCCCCTGGGCCTCTAGCGCCTTGGCCTTGGCCAGCACTTCAAAGGCGGTCTCCGTCCCCAAACGGCTCATGCATTTTGCCAGTTTCATTGCGATTCCTCCTATTCGCTTGTGTTCGCCGCTCCGTTGCGGCTTGGTCGCTTGCACACTGGCCGCATTATAGCACAGGCCGCGTTGTCTGACAAAGCCTCACCCGCCGCCCACGCGGGTGTACACAACCAGCAATTCGCGGGCCGCTCCCTCCCACGTGAACTCCCGCGCCCGCTCCCGACCCGCCCCACGCAAGGCGGCGCGTAGGGCTGAATCCTGCGCCACGCGCACCATCGCCTCGGCCAGGCCCGCCTCGTCGCGCGGGTCTATGCGCACGCCCGCATCGCCCACCACCTCCGGCAGCGATGACACATCCGAGACGATGACCGGCGTGCCGCAGGCCATCGCCTCCAGCGCGGGCAGGCCGAACCCCTCGTAGAACGACGGCGTAACCAACATGTCGGCCGCGCTGTACAGGGCGGGCAGTTCTTCGTCGGGCACAAAGCCGGGGAACAGCACGTGGTCGTGCAGGCTCAACTCGTCCACGGCGGCGAAAATCGGCTCGTACACCCACCCCTTGCGCCCTACGATGACAAGGGCGTGCGGAAGCCGCGCCGCCTGTCGCGCCTGCGCGAAGGCGCGGATGAGGGTGGGATAGTTCTTGCGAGGCTCCAGCGTGCCGACCGCGAGGATGAACGGCCGCCCGCCTGCATACGTCTCGCGTACACGTCGCAGCGCCTCCGAGTCCTCCACCGGCGCGAACCGCGTATCCACGCCGCCGTAGATGACCTGCACGCGGTCGGGCGGCACGCCCAGGAGTTCTATCAAGTCCCGGCGCGTGCTCTCCGAATCGGCGAGCAGAAAATCCGCCCGCCGCACCGATCGCGGCACCACCTGCCCCAAGTACCAGCGCAGGCGTGGGTCGGCGCATTCGGGCACGCGCAGGAACGACAGGTCGTGAATCGTCAGCACCTTCACGGCGCGGGCCACCGGCGGCAGAACAAAGTCGGGCGAGTGGAAGATGTCCAGGCGGCCCAGGAACGTCTCCACCGGCAGTGGGATTTGCAGTCGGTGCCAGAGCCGCACCAAGTTGCGCTCGGATAGCGGCGTCTGCACCAGCCGGAAGCCGCGCCCCGTGCGAGGGAGATGGGCCTCGGCGATGGGCTGGCGGCCCGCCACCAACAGGCGGTATTCGTTGTGGGCATCCAGCGCCATGGCCGCGCGGATCAATTCCCGCGTGAACCGACCGATGCCTGCGCTCTGCCGCGCCGCCGACGTGTAGTCAATCCCGATGCGCAAATTCACCCCCCGGCCCGCAACCGTTCACTTGATTTCCACGAGCGACGCACCTCCAAGGTGGGTCGCACGTCATGCGCAAATTCACACTCTGGCCCGCAATCGTTTACTGGATTCCCCGGTACGTCCAGACGCGATTCACCCCGAAGTTCCAGAACAGGACGACGATGATGGCAATCGCCTTGGCCACGTTGTACCCCAACGGCCCCAGCCAAGGCCCGAAGACGTACCGATCCAGGCTCAGGAACACGACCTGATTGATAGCAAGCCCTGCCACGTTCACCAGCGCGAACTGCGCCAGTTGGCCCCTCAGTGGACGCTCACGCGACTCCGGGAACGTCCACAGCCGGTTCCACGTGAAATTGTTGACCACCGCCAGGGAGAACGAGCAGGTATTCGCCCAGAACTTGCTGAAGCCGAACACCAGGTGCAGCAAGTTCAAGATGCCGAAGTCCACCACCGCGCCGGATGTGCCGACGATGGCGAATTTGATGAAGCGGACGAACTCTTTGCGGTTCGTCTGCGCCAGTTCCAGCAATCGCGTCAATTTCCACCTCACGCTCAAGGTTTTATCTCCGACGCACAGGCCGTCGGGCGTTCGTCCTGGGAAGCCCACGCCATGCCCAAGACCATCCCCACCAGCATATTCATCCCGTGCACGTACAGGTTATCCACCAAGTTGTGCACGCACAGGTGCGCCATCAGGCCCAGCGCCCCGATGCATACGGCGCGCGCCAGGCCCGAAGCGCGGCGTGCCGAGCGGCCTGTCTGCACCAGCGCCGCGGCGATGACCGCCAGGTATGCCGCAAGCCCTACCAGGCCCGCTTCCGCCGCGACGTTGATGTAGTAGTTGTGCGCGTGCCCCAGCGGGTCGCGCCAGATTCCGATGGCGTAGGCAGGGTACATGGCCTCGTAGTTGCCAAACCCCACCCCCAGCCATGGCCGGTCGCCGAACATCGCCCACCCCGCCTGCCAGTGGGCCATGCGCTCCACGATGGCCCAGTTGGCGTCGGTAACCTCCACGGTGCGCACATCAAAGGCCCGGAAGTACGCCCCCACGTCGGCGAACCGCTCCACGATGGCGGGCGGGAGCACATTCGCCGCCGCGCCTGCCCCCAGGAGCGCGATAGCCAAGGCCGCAGCGATCAGCAGGGCCGCCGCCCACCGCCTACCGCGCAGCAAGATGACGGTCGCGGTGCTGGCGGCTAGCCCGATCCATGCGCCGCGCGACCAACTGGCGACGATGCCGCCCAGCGCCAGCGCGGCGGCAGCGGCTACGCCCACCCACGCGGCAATGCGCCACCGACGGGCAGCGATGACCTCCCGCCAGGCCGATGGAGCCGACAGGAGCAGCGCCAGCGCCACCGGGAACACCAGGCCCAGGTATCCCGCATACGGGTTCGGCTGCTCAAATGTGCCGTAGGCGCGCATGAACCGCCCCAGGAGCACGAACCCCTCCGGCCCTGCCTGCCGGAAAAACTGGTACAGCCCCAGCAGCCCCTCCAGCGCCGCGCCGA
>JARYMK010000202.1 GCA_029907165.1 Anaerolineae bacterium
CCGTCCCCCGTGCCAAACCACACGCCCCGGCCCGCCGGCTCCACACCGATGGAGAGCACCAGCGCATCGGCAAGCCCAGACTCCAGCGGGGGCGGCGCCCAGGTTGCACCGTCAAAGACCGCTGCGCCCGCCTGGGTTCCGGCCCACAGACGGCCATCTGGCCCGACGGCGATGGCGAGCACGCGGTCGCTGCCCACGCCCATCTCCGACGCGTGGAAGACCTGCCAGCGGCCCCCTGCGTAGCGTGCCAGGCCGGCCCGCGTACCGAACCAAAGGCCGCCCGATGGGTCGGCGGCGACTGCCAGCACGTCGTCGCTGGGCAGGTCGGAGTTGTCGCGGGTGAAGATCTGCCAGGATTCCGGCCCGCCCGCGGCGGCTGGCGACCAGATGGCCGCACCCGCGCTTGTCGCCAGCGCCATGCGCCCGTCCGGCGCGGCGGCGATACCCCGAACCGTGTTGGACGGCAGGGGTGTGTTCGCAGTGGTGAGGTGCGTCCAGTGCCGCTGCTCCAGCGCCACCTGAACCCCCGCCGCGACGTAGATGCTGACGAAGGCCAGCGCGACCAGCCCCAGGCCAACCCAGAAAGCACGCGGCGGCTTGGGAACCATCTCCCGCAGCCACTCCCAGTAGGCTTCCTGCTCGGCGACCCAGCGGTACGCGCGCCGCGCCGTCCCCGCCGCCATCAGGCAGAGCGCAGGCACGACGATGAGCGCGTACTGCGGCCACTTGGTGGGCCAGGCGAGGAGCGCCAGCAGGGACGTAGCCGCCCACACCGCGGCCCATCGCTGCTCGCGCCACTGCCACCACGCCCCGCCAACCGCCAGCAGAAAGATGAGGCCGTCAAACCCGCCGTAGAAGAAGACTTCCGGATGCCAGGGAACTGAAAACGCCACCCATAGGATGGGCTGGAACCAGGGGTAACCGATTTGCTGGACGTGGGCGCTGCGCGAGTACTGCGAATGGAAGGTGAGGGTCTCGGCCAGGCGGGGCAGAGGCTCGTGCCACAGCGTCGGGTTCAGCAGCAGGAACACCGCAGCGGCCAGTGCCAGGTACGGGACCACGTCCCAGCGGCGGGCGGACCTCTCCCACAGCGCGACGTACCCGATGGCGAACAGGATGGGCAGGTACGAGAGTTTGCCCGCCAGCGCAAGGCCCAGGGCCGCCGCCGACAGGTACAGCCATCGGTCGCGCCCCGCCGAGCGGCGCAAGGTCAGCACCGCCGCAATGCACGCGAACAGGGGCAGCGCCTCCAGGTACGCCTGGCTGGTGTACTTGACCGTCAACGTGTGCACCGCCAGCATCGCGCCCGCCAGCGGGTCGGCCAGCGCCAGCAGGAGCACGGCCAGCGTCCCGAACGCCGCCGAGATGAGTCGGCCCGCCATCAACGCGCTGTCCCACGTGGCCGCTTCGCCCAACGCCAACACGCCCGCGCCGTACAGCAGTTTCACCAGGGGCGGGTGCTCGCGGTTGCCCGCGTAGTCTATGACGGCGTTCCAGTCGCCCGCGCGCATGGCCTCGGCGTAGTCAAAGGCCGCCTTGATGTACACCGGCTCGTCGTAGTCCACTGGCAGTTGCCACGCGGCCCAAAGCCGGAGCAGCGCCGCCACGACCACGACGGCGACAACCACGCGGCGCCGCGTCCACCAGCGCCTTGAGAATGGGGAAGCGTGGGGGGTTCGAGCCATCGGTTTGCTCCTCGCAGGGACATTGTAGAGCCACGCCCCCGTGACGTCAAACCTTGCGGCGGCCGCCGAGGCCGTTGACACGCCCGAGAAGCCCGCTATAATGGCCCACGATGCGGCGAGGCTGATGGCCCATCATGTCATGTACTATGAGGAGGCCCATGATTGCCCAAGCCCCCCACGACCTGCTCGATATGCTCCAGGCGCAGGTGCGGCCCTGGCACGACGCCGTGGCCAGCCCCGCCGCGGCGCAGGAGGCCGTCCTGCACCGCTACCTGCAAATCTACGCGGGCACCGAGTACGGCCGACAGCACGGCGCGGCACACGTCGGCTCCGTCGCGGATTTCCGCCGCGCCTTCCCCGTCATGACCTACGAGGACTACAAGCCGCTGATAGACCGCGTCATGGCCGGCGACGTGGGCCTGCTCCTCACCGAGCCGCCCATCGGCTGGGCTATCACCCGCGGCACCACCGGCGACTCCAAGTTCATCCCCATGACGCCGACCGATCTCAAGATGCGCGTCAGCGCAGGCCGCGCCATGCTCAACTACGTGCTTGCCACGCGGCGCTTTGACCTGTTCCAGGGTGTCAACCTGAACCTCAACTTCCCATCAGTAGTGGGCACGGCCAAGGTGGGCGACCGCGAGGTGGAGTACGGCTACAGTTCCGGCATCTACGCCAAGTACGTCTCCGAGCGCACGCCCATTCGCTCCGTCCCGTCGCAGCAGGAGATTGACGCCCTGGGCGAGGGCAAGACCATCCGCGACTGGGAAGCGCGGTTTGAACTGGCCTACCAGAAGTGCAAGGGCCTGAACGTTACGCTAGTGGGCGGGGTCGCGCCGACGGCCCTGAAGTTCGCCCGCTACCTCAAGAAGACCCACGGCGTGTATCCCAAAGACCTGTGGAAGACACAGGTCATGACGCTGGGGAGCGTGCCGGGCATCAACACGCGCCTGGAGCCTTCGCTCACGGCGCTGTACGGCCGCGTCGCCATCCGCGAAATCTACGGCGCGACCGAGGGGATGTTCGGCCAGCAGATGGACGAGAACCGCGCCTGGGTTCCCAACTACGACCTGTTCTTCTTTGAGGTGCAGACGCGCACGGGCGTGAAAATGCTCCACGAGATGCGCGCGGGCGAAATGGGCAGCCTGGTGGTGTCCACGCCCATCTTGGCGCGGTACCGCATCGGCGACCTCATCCTGGCAGTGCGCCCGCCCTACTTCCGGTGCATCGGGCGCGACCGCTGGCACACGCCCCTGCGCTACCTGTGGGACGAGTTCATGACCTTCAACCTGGGACGGCTGTAGGCGTGTGGGGGCAAGGCACTTGAGGCGAACGCTCTGACTGTCAGCAATCGTTTGCTCAAATGAATCGCCCCGCAAGAATCCTATTTCAACGCGATCACCAGGGCGCTCTTCGGCTCCAGGGTGGGCAATGGCGTATAGGCGTCAAAGCCGCCCGCAGCGTTCACAACAGGCGCGATGGGCTGCCCTTCGCCCAGGAGCATCCGCGCGACAGAAACGTGCTTCAGCGGCCCGCTGGCCAGTGATAGCGCGTAGTCGGTTACCGGCGTCTCGGACAGGTTCGCGACGATCAGGATTGCCTCGCCTTCGCCATACCGCAGCGCGGCGTAGACTTTGCACGAATCTGATTTCACCAGCGCCATGTCGCCAGCACGCAGCGCGGGGTGCTCCATGCGCAACTGTATCAGCGCGCGGTAGTGGTTCAGCAGCGAGCCGTCATCGGCGCTCTGCGTTGCCACGTTGACCGTTGTTACATCGCCCGCGAGTTGCTGCCACGGCGTGCCGGTCGTGAACCCCGCTGTCGGAGAACTGTCCCACTGCATCGGGGTGCGGATGCGCTCGTCGGGTTTGGCCCCGCGCATGCCAATCTCCTCGCCGTAGTAGATGAAGGGAACGCCGGGATTCGTCAGAAGCAGCGTCGCCGCCAGCCTGGCCGATGCCCAGTCGTTTCGCAGCGCGTTCATCACGCGATTCTGGTCATGGTTGGTCAGGAACGGCGCGTACTGGCCCTTCGGGTAATGCGCTATAATCTTCTCCTGAGCGGCAACGAGCGCCGCATTGTCGCCGCGCCACACGCTGTCCAGGAGCGCCTCGGCCAGCGCGAACTCAAAGGCCACGTCCAGTTTCCCGCCAATGTAGCGAACGATCTCCGCGGTCTCATCCCATACCTCGCCGACGATGAGGGCATCGGGATTGATCGTATGCACAAAGCGGTTGAACCCTTTGATCCACTCGTGCGTGGCTTCGGTGTTCTCCTGAATCGGCCCCTCCTCAATCAGATGGCGGATGGCGTCCAGGCGGAAGCCGTCCACACCCATCTCTTCCAGCCAGAAGCGCGTGATGTCCAGCATCGCTTCGGTAACCGCGCCGTTCCTGTAGTTCAAGTCGGGCATCTTCTCCCAGAACAGCGCGTAGTAGTAGCGCAAGCCCGATTTGTGCCAGACCTGCTGGCCCCACGGGCCGAGATAGTCGGGCCGCTCGTTGCTCCAGATGTACCAGTTTTCGTGCGCCGACCCTGGCGTCTGCGCATCCACGAACCACGGGTGCTCGCTGGACGTGTGGTTGAGCACCAGGTCGGTGATGACCACGATACCCCGCTTGTGAGCCTCAGAAATCAATCGCTTGAAATCCTCGTTGGTTCCGTAGTCCTTCTCAATCTTCTTGTAGTCCACAACGTCGTAGCCGTGATAGGAGGGCGACTCGGCAACGGGCATCAGCCAGATGCCCGTAACGCCCAGGTCGGTGCTGGTCGCGGGATCGCCGTCGTTCAGGTAGTCCAGTTTCGCAATGAGACCGTTCAGGTCGCCGATACCGTCCCCGTCCGAATCCGGGTTCAGAGGGCTGAGAGTCCACCGGTTGCTGCCCCACCCGGGGTTGCTTCTCGCATATCGATACTCTTCCAGACCCGTCAACCCGTCTTCATCGGAG
>JARYMK010000203.1 GCA_029907165.1 Anaerolineae bacterium
TGTTGGCATTTTGGCATTTGATGCCTAGCGCTGGGCAGCAACGTTGCAGCAACAGGCAGCATCATACGAGTCAAATGTACTTCAATCGCGAGCCGCCTTGCCGGTGTTGTGGGGCATGCGTTCGCGGTTTGCACGTGTTCACTGAGCTTGAGATCGCGCTATCGGTAGAGCAGATCGTTCATTCTGTCGACGGGTGCGGATGCTTGCGTAGAAGCCTCGAACACGCAATCGTCTCGGCCACAGTAGTAAAGATCTTGCCACCTAGAAATCGCTTTCTGCCATACCGGCCTGACGAGTGTCTCAAACAGAACTTCTCTTCTTCTGTATTCCTGGTTGACGCCTATGTAGTAAACTACCAACCAGGCGAGTGCGAGGATTACACCGATGATCATCGAAAACTGAGCTGTCTGCCAATCTCCGGTGAGCCTCCGCCCACTCCGCCCACGCCCCCCTTTCTCGGATCTGCGATGTCCAGGCCTCTGTTAGCAGGTTTGGCACTACTCCGAGAAACAAGACTGTTGCGCCAAGAAGAAGTGCGAGAATAAGTCTTAGTCGCGATGACATGGGGGCAAACCACACCAGAACAAAGTTCACATACGGAATCAAAGGAGCGACGAACCATATCCAAGGGGCCCTCGGTTCCATTGGCTCTACTGGCGGCGCTAACTTGTGTGCCAAAAGTGACTGATACCGCTGTTCTCTGCTGCACGCCGTAGTACGTCTTGCCCTGCCACTGCATGGCAACGGGCATGTCGTATTGTGTGGACGAGATGCCCATCCTATACAACGCGGTTACTTTTTGGATCATGTCATCCTTGCCACATTGTGGACGGACAATCGCGATCATGGCGGTCTTCTTCGTTGACCATGCTGGACACGTCTGCGCTCAGAAGCCACCTGCTTTTTGCTCAGACCCAACGATTACCTATGTTTCAGCAACTCCTCCAGCGAAAGCCCAATGTCTCGGGCTATCTGTCGCAACAGAATCGGCGAAATACCCCGTCCCTTATGAAACGGGATGGTTGTACACCGGCCATCCGGGTGGCGATACTGTCTGTGCGACCCCTTTTGGCGCACCTCCACGAAGCCGAGTTTCTCCAGAATCGCTTCCACCTCGCGCGGCTTGAGCGCAGGATACTTGCCCATCGTCAGGCCACCACCACTACTTGCGTGCCGATAACCTCGGTCTCAAGTGCCGGCTCGCCATCCTCAAGCAGCATTTCAATCACCTCGCGGAGGTTCTGCTGCAGTTCATCAAGGGTTTCCGCTTGCGTGTGGGCGCCCGGAAAGCCCGGCACGTAGCCAACGTACAGCCCCGTGTCGGGGCACTTCTCAACAACTGCCAAGAAGGTTCTCGTACCCATTGCCTATCTCCATACCAACCTAGTGAAACCCAAGCGACGCGGCGTCGCCAGCAGGTCTGGCCCATTGCTCACATTATACCCCGACCTCCGCGCGGTGTCAACGGTTTTTCGCGCCGGGCTGCTCAAATATACAAATGGTGCGGGTCTATTTCCTCGCGCAGGAGGCGCAGTTCCTCGTCCGTGGGCGGGGGCGTCTGCTCTATGCGGTCGGCCAGCAGGAGTTCAAACCCCGTGTTCTGGATGACCTGCTCCACGGTTACGCCCGGGTGCACGGCCAGGAGTTTCATCCGCTTGGTCTCGTCGTCAAAGCCCATGAGCGCGAGGCTGGACACGACGCGGTAGGGGCCGGTTCCGGGCGGGAGTCCTGCGGCCTCGCGCGCGCCCGGGCCGGTGAGGTAGCCCGGCGTGGTGATGAAGTCCACCTTGGGGACGAAGCGCCGCGCGTCGTGCTGCATGATGGCGATGGTGCGCCAGCAGTGGGAGCCGACGTCGTTGGCGCCGCCGCTGCCGGGGAGGCGGGCCTTGGGCCGCGCGTGATCGCCGATGACGGTGGAGTTGAGGTTGCCGTAGGGGTCAATCTGCGCGCCGCCCAGGAAGCCGTACTCTATGAAGCCGCGCTGAGCGGTCTCCATGGTGTCGCAGATGCCCGTGGCCGACAGCGCGCGGTGGAAGGTGCGCTCCTCGCCGACGGCCAGCGGGAGTTCTTCCAGGATGGCGCCGGTGCCGCCGAACTCAAAGACCGTTACCAGGTTCGGCGCGTGGAGTTTCTGCGCCAGGGCCGCCGCCAGCATGGGGATGCCGGTGCCGATAAAGGCGGTGGTGCCGTCCTCCATGAGGCGTGCGGCCACGCAGATGAGGAGTTCGCGGGGGTTGTACTCGGTGCTCATCGCTCCCCTCCTTTGCGGTATCGCAGGCTCTCCAGGCAGTCGCGCCCCACCAGGTCCATGTACTCGTCGTGGTTCTTGGGGCCGTACACGTACTTCTGGAGGTACGCCTGGGCGGTGTCGGGCTGCTCCATCTCCTTGACCCACTCGCGGATGAGTTCCTCGTCGCGGCGGTAGACATAACACATCTCGCCCGGGTGGGAGCCGAAGGGCGCGTGAACGACGGCGTCCACCAGGTAGTAGGGGATGACCGTGCGGTCGGGGCGCTGGCGAATCTCGTCGGTGGGGATGATCTCCTCGGCGCTGACGATGAGGCGCTTGCAGGCGCGGGCCATCTCCGTGGCGAACCCCGCGATGCCGTCAATCTGGCAGTTGCCGTAGCGGTCGGCGCGGTGGACGTGGATGAACCCCACGTCCAGGATGAGGGCGGGGAGCAGGGCGACCTTCTCGCCGGTGAACGGGCACTCCACCACCTTGGCGGCGCTGTACTTGAGCGTGTCGGTGCCCAGCATGGAGCGGACGGGGATGAAGGGGACGCCCATGGCCGCCGCCTTGAACCGCCAGGTGATGCCGCCGTTGGACCATTCTACGACCTGCTGCACGCGCCCGCTCTCCACCTCGCGGCGCAGGTTGGCCGAGATGCCGTACACCTCGTTGCCGATGTAGGTGATGTCCAGCGCGCGCACGCGGCCTGTCGCCAGGAGGATGTCCAGTTCCATCACGCCCTGGCCGGCGACGCGGAGGTCTTTGTACCCCTGGCGGATGACTTCGCGGATGAGGGACATGGGGCAGCGGACGGTTCCATAGAGTTCGGTGCCGATGTACGCGCCGTCAAACATGAAGCGGGCGACGGCTTCCTGCTCGGACATCAGTTTGTCCACCAGGGCCTTCGTCTTGTGCTTCCGGTTCCACTCCCGGAAAGCGTTCATGTCGGGCGGCTGGATGAGGGGACCGATACCAGATTCTACTACGTGCATGGTTTGCCTCCTTTGCTGCTGAGGTGCCAGTTCGTCCTGGCAGTGCCGTTCATGCCAAGCAGTATGACCTGGTTGTTCGCGGGATGCGCCGCACGTGATAGGATTGGTCGGTCGCGGTTTCACCGCAGCGCACGCAGAGGTTACCTCGGCCCTGTCGCCCTGCGCGTCGGCGGTGAGGTTCAGCGGTGCCCTACAGGTGCTGCGCGAACCAGTTGGTGGATGCGGTGATCACCTCCTCTTCCCAGGCTACGGACGAGAACGTGTGGTCGGCTCCGTTGACCAGGAGCAGCGACTTGGGGCCGGTCAGCGCATTCATGTACTCGTGGGCGCTTGCGGGCGGGACGGACGTGTCGGCTGTGCCCTGGACGACGAGGGTCGGCCCCGCGAAGCGGCGGATTTCGTCCAGCGGGCGCACGGTCATGACCTGGCGGATGAACTCGTGCCCGACGACCAGGCCGCCGATGTCCAGGCCCTTGGGCTGGGGCACCGGCGGGCGGGGGGCGGTCTCCGCGCCTTTGGACAGCACCTCGGCCAGGTTGGCCGGCGCGGCCCACAGCACGAGGGCGCGGATGCGGGGATCGCGCCCGGCCAGGCACGCGGCGATGAGTCCCCCCAGGCTCAACCCCAGGACGCCCAGGCGCGCCTTGTCTACCTCCGGCTGGGCGCTCAGCCAGTCCAGGGCCGCCGCCGCGTCGGAAATCTCGCCCTCAATGGTCATGTCGGCAAAATCGCCCTCGCTCTCGCCGGAGCCGCGGAAGTCAAAGCGCAGCGCGGCGATGCCGTGCCGGGCCAGGTGTCGGGCCTGTTTGGTGAAGATGAAGTGGGACTCGCTGCGGTGGCCGGTGAAGCCGTGAAGCAGCGCGACGGCGGGGTGGGGGCCGGGCCCCTGGGGAAGATGGAGCATGCCGTACAGGTTTTGCCCCTGGTTCTGGAAAGCGACGAGTCGTTCCATCTGCGCCCCTCGCTATTGAGATGTGCTGCCCTTGTCAAGGGCGCGCCGTTGACGGATTCAGAACCGATCGCTGCAATTGCGACGCCGCCAGCCCGTACCGTGGGTTTCAGCCGATGTCGGGCGGCGTGGCAGTCCGCGCCTGGTAGAGCATGATCTCCGCCCGCTCCAGCAGTTGCTCGGCCGAGTCGGCCTGGTCGGGGAAATGGGCAAGCCCGACCGTCAAGCGCCGGGGGGCTGCGTCGCCGGATGCTGCCTGGAAATCGGCCTGCACCTTGTCGGCCAGGGATTGAGCCGCATCCGGTGCGGTCATGGGCAGGATGGCGATGAGTTCGGCGGTGCTGTATCGGCCTAGGATGATGTCTTCGTTGCCCTGCTGGCGCAAGAGTGCCGCAAGG
>JARYMK010000204.1 GCA_029907165.1 Anaerolineae bacterium
CTGGATTCCGGCCAGGGTGCGGTAGGCATTCCCCAGGTTATTTTGGGTCATGGCGAGGGCTTCTTGGTCGCCGCGCTCGGCGCACAGGCCTGCCGCCTCCTCGTAGGCGTTGATTGCCATCTGCATGAATGCGACTTCCTCCAGCGATACCAGGCCTTCCTCCCAAGCGCGGTTGCCCAGGAGGAGCAGGCCTTCGGCGTCGCCGGCGAGGGCCTGGCGCACCTCACGCAGGGTGCCCAGGAGCGGCCAGTCGCCCACCACGACCTCCCGCAGATGCGCCTCCTCCGCCTCCACCTCCTCCTCGCCCAACTTCAGGAACCCCTGCGTGGCCAGATGTGTCAGCATCTCCGTCCAGCGGTAGGCCGTGGCCTCCATCTGCTCCGCATGGGCGCATACGCGCTTCAGCCACTGCTTGGGGAAAACCTCACGGCCACGGTACACGCCGGCGTTGTACAGCCGCTTCAGGGCGCGCAGGATGGCCTTCTCCTTGCCGTCCAGGCCGGCAAACCTCTGGCGCATGGCTTCCAGTTCCAGAAAGATGGAGCCGATTCTGCCGTCAAAGCGGGCGGGCAGGGTTTCGCCTGTCTGCCTGGCCACGTCCAGGGCTTCCTCGCGGGAGATGGCGGGAATGTGCACCGGCTCCCCGAACAGGTCAAGGCGCTCGCGCTCCAGTGCGGCGCGCAGGCGACTGTACTCCTCGCCCGACCGGCACGTGGCAACGACGACGCCCCTCTTCTCAAACTCGGTCAGCAGGTGGGTGAAGTTCTGCTTGCCGATGAACTTGTCCAGGTCGTCCACCAGGAAGATGCGCCTGCGCCAGAAGGCCCAGCACCGCGGCACGCGGAACTCGTCGCGCCTGACATCTTCGGGGCAGGGGATGGTAACGGCCAGGCGTTTGGCGCCCTTGAGGGCCTGGTAGGCAGCGCGGGTCTTTCCGGCCAGCGGGTCGCCCAGGATGAGGACGTGCTTCCCTGTCTGAATCCGCTGGCGGATGGCGGCGTCGGCCTCGCGGGTGTAGTAGTACTCGCGGAAGCCGCGTTTGCGGTCGCCGCGAAGACCCATGACCTCCTGCGGTTTGAGCCGCCGCGAGGGCTTCCAGACGACCTGGTACGTCGCTTTGAGTTGCCTGCGAACCTTGAGGAATCGCCGCACGGGGGAGAACACGAGTTCCAGCACGGCGGCAACGCCCGTGATGACCCCCAGCACCGTGCCGATATCCTTGAGCCGCTCCAAATCCATAGGCACGTCTCCTCATGCGATGCGAGCGCGGACACTGCTATCGTAATGATAGCACATGTTGCCGCGCGGGTCAACGGCGAAAACGCCCTCCCGCAAATCGCTCCCCGCTGCGCCGTGCCGTCGCGCACTACTCCCGCACCCAAGCGGCGACAACCGCCACGCACGCGACCGCAGCGCCGAGCGAGATGGCCGCGAGGCCGGTCACGCCCAGGTGCGTGAGCGCCCACGGCCCCGATATGCTGGCGACGCTGGCGCCTGCAAGCCCGGACACCGCACCCAGCCCCAACGCCTTGCCGCGCTCCGTGGGCGCTTGCTCGCTCAACAGGGGAATCAGGCTGACGATGGAGAACTCAAAGGCGAAACGCATCAGCGCGATGCCCGCCAGGGCAGGGGCCAGCCCGCGGTTCAGCACAGGCAGCAGGGAATAGGCAGCCAGCGACAGGCCCAGCCCACCCAACACGCTGCGCCGCTTGCCCAGGCGGTCGGCGGCGATGCTCACCAGGACGCTGGCGGCCAGGTCTGCCGCGCCGACGACGATGGCGGTTGCGCCCAGCGCCGCCGCGTCCAGGCCGTAATCCGCCTGAAGCCACGCGCCGTACACGATGGAGACGTTCATCCCGGCCAGGACGAGAAGCCCCATGACGGCGATGGTGGCCCATGCCGACGCGCCGTTGGCCCGGAAGGCGACGGCGTCGCGCAGGCGGGCCGCCGGGGAGCGGTAACCCGCCCGTGCCCCCGGCCCGGCGTCCGACGAGGGCGCTACGGGCGGCGCGCCCTGGAACGCCAGCGCCGACGCGATGAGTCCCGCGCCCAGGATGAAGAACGGCGCGCGCCAGTCGGTGCGCTGGATCAGGTAGCCCATGGCCGCCAGGCCGACGAGGTTGGACAAGGCCCAGGCGTACTCCACGATGCCCAGGCCCCGCGCGCGCCGGTCGTAGGGGAGGCGGGCGCTCAAGTACGCCTGGAGCGAGGGGACGAACGCCGCGGTGCCGATGCCGACGATGAGCATCCCCACCGCGAGGGCGGGCAGCGACGCGGACGCGCCGATGAGGAGCATCCCCGCGCCGGAGATGAGCAGTTCGGCCTGCAGGATAGGGCGGTAGCCGAGGCGGTCGGCCAGCGCGCCGAAGATGGGCGCGGTAAGGCCCACGGCGTTGCGTGCACCCAGGAGTTTCCCCAGCGCGATGATGTCCATGCCCATCCCCGCGGCGAAGATGGACAGGAACGGGCCGAACATCTGCTTGGCGGTGTCCACCAGCAGGCGGGTGCCCAGCCCCACGCCGATGAGGCGGGCGGTGGACTGCGACGGCGTTGTGGCTTCGGTGTTCCGCATAACGCGCTCCTTGAGGTTGTGCGACGGTGCGCTATTGTACCACAAGCGGCAAGGCGGCGCATATTTTTGTTTCACCGCGGGGTACGCAGAGGGCGCAGCGAAAAATCCGGATTCCTCTGCGAACTCTGTGTCTCTGCGGTGAACCCCATCTATCCTGCGGCGCACAATTTGACACAGGATGCGAGAGGGTGTAAAATCATACCGACTGGTCGGTTTGATTTCAAAGGAGGCGAGATGCCCATACAGCAGCGAGCCGAGGAGACCCGCGCGCGGATTCTGAACGCCGCGGCCGATTGCTTCGCCCAGCACGGGTACGAAGCCGCCAGCGTCGCGGAAATCTGCGAGCGGGCGGGCGTGAGCAAGGGCGCGTTTTACCACCACTTCCCCAGCAAGCAGGACCTGTTCATGGCGCTGCTGAACGACTGGCTGGAGGGGCTGGACGCCGGGCTTCGGGCGGTCCAGGTCCAGGCGGCCAACGTGCCCCAGGCGCTGAGAGACATGGCGGGGATGGTGGGGTTTGTGCTGAGTTCGGCAGGCGAGCGCCTGCCCATGTTCCTGGAATTCTGGACCCAGGCGGCGCGCGACCCGGACGTGTGGGCCGCGACCATCGCGCCATATCGCAGGTACCGCGAGTTCTTCGTGCAGTTGGTGCGGGCGGGCGTGGCCGAGGGGTCGCTCCGGCCGGTGGATGCGGAGGTCGCCGCGCAGGTCATCGTGTCGCTGGCGGTGGGCACGATTTTGCAGGGGCTGTTGGACTCAAGCGGCGCAGACTGGGACCGTTCCCTGCGCCAGGGGATAGACATGATTCTGGAAAGTATGGAGGCACCATGAGGATAGCGGGAGGTGTGGCACGATGAAGGTGTTGCTCACAGGCGCGTTTGGCAACATCGGCACGAGCGCGCTGGAGAAACTGGTGGCCCAGGGCCACGAGGTAACGTGTTTTGACGTGAAGACCAAGGCGAACCAGAAGGCCGCCAAGCGGTTCAAGGGGCGCGCCGAGGTCATCTGGGGCGATTTGCGGCGGCCCGAGGATGTGCAGCAGGCGGTGCGCGGCCAGGATGTGGTGGTGCACCTGGCCTTCGTCATCCCGAAACTGTCAGCCACGGGCGTGGGCTGCGAGGACCGGCCGGACTGGGCGTGGGAGATCAACGTGGGCGGGACGCGGAACCTGATTGAGGCGATGAAGGCCCAGCCCAAGCCCCCGCGGCTGATTTTCTCCTCGTCGCTGCATGTGTACGGGCTGACGCAGCACAAGCGCCCGCCGCGAAAGGTGTCGGACCCCACGCAGGGCATTGACCACTACACGCGCCACAAGATAGAGTGCGAGCAGATGATTCGGCGCTCCGGCCTGAGGTGGAGCATCCTGCGGTTCGGGGCCGCACTTCCGCTGTCGCTGCGGCCGGACCCGGGCATGTTTGACGTGCCGCTGGACAACCGCATGGAGTTCGTCCACACGCGCGACGTGGGGTTGGCCATCGCCAACGCGGTGAGTTCCGACAAGGTGTGGGGCAAGACGCTGCACATCGGGGGCGGCCCCCGCTGTCAGTTCTACTTCCGCGAGATGACCACGCGCCTGCTGGAGGCGATGGGCATCGGGATGCTCCCCGAAGAGGCGTTCGCCAAGCAGCCGTTCGCCACCGACTGGCTGGACACGACCGAGAGCCAGAAGATTCTCCAGTACCAGCGCTACGACTTCGGCGACTACGTCCAGGAGTTGACGGCGCTATTGGGGTTCCGGCGCTACCTCATTCGGCTGTTCCGGCCCATCGTGCGGCTGTACCTGCTGAGCAAGTCGCCCTACATGCCGCGCAAGGGGTGGGGGCGGCTGGCGAAGTTGGGGGCGAAGCCGCGGGAGCCGAAGGCCGCCGAGGGCGGCGCGTAGGCCCTGGATCGCGAAAGGCGCGGGCTGCGCGGGGCTAAACCCCCGCGCTGAAGGAGCGAGGCCCCGTTGGGGCTGCAGCCCGCAGGGCTT
>JARYMK010000205.1 GCA_029907165.1 Anaerolineae bacterium
GGGTTCAGCATTGCTCGTGGGGCTGGCGGCCATCGCGCTGGGGCTTCGCGTGCGCCTGCGACGGCGTGAAGAGGAGCGGGCGCTGCTGGCCGAGGTGGCGCAAGTTGTAGGCGACGCCCGCGACCTGAGGCCCATGCTCGCCGAGGTGCTGGAGCGCACCGTGGCCGTGCTCGGGGCGCTGGCCGGGGCCATGTGCATCCGGCACAACGATGGCAGCCATGTGGCGGTGGCCCACCAGATGCCCGTGGACGAGGCCGAGGAACTGCTGCGCCTGCTGGGCAAGGCCGAGCCCATGTGCGCTGGCGAGGCCATTCAGGTCGTGCGCATCGGGCCGTCGGCCCCACCGGGCCTCCGTCAGAAGGGCATCGCCGCCACCATCTCCATCCCGCTGATTCACCAGGGGCAGCAACTGGGCACCATGTGCATCGCGCTGCCCAAGGACCGGCCCATCCCCGCGTCGCGGCTGGACGTGCTCGCCGGCGTGGGCCGGCAGGTGGCGCTGGGCATCGCCCGTGCGCGCCTCGCTGAGGAGTCGGAGCAGAACCTGATGCGCCTCACCGCGCTCCGCGACGTGGACATGGCGGTCTCCACAACGCTGGAACTGCGCCCCACGCTGCGCATCCTCTTGGAGCACATCCGCCGACTGGAGGGCATCGTGGGCGCGGCGGTTACGCTGGTGGACAGCAGCACACGCCTGCAGACGCTGGCCGAGCAGTCGGGCTTGGACGCGCTCCTGGAGAACGCCGGGGGGTGGGCGGCGCTAGACTACCTGGGCGAGCAGGTGTTGCAGGCCCAGAGCGCGGTCTCGCTGTCGGGGCTGGGCACGCGCCGCGAAATCCCGGCGCTCCGGCCGGTGGCCGAGGCCGGCATCCAGACCTACTGGGGCTTCCCGCTCATCGCGGGCAATCAGATCATCGGCGTGCTGTCGGTGTTCGCCCGCACAGGACGGGGGTTTGACCGCGCGCTCCACACGTTCCTCACGGCGCTTTCGGGCCAGGCGGCGGCTGCCATCCAGAACGCGCAACTGTACAACAAGGTTACCGAGCAACTCAACCAGTTGCAGGCGGCGCGGGCACTCCTGGCCCAGAACGAGAAACTGTCGCTCATCGGCGAGTTGGTCTCGGGCGTGGCGCACGAACTCAACAACCCGCTGACGACTGTGCTCGGGTACGCGCAGATGCTGGAGGAGGAGGCCCAGGTCCCGCAGGTGAAAGACGACCTGCGTCAGATCACCGAGGCCGCCCTGCGAGCCCGAACCATCGTCCAGGGGCTGCTGTCGGTGGTGCGCAAGCACGAGCCGCGCCGCGAGTGGGTAGACGTCAACCGCCCCGTGCAGGAGGTGCTGCAACTCAAGGCGTACCAACTGCACATGGACAACATCGCCGTGGAGACGGAACTGGGCCCCAACCTGCCCAAGATTTTGGCCGATGCCCACCAGTTGCATCAGGTCTTCCTGAACCTGGTGAACAACGCGCACCAGGCCATGGCCCGCGCGCACGGGCGGGGCACCTTGACGGTTCGGACGTGCCTGCTGGCCGACCGCACGGTCCGCGTGGAGATCGCGGACGACGGCCCTGGCATCCCCCCTGGGCTGCAGCACCGCATCTTTGAGCCGTTCTTCACCACCAAGCGCGACGGCACCGGTCTGGGCCTCTCCATCGCCCAGGGGATTGTGCGCCAGCACGGCGGCTCCATCTCGTTTGAGAGCCAGCAGGACCAGGGGTGCAGGTTCTTCGTGGATTTGCCGGTGGCTGTGGCGGCGGAGGCGTTGCCGGAACCAGAGGAGGGCGAACTCCCGCTGGTGGCTCCTGCTCGCATCCTAGTGGTGGAGGACGAGCCGGCCGTGGCCGATTTCATCGCCAAGGCGCTGCAGCGGGCCGGACACACGGTGCGATGCGCCACGAACGGGCAAGAGGCGCTGTCCATGCTGGCCGATGAGCGGCCCGACCTCATCATCTCGGACATCAAGATGCCATCCATGCGCGGCGATCAGTTCTTCATGGAGTTGCAGGTGCTCTACCCCGACCTGGTCCCGCGGGTGCTGTTCGTAACCGGCGACGTGGCCGACCAGCGCACGGTTGGCTTCTTGGAGGAGACCGGCCAGCCGCGCCTGGTCAAGCCCTTCGGGGCCGACGAGTTGCGGCGCATGGTCGCCCGCATACTCCGCTGATGCGAGTTCCCCTAGTACTCTACCACTGCACGCGCGATTGCCTCGCTCCGCTCGCGATGCGCATCGGAGCGGAATTTGTCAGCCCAGGGCAATCCTGCTATAATGTCCCCGCGACGACCGTTCAAGCACCGCGTCAAGGTGCGGACTGGCAAAGGACATCCGTCGTTGTGCCGAACTTACTGGGCCACCCTAGCTCAATCGGCAGAGCAGGCGCTTCGTAAGCGCCCGGTTATCGGTTCAATTCCGATGGGTGGCTCCACATTCCTTTCGCAAGCCCTGACCGCACGCCCGGTCAGGGCTTCGTCTATACCGCATGCGCCAGCAGGAGGATTCGGTGGCCGCTCAGTCCGAACAGCCCGCTGCCCCCATGCCCACCGATGATCGCGCCGGCGGGGGCTGGGAGCGTGTCTGGGATTTCCTGACCTCTGCCCGCTGCGCCGCCATCCTCACCCTGCTCACCGCATTCGCGTTCCTCATCGCCGGTATCTTCCCGCAGGCTCCGGCGATGGGCGCTGACTCCACCGCGCAACTCCGCTGGCTAGCCGAGGCTGCCGCCCGCTGGGGCGCGCTGGGGCCAACCCTGCGGACTTTGGGGCTGTTCCAGATTGCAGCATCGCCCCTCTGGCGGGGGGTGCTGGGGCTGTGGGTGTTCGTCCTGCTCCTGCACGCGGCGCAGGAACTGGGGCGCGCGCTCCGGTACGCGAAGGCTGACGCCATTGCCCTCCCGCGGCGGGCGCGGGGGCAACGGCTCGCCGATGGCGACGCGGCCCGGGTTCTCGCCGCGCTGGATGGCGCGCTGTTGCAGGTCGGCTACCGCACGCGGGTGGAGCGGAGCGGCGACAGGGTGCACCTTCACGCTGTGCGGACGGGCTGGGCAGCGTGGCTCCGCTTTGGCGCGGCCTTGGGCCTTCTCCTCGCAACCGTGGCGCTCTTGCTATCGGGGTTGGGCTCGCGCTTGGAGGAGGTCGCGCTGGGACCGGGGGAAACGGTGGCCCTGGCGGTGCGGGCGGGGTGGTCGGTAGCGCTGGAGGATGGCGCGGAGGGCGGCCTGTGGCCCGTTGCCGTGCTGGGGCCGGAGGGTGAGCCGATTTCGCAGGGATTCGTCGGCCCGCAGCACCCGCTGTGGACGGCCAGCCTGACCCTGCACATGGCGCGCTCGTTCCCGGGCGTCGTCGTCAGCGCGACCGACGGGCAGGGGAAACCCGTGCCGCTCCAGGCGGCGGGCGAGTCTTCTGCCGCAGGGATGCTGTTCCTGCGGTTTGATGAGGACCAGCCCGAACAGTACTTCGCCGCTCCCGATGTGGGCGATACCGTCCGCCTAGCCCTGAACCCGGCGGGGAACGGGACGCCCGCATTCGCTTTCCAGGTGTTCCACGGCATGGACATCCAGCCCGCTCGCGAGGGCACCTTCGCCGACGAGACCACAACCCCGTCAAACGGCATCACGTACCGATTTGCGGCGGGGCAGTATCCCATGCTAGTTGCCACGACGGACATCTCGCGCTATCCTCTCTGGGCGGGCACCGTGATCGCCATCGCGTGCATCGTGGCGTCCGCGTGGGTTTCTGCCCGCGCCGCGCTGGTGCAGGCGGCCCAGGTGGACAACCGCGTCGCCGTGCAGTATCTCGCCAGCGACGCGGAGACCGAAGGCGTGATTCAAAAGGCGCTCCAGCAGGGAACCTAAAATGGGAGTGATGGCTAACGCAGGTACGGTGATTCTGGGCATCGCCTACGCCGCCCTGTTGACGGGGGTGGGCCTGTGGCTTGCCGAGTACATGCGGCCCACGCTCCGGGCGCAGGCGATTGTCCGCGCCCTGGCGTGGGCGGCTGCCGTGCTCGTAACGGCCTACCTGCTCGCCGAGGCGGTGTTCCAGCGCAGGTCGCTCTTCGTGAGCGCCGCGGACTTCCTGGCGACGGGCGCGGTCGGGATGCTGGCGGTCGCACCACTCGCGGGGGGCGGCAGTGCGTCGCTGGCAGGTCCGTTGGTGCTGGCTCTGGCCGCGCTGACCCACGTCCTGACGACAAGGTCCGCAAGCCCGGTGGCCGTTCCGGCCCAGCAGACGCTCCTCTATGCCGCGCAAGCCGCCCTGCACGCCGTGGGGATGGGCGCATGCATCGCGGCGCTGCTGGGCGCGGGGGGGAGGCACGAGCGGCATCGCTGGACAAGCGCGCTCGGCATTGCCCTGATGGGCGCGGGGTTGGTCCTTTCGTCGGCGTGGGCGTGGCTCAACTGGGGCATCGCGTGGCGCAATGACCCGCGCCTCAACCTGCTGGCTGCGGGGTGGCTTTGCGTCGTGGCCGGGCAACTCCTGCGGCGCGACGGGGCACGATGGGGACTCGCGGCGCAATGGCTG